>NZ_CP145905.1:125000-315000 GCF_036894955.1 Paenibacillus sp. KS-LC4 | reverse complement strand
TCACAGGCGCCTAGGCAATTGCAAGTACTTTTTTAAAAAACTTTTTCAGTGTTTTTCAACGCTGTATGTACCCGCCCTTGACGCGAGATATAGAATACCATGAACTAGCTGGACAAGTCAACCCTTATACAAAAAAATCAGGACAGCTCTTATTTCAAGCTTGCCCTGATCTCCTTTAGTCCATTAATACAGCCTTTTGTTGCTTCCTAAATACTTAAACCAGCATGTGCTGCAAACCTACAATAAGCGCTATACCCGGAATACCGAGTACGACGACTGTTGATATCGTTGCCGGATTAATGGGGATTTTAATATCAGAAATAAGACCGGAGTAATTCAACAAATAAAGAACGGCACAGGCACTGACTAGATGCAAGGTGAAGCTTTTGGCCCATGACCATGAAAGACGATGTCGAACGATTATGGCAAGCAGCGCAACCGATGAGAAAACCAGAACAACAACTAACAGGCTATTCATCATTGGACCGCCCTCCATTCAGACCAGCTTTTGCAAGCTCTTTTGGCGGTGCGAAGCAAAGAGTCATAACGCTTTTCAGCCGTAATAATGGCATATATCGCATAATCAATCTGGTCTTTTCCCAAAGCATAGTCGAAAAAGCGGTTTGCATTTTCCCATTCCATATGTGCCTCATAAATTTCCTGGCGCAGTTGATCAGTCCACTGCAAGGCATCCATCTCCCCCTGCACACCATTAACCGCCTTTTTCTCCTCCGTCATATTACCGCTTCTCCATTTATTGAGCTGTTTCATCCTCTCATGACCTCCCGCTTGTCCATTCAAAAGCCAAGGCTGCCCCTATTCCATATATAAGCGAAGAGCCTTGTAAATAGAACTTGCGTCGTTATCAATCAACCACAACAGCTCTCTAAGCGATAAAGCAGTACGTTACTCGCACATCCCCTTACATGCCTCAAATAAAAAAAGCTGCCCCTATCGTTTTGTACGATAAGAACAGCTTTGCCTATCTTTAGCCCAGCTCTCTGCGGCCTTCCAATGCTTTGGACAACGTAACTTCATCGGCATATTCCAAATCGCCACCAACTGGCAAGCCATGGGCAATTCGCGTGACCCGTATGCCAAAAGGCTTCACAAGCCGCGATATATACATCGCGGTCGCCTCTCCTTCGACATTCGGATTAGTCGCCAGAATAAGTTCCTGCACTCGCTCATCACTGAGACGGCGCAGCAGCTCGGCAATTTTGATCTGGTCTGGTCCAATTCCCTCCATAGGAGAGATCGCCCCTTGCAGCACATGATAATGCCCCATGAACTCCTTCGTCCGTTCCATCGCCACTAAATCCTTCGATTCCTGTACGACGCAAATGACGGAGTTGTCCCTGAGCTTATCCTGGCAAATCCGGCATGGGTCTGTATCGGTTATGTTGCAGCAGACGGAGCAATAGGTCAGATTGCGTTTCACGCTTACGAGCGCTTTTGCAAAATCAATGACGTCATCCTCCTTCATGCGCAGCACATAAAAAGCCAGTCTCGCAGCTGTTTTCGGTCCAATACCCGGCAACCTGGTGAAACTGTCAATCAACTTCGCTATCGGTTCGGGATAATGCAACAGGTGTAGCTCCTTTCAAATCAGAACGAGCAGCGGCTTATTTCTAGAACAAGCCTGGGATTTTCATGCCACCTGTAAATTTACCCATGTCCTGGTTTGCAACATCATCCACTTTTGAGAGGGCATCGTTTACAGCTGTAATAATCAGGTCCTGCAGCATTTCTACATCTTCCGGATCTACCGCTTCCGGTTTGATTGTAATATCGAGAACTTTTTTGTGGCCGTTTACGGTAACGTTAACTACGCCGCCTCCTGCTGTTCCTTCAACGGTTTTGTGGACTAGCTCTTCCTGCGCCTTCATCATTTGCTCTTGCATCTTCTTCACTTGCTTCATCATTTGATTCATATTGTTCATTATAATCACCTCTTATTTATAGTTAAAAATCCTCTTTCACGACGACAAGCTCTTCACCAAACAGCTTTACCGCTTCCTCTACCCATTTTGGCTGGGCTGGCGCTGCGTCAGGCATATCCGATTGCAGCTCAAACGCTTCGTCCGGAGTTTCTGAGCCACTATCTGTTGCAGACTGCCATTCTTTAATCATAACCGTCGCAAGCTGAAGCGGTTGCCCGAACACGCTTTGCAAAACCCGCTCAATAATTTCTTTATGCGTCGGTTTCTCCGTTGTTTCCCGGTGCATCGTGTTTTTAAATGCAACCAACACGGTGCCGTCCGCCACCGATACCGGCTCACCATCCACCAACCACGCATGGACAGTAATTTTGGTTTCCTTCACCCGCTGCAGCAGCTCGCTCCACTTCATCCGAACTTGCCCTGTTTCACTGCTGCCAGCAGCGGATAAATATGGCCCCAGCTTAACTGGCGAGCGGACAGAAACGGAGCTGGAGCCGCCACTGCGGTTATTAAAGGCAGGACGATTGCCATTTGCCCCGGCCCGGGATGCTGCACCGCTGGCTGATGCACCTCCACCAGCAGCAGGAACGCCACTTTGCAATAGCTGCTCCAGCTTGCGCTCGAGCTGCTCCACCTGCTGGCGCAGACGGCCCACCTCTGCGGAAGAACTAGCTGCTCCGCCAGATGGCTGGGTAGCATCCCCTACAGACGCGCTTTCGCGGCTATCGCCGATAGTGCAAATTTTCATCAGCGCGACTTCGAAGAGCGTCTGCGACTGAGCCGCATGTTTCATTTCGGATTGATAGCTATTCAGCGTATCAATCATGCGAAACAGGCGCTCCGACGTAAAAGCATCCGCCATTGCTCGAAAACGATCCGCGTCAACGACGCGTTCCGTTGCTGCTCCGCCTTGTGGAGCAAGCTTAAGCACAAGCAAATCCCTAAAATAATAAATAAGGTTCTCCATGCACTTATCCGCACTCTTGCCCGCTTGCGTCAAGCTTTCGACAAGCGGCATCACAGCGCCAACATCACGATCGCGAACCGCTTCCGCAAGCTCGTAGAACTGGTCGGCCGCCATACCGCCCGTCACATCAACAGCACCATCCAGCGTAATGCTCCCGCCTCCGAAAGCCGCTACCTGCTCCAGCAAGCTGATAGCGTCACGCATGCCGCCTTCTGACAACCTTGCAATATAAGCAATTGCATCATCTTCGGCGCTAATGCCTTCTTCCTTACAAATCTCATGCAACCGCTCCGACTGCTCGGCAAGCGACACCTGCCGAAAATCAAAACGCTGGCAGCGGGAAATAATCGTTGCAGGAAGCTTGTGCGGCTCCGTTGTTGCTAATATAAAGATAACATGTGCAGGCGGCTCTTCCAATGTTTTGAGCAAAGCATTGAACGCCTCTGAAGTAAGCATGTGCACCTCATCAATAATGTACACTTTATATCGCACTTCAGACGGGGCGTAGCGCACCTTATCCCGTATATCGCGAATTTCGTCAATACCCCGATTGGAGGCAGCATCAATTTCCACGACATCCATAATATGACCAGCTGTAATACCACGGCATGCGTCGCATTCATTGCAGGGCTCCACTGCCGGGCCAGCTTCACAATTGACTGCTTTCGCCAATACCTTAGCTGTCGTCGTCTTCCCCGTCCCACGGGGACCGTTGAACAAATAGGCATGCGACACGCGATCCTCTTTTATCGCATTTTGCAGCGTCTGCACAATATGCTGTTGTCCCACCATGTCCCGAAACGTCTGGGGACGCCAGGCACGGTACAAGGCAATATGAGTCACATGGACCGTTCCCTTCTTGTTTCCTTACAGAAATTCTGCAAAAATACTCTATCTCTTATTATACATGATCAAAGCCTCAAGCCAAACAAAAAACACCCGCAGCACCATTCGAATTCATCGAAAAGCGTCGCCGGTGTCTGTGAACATCCGAAATATAAAAAATGTATACCGTGCACCTGCCCTTGATTAATGTAACCCAGGCGGCACTCTTGCACCACAGCTCGAGCCAGGCACTCCCCCGGCACATGAACTAACTTACTTACGGCTGCTTCCTTCCGGACCTGACCGAGTTCACAAGCGTCCATTGCGGAGGACCCAACTGTCAACACTGCTCGCAAGCGCCAAACCCCGCATAAACATAACCTCAAACAGGAATTCAACCTCGCTAAAGCGGATTGCGAGTTACAGGGCACCGCTAACTCCCCATCTAGCACGGCAAAAATAAGTATAGCTGATAATACTGCAAAGCGCAACTTTTCTGAGGACAAGTCGTGAGATACACCTTTTCATCAAGCTTGAACGGCGTTGTCTTTTCATGAATAGAATGCGCATTTCACATAAAACCGTCGTTTAGCGGCTTGTTTTCACCCGCACCTCATAGCGCGGCATATTATATTGCAAAGTTTCCTCTGCTTTATGCTGAAGCTGCTTCACCTGCGCATCGGACATACCCGGCTTGGCAGTCAAATGAACGATTAGATGCTCCCCATTAAAATGAATCCAGCTTTTATGGACGCCATCCATCTTCTTGATTAACTCGCCGACAAACTTGCCGTCTGAGCCGTAATTTAAATACGAATGCTTATTCGGAATATTCGGGTTGCTGTTAGACAGCCCCATATAACCGTCATGGCCATAGGTTTGCATCTGCTGCTTGTGATCAGGCTGACCACAACCGGCAGCACTTAACGCTAACAGCAGCAGGATGCCTGCCAGCAGCAGAGTACGTAAGCTATTTGAAGACAATATGCTCATGTTCCATCTCATCAAAAAAACCTCCCTTATAACCATTAGAATGGCTAAGGGAGGTTCTTGTATTCTGCCAAATATAGACAAAATAGACATCACAGCAATTAGATGCCGTATTTCTTTTTGAAACGATCGACGCGGCCGCCCACATCCAGGAACTTCTGCTTACCCGTATAGAATGGGTGGCATTGGGAACAAATCTCTACACGAAGGTTCGGTTTAATGGAACCAGTCTCGAAAGTGTTACCACAAGCGCAAGTTGCTGTAGTGATATGGTATGTCGGATGAATAGCTTGTTTCATCTCTTTCACCTCTTTCTGCCCTGAGCCACAGGCGGGCCCAGAATTAAGTCATACATCTCTGTATTATAGCATAGCCCAGTCCATTTTGTAAAACACATTACTGGACAACTCGCTCCTTCTAGCGCATTAAGATTGAATTATGCTCGCAGGCGGAACATGCGTGAAAGAGCCAATTACAACATCTGGAAGCTCGTCGCGGAAAATTTCCAGCATCTGCTTCATCCCATAAATTTCACCTTGCGGCGGCGGGATCAGCGATAAATAGGCTTCTGGGTCAATGTTCAGGTTTCGCATTTGGATGAGCTTGAGGCCCGTCCGCTTAACAAAGCCAATCATTGCCTCCATCTCTTCCTCACGATCCGTCACACCAGGGAAAATCAAATAGTTAATCGACGTATACACGCCCTTGTCCGTCGCATATTTCAGCGACTTCTCTACATTGGCCAGCGTATAGCCGCGCGGCTTGTAATAAGCATTGTAATGGTCATCAAGAGCACTGATGGTGCTGACACGCATCAGATTGAGGCCCGCATCGACGATTGCGCGAATGTGATCTGTGAGCCCAGCGTTCGTATTAATATTAATGTAGCCAAGTGATGTCTGGCTTCTCACCCGGCGCATTGCTTCAACAATAATCCGAACCTGCGTAGAGGGCTCCCCTTCGCAGCCTTGCCCGAAGCTAATGATAGAGTCTTCATGGCGAAGATGCTCCAGCATAATCTCAGTCACTTCGTCTACTGTCGGCTTGAAGTTCATCCGTGTTTGCGGCGCAACAAAGCCGCTGTCATCCGGCTGCTCAGAAATACATCCGAAGCATCCTGCATTACACGAATACGAAACCGGAACTGCGCCTTCCCAGCGTTGCAGGAACGTATTAGAAGACGTCAAGCATTCATAACCGAGTGCACAGTTTGACAAATGCTTATATAGACGATTTTCCGGATATTTTGACGTCATGCGTTCAACCTGCTGCCTAACCTCATCGCGGTCGCAATTCAGCGGATCCCAGCGTTCTGGATCATCGCATTGCTCAGCAGCAACGTAAAAGCCATTGTTTTTCCATACGACTGCCGTGTAACCGAATAAAGGCAGCTTTTCATTTTTGTCCGCTTTGACATAGCCTGGCAGGGCTAGCCGCGTAAAGCCTTGCGGCAAAAGAGCGCCAACTGCCTGCTTATTGCCTGGAAGAAGCTGCATTTCACCCGTATCCGGGTTCAGTCCGACTGCCTTCGTAAATGGCAGGCTTACAAGCGTAGCCCCTTCAGGCAAAGGAATGAGCTCGTCCTCCATCATTTCGACAATCATATCGCCGCTGCGGCCTAATGCTATATAGTGAGGATGATCAAAGACATTTCCCTGTTCATCAGCATATACAAGATTCATGATGTTCTCCTTTCAGGCAGCGCTAAGAGCTATGCGTCGTGCGAGGGGCTGCCGAACGACGACCCGCCGCTGGCGTTGATGTTGATGACGAACTAGTACTGCTGCTTTTGATTCCGCTGCTGCGCTGCGGCGGCTTCGTCTCAGGCATAGAATCGAGCGACATGAGAAACTCACTATTCGTTTCGCTGTTTCTCAGCTTCTTGAGGAAGCCATCAACGAACTCAATCGAGTCGTTCATATTTTTACGAACCACCCATAGCTTCTCCAGCTCTTCTTGCGTCAGGAGCATTTCTTCCCGGCGCGTGCCTGATCTGCGGATATCCAACGCTGGAAAAATACGGCGTTCAGCCAATTTTCTGTCCAAATGCAGCTCCATATTGCCTGTACTTTTAAACTCTTCATAAATGATGTCATCCATACGCGAGCCTGTCTCAACAAGCGCTGTCGCAAGGATCGTCAAGCTTCCGCCCTCTTCCACATTCCGCGCCGCACCGAAAAACCGCTTTGGACGATGGAATGCAGCAGGATCAATACCGCCGCTCAGCGTGCGGCCGGATGGCGGCACGACCAAGTTATAGGCACGAGCCAGACGCGTAATGCTATCCATCAAAATAACAACATCCTTCTTGTGCTCCACCAGTCGCAACGCTCTCTCAAGAACAAGCTCCGTCACCTTAATATGATTTTCCGGCACTTCGTCGAAAGTTGAAGCGATGACCTCGCCCTTAACCGAGCGCTGCATATCTGTAACTTCCTCAGGCCGTTCATCAATAAGCAATACGAACAGCTCAATTTCAGGATGATTGGTAGAAATGCTATTGGCAATCTCTTTGAGAAGCAACGTTTTGCCCACTTTCGGAGGTGCAACAATGAGTCCACGCTGGCCAAGTCCAACAGGCGCAATTAAATCCATAATTCGTGTGGAAAGTTTAGAGGATGCCGTCTCAAGCACCAGTTTTTTCTGTGGAAAAAGAGGAGTCAATGCGGGAAAATGTAACCTTTCAGCTGCGAGTTCTGGACTCGTCCCATTAACTGCATTTACTTGCAGCAAACCAAAGTATTTCTCCGAATCTTTCGGAAGTCGGCATTTGCCTGATACTAGATCTCCTGTACGAAGATCAAACTTGCGAATTTGGGAAGCCGAAATATAAATATCCTCTTTGCTTGGCAAATAGTTGATAGGCCTAAGAAAGCCGAAGCCTTCCGGCAAAATTTCCAGAACGCCCTGCATGAACATCAAGCCGCTTTTCTCAGCCTGAGCCCGCAATATTGCAAAAATCAATTCCTTCTTCTTGAGTTGGCCATAATACGGTATTTGATACTGCTTCGCCAGCTTATACAAATCCGTCAGCTTCAACTCTTCCAGATCGGCGATCTGAAGATCTGTCATGTTCTCACCACTTTATTCAGTTTAATGGTACAGCATACCGCTATAGTCCGATCTATCAGTATATACCATAGTTGGCGCCGGTTATTCCTCATCTGAATGGACCAGCGCCAAGCTCAGGTCTGCCTGCTTATTTAGGAGGTTTCCGTCTCGCGCCACACGTCGGCGCCCAGTCTTCGCAAATTATCAACCAAATGATCGTAGCCTCGGTCAATATATTCCACGCCGCTTATTTCGGTAATGCCATCGGGTACGGTCAAGCCCGCAATAACAAGCGCCGCGCCTGCACGCAGATCTGCTGCGCGAACCTTAGCGGCGTTAAGCGGGCCGCCTTCAATAATGGCTGATCTCCCTTCAACACGAATGGCTGCGCCCATGCGAGCAAGCTCAGGGACATGCTTGAAACGATTGCTGTATACATAGTCGGTTAAAATGCTTACGCCGCTCGCTTGTGTCAGCAAGCTCGTCATAGGGGACTGCAAATCGGTAGCAAAGCCTGGATATACCAACGCTTTAACATCAATAGCATTGTACTTTGGAGCGCCAACGATGCGGATAGACTCATCCATTTCGTATACGGTAACGCCCATTTCCTCCAGCTTCGCCGTCATCGCTTCCATATGCTTCGGGATAACATTGTCAATCGTGACATCTCCGCGCGTTGCCGCGGCGATAATCATGTAGGTTCCGGCTTGAATGCGATCAGGAATAATGGAGTGGCGGCAGCCATGCAGGCTATCCACTCCTTCAATCCGAATGGTTTCCGTGCCGGCCCCTTTGATTTTTGCGCCCATGGCATTGAGAAGAGTAGCTACATCTATAATTTCAGGCTCTTTTGCCGCGTTTTCTATTATAGTAGAGCCTTTGGCCCGAGAGGCCGCAAGCATAATGTTGATTGTTGCTCCCACACTTACCACATCAAGATAAATTTTCGCTCCCCGCAGTTCTTTGGCAGATATGCGCATCGAGCCATGCTCATTCGTTACGGTTGCGCCAAGCGCTTCAAAACCTTTAATATGCTGATCAATAGGACGTGGCTCAAAGTTGCAGCCGCCAGGCAAGCCAATAACGGCCTCTCCAAAGCGTCCCAGCATCGCTCCCATCAAATAGTAGGAAGCACGAAGCAGCTTAACCTTGCCATTGGGCATAGGCTTCGCTTTAAGATTAGAAGGATCAATACGCATCATATCGCCTTGCCAGTCAATGACCGCACCAAGATCTTGCAAAATCTCGCTATAAACAGCAACATCACTCAAATGAGGCAAATTGTCCAGCACTACCTCAGACTCCGCCAGTATGGCAGCGGGAACCAACGCTACGGCGCTATTTTTAGCACCGCTGATTTGGACCGTTCCTTGCAGCGGACGTCCGCCGCGTATCATCAATTTCTCCATCAATTTTGTAGTCCTCCCGTTGTATCGAAAGAGAACAAAGGAAAAACCGCCACAGCGAGCACACGCCGCCGCATGCACACTGTTAGAAGGCGGTTCGTCATCCCGTGCTCCTGTTGTTACGCTTGATTGTTACTTCCGAACAAGCGGATTTTCTCTTGAAATACAGCTTGCTTTGCAAAGCGAGCAGGAGACAGGTATCTCCATGGATGAAAGCCTTGTCCATTTGCCGACATCATTTCCGAAAAGTGCAGAGCTGCAAGCCACATGGTTCTCTGTGTTTACATTTATTTTACCAATACCTAATGCGATAGACAAATGAACAGCTTGATTCTGAGCCATTATACCATAATGGCGTCAGGAATGGTAAAGCTCTTTTGCCAGGGCCCCTAAAAATGAATAACAAGCAAAAATGACTTCATCGTCCTTCTGGGACGTATGAAGAGCTTTGTCGGACAATTGTAAGCGAAAAAAGGATGAAGCTTATATCCGCTTAGAATTTAAAAAAGGGCCCGCTAATCAGGACCCTATCGCGAATTGACTGCTGGAACCGCCCTCTAGCTGCATGTTCACCGCTATTCGCATTTCATCAATATCAAACGGCTTGGTGAAATGCATCAAAGCTCCGAGATCGGTCGCTTCCTTAATCATATCCAGCTCACCATAAGCCGTCATCATAATGACTTTTATGTCTTTATTAATGGCTTTCACATGCTTTAAAATTTCTAAACCGTCCATACCGGGAATCTTCATGTCAAGCAGCACCAAATCAGGACTTTCCTTCTTCACAATTTCCAAGGCAAGCTTGCCGTTGGAGGCTTGAAAAGTCGCATAACCCTCACTGCTGAACACTTCCATCAAAAGCACACGGATTCCATTCTGATCGTCCACTATTAATAGCTTCTTTTGTTCCAAAATATAATACCTCCCACGACAGAGCGACAACAATTGAATTGGCCTGCTCTTCCATCATCGTTAATATATTCGCGGATCAAGTTGGAATATCCTTCTGCTCCCGGAAAAAAATTGGACGGTTTATACATTTATGTTACGAATACACTATCTCTCCGAAAACGCAAGCGCCGCGCGGACAAATCCGCGGAACAGCTTCTGAGGACGATTAGGTCTGGAAGTGAATTCCGGGTGGAATTGTACAGCAAGGAACCAAGGATGATCCTTCATTTCCACCATTTCTACTAATCTGCCATCCGGGGAAGTTCCCGAAATAGTCAGGCCCGCTGCTTCCACTTGCTCGCGGAATTCATTATTGAACTCGTACCGGTGACGGTGACGCTCATATACCAGCTCATCGCCATACTCTGTAGCAGCAAGCGAGCCAGGAATAAGCTTACAAGGATATAGGCCAAGACGCATCGTGCCGCCCATGTCTTCAATGTCCTTCTGCTCAGGCAGCAGGTCAATGACAGGGTATGGCGTCGATGGATTAATCTCCGAGCTGTTGGCGCCATCAAGGCCAACCACATGACGTGCATACTCAATAACAGCCACTTGCATGCCAAGGCAAATACCGAAAAACGGCACTTGCTGTTCGCGTGCATGGCGAATGGCAATCACTTTGCCTTCAATACCACGATCGCCAAAACCGCCCGGCACGAGAATGCCGTGAACGCCCTGCAAGCGATCTGCCACATTGCTATCCGTCAATTCTTCCGCATTCACCCAACGGATTTTCACTTCGGAATCAGCGTCGATACCTGCATGGGCAAGGGATTCCACGATGCTCAGGTAAGCATCATGCAAAGCTACGTATTTACCAACAATCGCGATCTCTGTTGTTTTGTGCAGCGACTTCACGCGCTGAACGAGGCTTGTCCACTCCGTCATATCCGGCTCATTCGTGCCGAGCTTCAGGTGGTTGACGACGATATCGTCCAAGCCTTGCTCACGAAGCATCAGAGGCACCTCATACAAGGTGGAAGCGTCACGGCATTCCACAACTGCATTAGCATCAATATCGCAGAACAAGGCGATTTTGTGCTTAAGATCCTCCGCCATTGCGTGCTCCGTACGGCATACGATTACATTCGGCTGGATGCCGATGCTGCGAAGCTCTTTTACACTGTGCTGGGTCGGCTTTGTTTTCACTTCGCCAGCCGCTTTAATGAATGGGATCAGCGTTACGTGAATGTACATGACATTGTCACGGCCAATATCGCTTTTGATTTGACGAATAGCTTCCAAGAATGGCAGGCTCTCGATATCGCCAACCGTTCCGCCGATTTCCGTAATGACAACATCGGAAGCCGATTCTTTGCCTGCGCGGAATACACGATCCTTGATTTCATTTGTAATATGCGGAATAACCTGCACCGTTCCACCTAAATAGTCGCCACGGCGCTCCTTGGTGATAACGTTGGAATAAATTTTGCCTGTCGTTACATTGCTGTTTTTGGAAAGGTTGATGTCGATGAAACGCTCATAGTGCCCAAGGTCAAGATCCGTCTCTGCGCCATCATCGGTTACAAACACTTCACCGTGCTGATAAGGGCTCATCGTTCCCGGGTCTACGTTAATGTACGGGTCAAACTTTTGAATCGTTACTTTGAGGCCTCTGTTCTTCAACAATCGACCAAGCGATGCGGCTGTAATCCCTTTACCCAAGGAAGAGACCACGCCTCCGGTTACGAAAATATATTTTGTCACTGTGCCAATACCCTCCAAGCTCTAGTGTGTATTCCTTTAGTTTTACCAATCTATCCAATAAACATAGGCACTTTCGTGCCACAGCGGTTTATCTGTATCATCAAACGAAAAGTCGAGGCCCTTCGTCGCCGAACTTGTCCTTCTACAAACAAAAAAAGTGACACCCGTAGAGTACGGGGCACTTTTCGTTTGGCGTATTATTAAGCGGTTGTCTTAACCGAATCTAAAGCCCATGCAATAGTTTACTCTGACGTATACAACCTGTCAAGCAAAAACGACTTCGTCGTCCTTCTAGAACGAGCGAAGGGCTTTGCCTTAGAATTCTACGCGAATATACGGATAAAACTTATATATTCTTAGAATTCAAGCCTAAACGATTCATGGATGAATGAGAACTTAATTGTCCTCTTCGTCTTCATCTTCATCAAAATCTTCCGCTTCCTCGCCTTCTTCCAGCTCCTCATCCGAATCATCATCTTCATCATCCAGCTCTTCGCCTTCGATTCCGGCTTCTTCGTCTGCCTCGGCTTCTTCTTCAGCTTCCTCGAACTCACGATCTTCATCATAAACATCGTAGTCCTCTTCGTCCGCTGCGTATGCTTCCTCTTCCTCATCCGCGAATAAATCGTCATCATCGAGATCATCGTCGTCGTTAATGATTCTGGAGCGCTTGGCGTTGGAAATAGGGTCTTCGTTGCGCTCTACTGGATACCAGCGCTTCAGGCCCCACATATTTGTGCCGACGCAAGCGAAACGGCCGTCAATATTAATTTCAGTATATACTTGTGCAATAACTTGATTAATCCCATCGGAAGACAATCCGCGTATTTTAGCAATCTCCATCATGAGATCACGGTAGTAATACGGCTTATTCGTTGTCTTAAGAAATTCAAATGCCAAATCAACCATTGGCATTTCCTTAATCCGCTCAGGGTCCAGCTTCAAAGTGATGTTGCTGCCGCTCATATGGACACATCCTCTCTTGCCATCTTCATTCATTATCAAACTATAGTAAAACCTATTTCTTTCAAAAAAGCAAGCGTGAGCCGTTCCAATGTAGGACTTGTCCGCAAAGCTCGCACCATGATCATGAATTTATTAGCGCCAGAGCCGCCTGAGCCGCTCTTCACAGCTTGTACAACATGATAAAAAGCGAAGGTATCCCTTCGCTCTGACTGTATCCATCCGGGCCGCGCTGGCCGCTAACGTTCCGGAGAGGTAAGAGCCCCATAGAACTCTTACAACATCCTATGTGCGACCGTACATTTTGACACGGTTTCACGCCTAATTATATCAAAAAAGGCAAGTGGCTCATGCAGCTTGCTCCCCTCCATCATACAATAGCTCAGCATCGTCCGTCGGGAGGGGACGCGAAATTTGGACACTACCGTTTTTCTCCATTGGTTGCAAGGCGCGCTGGCAGGCTCGGAGCAGACGACACCAAGGCGCATTATCCGTTTTCACCAGCAGAGCGTGTACCAACGGTTTATAAAAGACTGGTCGGAGCTGCCTGATGGCAAGACTGCACTTAAAACCGTCAAACAGATGCCCATTATACGCGCTATTTCCTGTCGTCTGCCTGTCGAAGAAACCCTCGCCCGATTCTCCACAGGGGTATGGATTGAGGATGATCGACGCATTACCGTTCATGCCGCTACACCCAAATCCTTCATGTCCGAAAAAGGAATTCCTTGGGGCGTCCAGCATGTCAAGGCTCCGCAAGCATGGGGCATGACTACTGGTCATCGCATTAAAATTGGCGTTATTGACACTGGTGTCGATTTCAGCCATCCCGACCTGCGACAGTCGCTTTCGCGCGGCATAAATTTGCTAAATCGCAGCATGCTTCCCCATGATGACAATGGACATGGCACCCATATTGCCGGAACCATTGCTGCCGCCAATCAGCTGCAGGGCATGATCGGCATCGCTCCGCGCGCACAAATCTACCCCGTGAAGGCGTTCGACCACAACGGCAGCGCCTTCGTCTCGGACATCATACTCGGCATCGACTGGTGCGTGAGAAACCGGGTTCATATTATCAATATGAGCTTCGGAATGAAGACCCGCAGCAAAGCGCTGCTTACCGCCATTACCAATGCATATAACGCGGGCATTATAGTAGTCGCTTCATCAGGCAACGACGGCAAACGACGCTCGGTTGACTATCCAGCACGTTATCCGCAAACGATTTCGGTAGGCGCTACTACCCGCCTTAGGCGTGTCGCCCCTTTCACCAATCGCGGTACCCATATCGACATTTACGCCCCTGGCGATAAAATCGTCTCCGCATGGCTGCGCGGCAAATATCATGAGATGAGCGGCACCTCCATGGCAACCTCACATGTCAGCGGCGCTATTGCGCTGCTGCTCGCCTATAAACCAGGCTTATCGCCCGCCGACATTAAATGGATACTCAAGCGCTCCAACCAGCCGCTGAGGGGCAGCAAAGCCCAGCGGCTCATCGGGGAGCTTGATATTATGCGCATGCTGCAGGCCGCCGACCGATGAGGTCAGCGGCTTTCATTTTGCTTTGAGTCAACATACAGGCAAAGCCTTTCAACCCGAGCCGCGGCGCCTTGCACCATCTTAAGGCTTCGTTGCCGCGCTTGAGGCTCTCTCAGAAGCGGCATCAGTTGATGCCCGTCCTGCTGCCTCTGCTGCCGGCGCTGTGGTAGCTTTGCTTGCCAGGTCAGCAAGCCTGCGATTGATTTCCTTTTCAGCCTGATTCAGGATGGTTTTCGGCTTCCAGCCCTTCTCAATGCCTTTGGCTAGCTGATCGTTCCACAGCTTCTGCGTGTCCATATCCAGCGCTGTGTATTTGCGCTCATGCATTTTACTAGCCAGCTCTACATTAAGCGGATAAACGATTTGCCCGCCTAAAAATGCTGAAGGCACAGGCTTTTGGCTGCTTTTGCTCAGCACAGGAGCATAGGCTGGAACCGCATTGCCAAGACCGTATTTCGCATGATCGGTTACAACGTAATTCATGAACGTCCAGGCCATCTCCTTATGCTTGCCGCCGGAAGGCAGTAGAAATACCGAACTGTTCTCCCAACCGTTCAAGTTCAGCGGCAGACGGGTTTGCCGCCACTTGCCCGCCGTTTTCGGTGCCCACTGCTCCAAAACGGAGTCTCCCCAGATGCCTAAGTACACCATAGCTAGCTTGCCCTCCCGAACAGCCTCTTCACCTGATTCCTCCCAAATGTTGACGCCGGGTACATGCTCCTTCAAACGCTGCGTCAGTGCAATCGCCTGCTCGAAGGTATCATTATTGTAAGCGAACTGATTGTTAGCATTAACCAAGCCCGTTTTCTGAGCGCTGGCAAACAGATTGATGGTCTCGCCGTACCACTGCGTAAGCCGAACGCCTTTTTTTTGCAGCGTGTTGTTCATCTTGACCCAGTTATCTGGATCCTCCATATACGTTGCAAGCTTATCCGGATCGGTAGGGAAGCCGTATTTCCCCAAAATATCCTCACGGTAGTAGGTCACCTTCGGCGATGAGGAGAGCGGCCAGCCGATCAGGCGTTTTCCGTCGAAGGAAAGGTTGCTGTCCCACAGCGACTGGCTGAAGCCAGCCTTGTACGCGCCAGCATTGTAAGGAGCGTCGAGCAAATTTTCCAGCTTGTCGCTGTCCCCAAAGCTCGGAAAGGCGGCGCTATCGAGCATAATAATATCTGGAACGCTGCCTGAGGCAAGCGCTTCGCTATATTTTTCAACCTGATCAGCATAGGTAACCTCTGTCACCTTAATTGCAACCTCTGGATGCAGATCGTTAAATGCCTTGATGGTATCCTCCCAGCCGCCATAATAGGTCCAGAAGGACAAGCTGATTTTTTCAGCAGGCTTTACCGGAGATGCTTCTGGAGATGCTTCTGGAGACGCTTTCGGAGGGGCATCCTGCTGCTTCGTTTGGCCAAATGCCAGATAGCCCCCTATTACAAGCGCAAGCAGCACAAGAGCCACCCACATCTTTTTCATCACAAAACCCCCATTATAAAGTTATTTTGGCCGCTGCTGTCATTACTCCATTCAGAATACAGCTTTATTCAAGCGTTTAAGCAGGCGTTTGGCCTCCTTCCCGTCGATGCCGAGCCAATTTCCGCACAGCTTGATATATTCATTTCCGGTAATCATCAGGCTCGTTTTACTGCTCCACCATTTGGCAGCGTTAAACTGCGGGCTTTCGTAACTGGCGTAGGTAAGCCGGATAGCCCCATCCTCAAACGCTTGTTCAAAAAGATATCTCGCCCGGCGCATATGATAATCAGAAGTGACCAAGATAGCAGAGCTGAGCCCATGCTGATCCATAAGCGCCCTTACGTAAGCCGCATTTTCTTTCGTGCTTCGCGCTTGCGTCTCCAAATAAACCCCGCTTAATGGCAAAACAGCAAGGCGAAGCTCCTCTTGAATATAATGGTCGTTTGCACTCGAAATAATGAGTGCTTCCGCTTCATATTGCTGATATATTTCCAGCCCCTTCGCCAGCCGCCCCTCCTCGCCGCTCAATACAATAATCGCCTGCGAGGCGGAAGCGTTCGGCGCAACCGCCAAAAAGTACCCCGCGCGCCATACGGCAACCGCCAGCAAAACGAGCAGCAGGCCTAGCGTCCACAAGGTGCAACGTTTCCTTCGACTCCATTGCCGCTTCAAGCCTCGTCCCCCTTAAAACTGAAAGTAGATAAATGGCGTGGAGGCTGTAGGCATAAGCAGCAGGAGCGCAAGCAGCACAAAAAAGAATATAAACAAGCCGCCAAAAGTCGCCAAATTAACGCTAGGATACGTTTTTAGCCTTACACCCACCACATGGCCGGCCAAAACAAGCACAAGCACGAGGCCTAAATATGGGTAAAACCACATGAGGCCGCCAGTGTCGATGAGGAACATTTTGCGCAGCACCAGCAAGGAATGCTCAAAGCTTTGAGAACGGAAAAACACCCAAGTGACACAGACAAATATAAACGTGAGCGCCCACGCAGCGGCGTTGTATAACCAGTGGTTAATTTCCTGCTTTTTAAGCACATGGTTGAAATAAAGCTTGTGAATGACCAAGGCAAGGCCATGCAGCAGCCCCCATAATACGAAATTCCAGCTTGCACCATGCCATAGGCCGCCAAGCAGCATGACGAGTATGAGATTGATATTGGCACGAATCGGCCCTTTGCGATTGCCGCCAAGCGAGAAATACAAATATTCTCTGAGCCATGAAGACAGCGAAATATGCCAGCGCCGCCAAAACTCTGTGACGCTGCGGGACAGGTAAGGCATATTAAAGTTATGCGGAATGTCGATGCCCATACATTTTGCCGAGCCGATTGCCATATCGGAGTAGCCGGAAAAATCGCAATAAATTTGCACCGCATACGCAATGACTGCGAGCCATACGGTGAGTGGCGAATATTCGCCGGGACTTGCAAATACCGGATCGACAAACATCGCCATATGATCGGCGATAATAATCTTTTTGACCAGACCAAAGATGAATATTTGTCCGCCTTCAATTAGATTGCTGCGCTTAATGACGATGTCACGGGCCATTTGTGGCAGAAAATGCCGCGGCTTGAGAATCGGCCCTGCGATCAAATGCGGAAAAAACACGATTAACAGCGAAAAGTCCCAAATGGACGATGGCTTGATGTCGCGCTTGTACACATCAATCGTATAGCTCATCACCTCGAACGTAATAAACGAGATCCCCACAGGAAGCACGATGGACAGCAGTGGAAACGTCATGCCAAACTGATCCAGCAGGCCATTTGCCGAATCTATGAAAAAATTAAAATATTTGAAGAAGCCCAGAATGGCGAGATTGGCAATGACGCTGAAAATAAGCCAGCGCTTGCGCACCGCAGCCTCTGTAGCCCGGTCAATCGACACGGCACTCACATGGTTGATAAGCGTCATCACCAGCACGAGCAGGACGAAGCGGTAATCCCATACGCTGTAAAAATAGTAGCTGCCGACTAGCAAAACCGCTTTTTTTAGCGCATGTATTTTAATAGTAGATAACAGGATAAGCATTACGGCAAAAAACAGCAGATACTCCCAGCTTGAAAATATCATTTTCTCATCTTCCTTCGAAATAATTCGCTACTGCTTTGCTCACTAAATCATGTCCTGAGCTGTTCATATGCCCAGTTCCATATGTAGTGTTGGAGAAGCCATAGGCTGGCAGCCCCGTATCCTGATAGGCCTTCACAAAATCCCGTCTCATATTCAGCATTGGAATACCCTGCTCCTTGGCTGTGCGCTCGGCCATTTCTTCAAAATATCCAGGCTGCTGCTCGCCATCTAGCGACTGAAAGTCGATTTGGGGTAAAAAGACAAAAACAAGCTTCGGATATTTTTCCTTCAAAATACCGAATATCCAGCTGACCAGCTGTTCGTCCCCCGCTTGAGGTGTAAAATCTGGGCTTTTGGTATCGTCTGGCGCAGCTTCATCCTTCTCCAGCAGCTTTTGCAAATGATCAGAGCCAACACGAACAACGGACAGCCGCAATAGGCCATAGAAGGCTTGAAGCTTTGCTGCAACCGCATTGCGGCTAACAAAGTCTTCATTAAAAACAAGCTTATACGAGTCTCCGTCTTTCGTGGCATAGTAGCTGGCATTTTCACCGTACAGATCCTTGAGATCATTCTCATTAATCTGGATGACAACGGCATCGGGATCGACGCGCTTCTTGTAGAAGTCAGCCAAATAGGCATAATGTGCGGGTGAGGCGGAGCTGCGGCCAGCATCATAGGTCATGACCTTGCGTGAATCCAGCTCAGGCATTCGTGTCTGGACTTGGCGAAAAAACTTCACTTGATCGCCAACTTGAAGCGCTTCCGTGTAGGAATCGCCCAAAAATAAGATTCGGTACTCTGCCTTGCGGGCAGCGGCCGTTTCATTCGGATCGGGAAAAGGCTGCGCGATGGCGCCTTCCGCATAAATTTTAGTGATGCCGTAGCCTTCCTGCCCGTTCACATAAAGCCCCGGGTTCAGGATGCGCCCCAGTTCAGGATGCTGCTGGAAGCCTGTCGTGCGTATCGTTGTAACCTCTAAAATGCCTTCCCAGGCAACCAGCGCCACAAGCAAGGCCAGCAGCGCTTTACCCGCAAGTTTGTACCTCATGATTTCCACACCCCATTATTAACTTCCATTGTCTACGATGCCCCGCTATAAACCGCAGGGTAATGGACGGATTTCGTAAAGATGCCGAACGAATTAATAACCGCCTTGCCGCTGCCAGCTGTAACGCCGACCCAAATCTTCTTCACGTTATCGAGCACGTCGAAATAGATTGGATCTGCCATATCGCGGGCCGACATATAGACACCGCCGTACGTATCTGCAAAATAAAAGCTATTGTTACTCATACCGCGCAGCCAATTGCCCGAGCTGCTTAGCAGCTTGCCATTTTTATCATAGCCGCGAACGATAACCCGTCCGCCCAGCTCATCCTGCGCCGCACGTTTAATAACGAACTGCTTAACGACCGAGACATCGACCATTACCCCTATCGCGACACAGCCATTTGCAAAAGTAACAAAGCCTTTACTGCTGCTGATGCAGGTAAAATTATTCGTCGCCGCAGGCTCGCCGCCCTTATTGCTCAAGAAGGACATCCCCTCAAGCGAGGCAGTTGCATTCGACTTGCTCCAGCGCTCGGACAAATTGAATGATTCACGCAACATGAATTGGTCAAAAAAGCTCGATTCCTGCGTCGATACAATTTGATTGCCGAACTCCGATTGGTCATCCAGCTTAGCGTCGCCGTAGCTGACGTTAAAGGTGTTATTGTTGCTTTTATTTTTCAATCGAGCCATATAAACGCCATTTGTCTCATTGCGAACATAATCAAAGGTGTTGTTCAGACCATGCTCAATAACAATCGGCACGCTCTCGGCAGAGCCTGTCGTATTGCGCTGGTTTAGCTCAAAGCTAGGCTTTACGAATACGTTGTTGTTATTATTCGTATAGGAGCCGTCCTCCGTCGTAATGACAATGCCGTATCGGCTCTGCGACGTATTGTTGCCGCTCCACACCGCGAAGTTGCCGCCCGTATACAAATTTTCATTGTTCCAGCCAGATACTTTTGCTTTGTTTCGCTTATTGGTTACCTTTAGGCCGATTTGATTGGAGGTAAGCTTGCCAAGCCGAATGTCATTGTAGGCAAAGCCTGTACCGATCCCAATCGTCTCTACGCCTACGGTGAAGTTTTCGGCACGCTGAATATGAACGCCTGAATTGTTGGCATTGATAATCATGATACCGATCGACTTGTGCGTCTTGTCCTTGGACCAATCCGCCAGCTTGCCTCGCCGTACGTTAAGGCCGCTGTATTCAGCTCCCGTCACAGTACCTTCCTCGCCAAGCGTCAGAAAAGGCTCATAGGCCGTTCCGGTATAGATGAGCGGAGCACGCTGATCCACCGAAATATTCGCTGGAATCACAATCGCTTTGGAGGAGCGGTATTCCGTTAGCTCCGGGAAAAGCAGTGTTACTTGCCGGCCCTTGTCCCGCAGCGCCTTTGCCTTGGCAATTGCTTTGGAAATCGCGCTCCAATCATCCTTTTTGCCGTCCCCTGCTGCACCGTAATCTACTACATTAATAAAAGAGGCATCCGCACTGCTTGTCGCTGCGGCTGCGCTCGCAACTGGATTGCCCTCCACCTCCAGGTGAAAGCCTGTGCTACCGCCATCAGAGAAGGTTTGCTCCTTATCTGATTTCAGCGATGGCAAAGCCAGCGCGGCAAGCATAACAACCAATAAACTAATTCCCCAAATCAAGCTGCGTCTCATCGTGTTGTTGTTTCCCTCTCTTGTGAATCGGCTCATTATATCGTCCCATGCTTGCGCAGCGCTGCAACTTCCAGCTTGATGGTTTCATCGAAGCCAATCGGCTTGAAATCCAGCTCCTTCGCCGCCTTGGAGTAGTCAAAGTTTTTATCCTCATTCAGGCGGAGAACCTTCTCATAATTAATGATTCGATTAGGTATTTTTTCTCCGATTCGGCCTGCGAGCAAAGCAAGCTTATAAGGGATGTGCAGAAATACCATTTTTTTGCCCATCGCCCCAGCGATCAGACTAAGCAGCTCCTTGTATTTCAGCGGCGCTTTGCCCGCCACATCATATTCCTGACCTCGCGTCAGCTCCTCGCGGTTCAGCATGGAAACGAGCACCTTCGCCAGATCATTGGCATAAATCGGATGCATCAGGCCATCTCCCGCTCCCAAAATCGGATAAACGGGAAAACGATTCATGATTTTAACGAGCATATGGATGTTGCCATCCTGATGATTGCCGCAAATCATCGACGGACGAATAATCGTATAGGTCAGACCGCTGGCACGCAGAAGCTGTTCATTTTGTAAATCAATATGCGATGAGCTCTTGAACTTGCTGTATATGCCTGTGCTGTTCACGTAATAAAGGCGTTGAATCCCATGCTGAAGGCAGGCATCGAGCACATTTTTCAGTTGATTTCGCGGCGCCAGATGCAGCACCTCCGTTATACCCTCACGGCCAAGAGCCTTCAACACATCGTCTGCATCGCGCAAATTGCCGTAGACGTAATGCTCGCCATCCTTCATCCAGGATACGTCGCTTGATTCCCTGATCATGTAGCATATTTGATCGCGATTGAAATCCCGTTGAAGCTGCTCATATAGAAATCGCCCCGTCAGTCCTGTTATGCCCGTTACCAGAATCATTGCTTTTGCCTCCTGCCTTAAGCTTTAATATCACTTGCTTTAAAAACTTTGAAAATCGTGATAAAAATAATTTTAATGTCAAAGCCGAAGGACATCTGCTGCAAATAATGCTCGTCCAGACGGACCTTCTCGTCATCGGAGATCGAATCCCGGCCCGATACTTGGGCATAGCCCGTCAAGCCTGGCTTAATATCATTGATTTTACGGTTATTTCGCATCTCAATCAGAGAATATTGATTGTACAGCGCAGGCCTTGGGCCAACGACTGACATTTCCCCCTTCACGACATTAATAAGCTGAGGCAGCTCGTCGAGGCTTGATTTTCGCAAAAATCTTCCCGTCTTCGTTATGTAGGATGCTGGGTCTTGCAGCAAATCCGTTGCTACGTTCGGCGTATCCGTCCGCATGCTGCGGAACTTGTAAATCGCGAACAGCTGGTTATTTTGCCCCATCCGCTGCTGGACGAAAAACACGGGACCCCGTGATTCCAGCTTGATTAAAATCGCCACCACCAGCATGACCGGGCTGAAGGCGATTAGCGCGATGCCAGCAGAAATAAAATCGAAGGCTCTTTTCCCAAATTGATTGTACATGCGTTCTCGCTCCTCCCCACACTATATAGCCTCTATCTCTACAATCTCTTAAACACGGCGTTCTTAACGTAATTTATCAGGCACCAAAAAGCTGTAAACGGATTAAGCTTCTCAACATCACGGTACAAGCGCCACATCTTGTATACGGCTTTTATTTTATTGTTCGATATCGAGCCTTTCACGAGACGATAATAGCTCAGCTCGACGGGCAAGCCGTAGGCCAAATGCCCTTTTTTCAAAATCGACAGCCACATGCCCGTGTCCTGCTTCGCCCGAATGTTCGGCATTTGCACCTGACCAAGCTTATGTCGATCGAGCATGACGGTAAGGCAGCCGATAATCGTATTTTTCAATAGCGTATCGTAATTAATAGAAGGAACCACTCCGATTACTCGCTCTGTAAGTTCCCCTTCCTCTGACATGACACGATAGCTCGTGAAGGAGAAGCCGATATCCTGCGTTCGCATAAAATCAAGCTGTAGCGTTAGCTTCGTCGGGAGCCACAAATCATCGCTGTCCAGAAAGGCGAGGTAACGGCCACGCGACATATTGATCGCGGTATTGCGGGCAACCGCCGCTCCACTGTTCTTCTGCAAGCGATGCAGCTTAATCCGGCTGTCGAGCGCAGCTTCCGCTTCAATAATTTCGCAGGAATTGTCCGTGGAGCAATCATCCACAATAATCATTTCCCAATCCTCAAACGTCTGGGCTTTCACCGAAGCAATCGTTTCCTTTATAAAACGCGAGCAGTTGTAGGACGGCGTTACAATCGTAACGACCGGGTCCATCAGATTAGACACGAATATCCCTCCAGCTTATCAATAGAGAACTTGCAGCGCAGGCGCAGGCCAGGCGGCCGCCTACTTTTTGAGAAAGCTCAGCGGCTTGCGCTCTTGCAGCGTTGCATAGGGCAGCAGCCAGGCTATCGCCACATAGCAGAACAACAAGCGATTTTCATTCAAATCGCCAGAAACATTAGCGTTTAGGAATAGGAAGATGACCGAGAAAACAGTAACCAAAGTGAAGCGGTCTGTCATTTTTCCGGAAATAAATTGGGCAGCTGCTCGAATCGCTCCCCAAAGTATCGCCAGAAACAGCAATACGCCCGCAAGTCCCAGCTCGCTCCACAGCTCCAGAAAAATATTATGCGGATAGTTCGAAACATCCTCATGGGCGAACGCTATCGTAAAGCTGCCAATGCCGCCGCCGAAGAAAAAATGATCCTGAATCATTTGCCATGCCACCGCATAGCGCTCGACTCGTCCCTCCGCCGACTCTCCGCCCCCCGGCTGATTAAACAGCACCGAGATTCGGTAAATAAACGTATCCATCACGCCAGAAGCCACGAGTGGCACTGCGAGCAACGCGAGCAGAAAAATAATAAAAAAAAGCGAGCCTACTCCTTTGGAGAAGGTGATTTTGCCCCGGTTCACTTTCACGGACAGGAGCATGATCAGCACGATCGTTCCGACCAATGTAATAAGCGGCGTCCGGGCGCCGCTGACAGCAACCGATAGAAAGGTCAACGCCAGAAATAGGCTGGCGACAATTTTGGCTGGTGTCCGCAGCAGCGGATTGTATAAATATAAACCGATCAAGGCGATAACCGCGATGCCATTCGTTCGTCCCAGCGAGAGATAATCCGAGCCCAGCACCTCAATCTGCCCGATGAATTGACCAGCTTGCAGCTTCTCCAAAAACGTCTGCAAGCAATAGAAGGTCATCAGCGAGGAGACGGCAATAATGCCGACGAAAAATCGCTCCAGCCCTTTTTTATCACGAATAAGCAAAAAAGGCCCGATGAAGGACCAGGCGGTCAGCAGCATGAAGCGGGATGTTTTCTGAATTGCAAATGAATAGCTTGTTGAATAAGAAAAGCTGAACAGCATGTAGCCAAGCAGCAGCACGAATAGCAGCAGCGGGATTAGCGCCGGCTTCGGCAGCTCTTGGGATTGCATAAGGCGGATAAAATAAAGAAACAGCGTGACAGCCATTAGAAAAAAGGTTAAGTCCACAGGAAACGATATGCCCGATTTAATATAGCCGGATAATAAAAATACGCCTAGCAGAAATTCCCCTGACGCGAGAATCGCAAACGGGGCAGCAAGCGCGCCCCACTTCCGCCCAGCGCCAGGAAAGAGCGTGGCCCCAAATGCATTTGCTTTTAACATCAGCGACCACCCTCTCTTTTCTTAAATAATCGTATGCAATAAAGCTATACGGCATTGCGGCTGCGGGATGTGATCGTCCGCTTCACGAAGGCTTTAACCTCCGACAAATCAGAACGTATAATGCCCTCCAAATGCTGAAGCTCCAGCATGACCGGCTCAACATCCTGCGCCATCGGCTTGCCGATGAAAATGCGGTTGTTCAGCGTAGCCGACACGCCTTCAGCATCGGTCAGCAGCTCTTCATACATTTTCTCGCCCGGACGCAGGCCGGTGAATTTAATGTCAATATCGCGATACGGCTCGAAGCCGGATAACCGAATCAAGTCCTTGGCCAGCTCGTAAATTTTGACAGGCTTGTCCATATCGAGTATGAACACCTCGCCGCCCTTGGCGAAGGCGCCTGCTTGCACGACAAGTTGGGAAGCTTCCGGTATCGTCATAAAATAACGGATCATCTCCGGGTCGGTTACGGTAACCGGGCCGCCCTCGGCAATCTGTGCCTTGAACAGCGGAATAACGCTGCCCCGACTTCCCAACACGTTGCCAAAGCGCACAGCTGCAAATTTCGTATTGCTATAAAAGCTGATCGACTGCACGATAATTTCCGCTACGCGCTTCGTCGCCCCCATCACACTTGTCGGATTAACCGCCTTGTCCGTCGAGATGAGCACAAAGCGTTCTACGCCATGCTGGTCGCAGGCTTCGGCCACATTTTTCGTACCGATAATATTGTTCATAACCGCCTGTCTTGGGTTGCGCTCCATTAAAGGAACGTGCTTGTGGGCAGCAGCATGGAACACCACTTGGGGACTGTATTCGCCAAACAGCGCGAACAGCGTTTCACGGTCTTGCACATCGGCGATAATCGCCTCCGTCTTTAATTCCTTAAAGGTCTTGCTCAGCTCCATATCAATTTGATAGATGCTGTTTTCCCCATGACCGAGCAGCAGCAGCTTGCCTGGCTTAAACGGAGCAATTTGGCGGCATAGCTCGGAGCCAATGGAGCCGCCCGCTCCCGTCACCAATACAACCTTGCCCTCCACATAATTCGCAATGCCCTCAAGGTCGATAGCTACCGGGCTTCTGCCAAGTAAATCTTCTACTTCGACGTTGCGAATCGAGGATGCCGTCACCTTGCCGAGAATAATGTCATCCAGCCGCGGCACAATCTTAAGCTCGCAGCCTGTTTCCTTGCAGAGATTGATAATCTCGGAAATATCCTTTTTGCTTGCTGCGGGAAGCGCAATAATGATGTGGTTGATCTCATGCTTCTCCACAACGCTGGAGATATCATTACGATTGCCCAGTACACGGAGTCCGCCTACGCGGTTGCCCCGCTTCTGCTCATCATCATCAATGAAACCGACCGGATAGCTGTTGTTGATGTATTTGTTTTGCTTGATTTCCTTGGCCACCATCGAGCCGCAATCGCCTGCGCCGATAATCAATACTTTGAGGTCGCCGGTGCCTTTTTTGTTGTAGGTGTCGCTCTTAAGACGCAGCGCAAAGCGCGTGCTGCCCTTGACGATTAGCGAGGACTGGAAAATGAACAGCAGCAGCGCGAGATCCACCCACTCCCACTTCAGAACGCTAAACAACAATCCGCTGACGATAACGCCTAACGAAACCGCTTTGAAAATAGACACAAGCTCGCCGACGCTCGAATACTTCCATATGCGCTGGTACAAATTGTAACGAAGCATGAATAAAATCGTTGATGCTGACAGGACAGGTGCGAAAATAAGCACCGCATGCCAGTAGCTCGCTCCTTCGCCTTCATAAATCAAAGCGAATCCGATAAACGTAATGAGCGTACACGTAATAATATCAACGAATAATAAGAGTGGAATTCTTTTTTTCCACATCTCTCTTCTCTCCTCCTATACCAACTCACTATAATTGTAGACTCTATTTGGTCAGCAGCCGCGAGTAGAAACCAAGCAGCTTGTTCTCTTCATGCACCCAGTTCAGTTCCTCGCGTACGGCTCGCCTTCCGTTGCGCCCCATTCTCGCCGCTTTTTCCGGATCTTTCTTAAGTTCATTAATCGCCCGCAGCACCGCCTGTCCATCGTGAGGATCAACTGCAATACCGCACTCATGAAGCTTGACGAACGCTTCCCAGCTTGGGAAATTCGAGCAAATAATCGGAAGCCCCGCATTCATATACTCAAAAAACTTCGTCAGCTCCTTCTTCGCATAATGCTCAGTCGGCGGGAAGAGCGCGAGACCAGCGAGCCAGCGGCTCTCGGCATAATAGGCATCAATCGCATCGCGTGCAATAAACTTCTCCACGCCGTCAATCGTTACGCGAGCCGCTGCTTCCCCGGCAGCTTCTGCAACCCGGTCCGCTATCGACTGCGCGCATTTGCCAACATAATGCACGTGAATACGCTTGTCCAGCTTCGCTATCTGAGCATGAAGCTCAGAGCCGCGATCCAGCGTGACGTTGCCCGTGTAGAGCAGATGAATGGCATCATTGTGCTGCGCTGCGCTTGCTTCCTCACTTGCAGCAGGCTTATCCTCCATCGGCTGTAAAATCGGATAGTTCAGCACATCTACGCCGCGCAAATACTTATCCCGATAATATTTTTCTGCCAGCACAATTTCGAACTGGTTGATGCAGAGCTTCTCTACAAGGCGATAAATGCCCGCAAGTGTATTTCTAGCCCACACCGGCAAATATTTTTTTTGGCGAATGCCTGTTTCGTAATCCTCGTGGATGTCATAAATGACATGATTGGATTTATTTTTGAGCAGCCAGCCTACCCAAATCAGCTCGGGATCATGAAAATGATACACATCCGCCTCAAGCTGCTTCGCGAGCCGGTAAGCCTGCCAGCTATTTTTCGTCATACGAACCCAGCGGTTCGCTGCTTTCTTAAGCTTGATCAGCTTGAAAGCTGGCTTTACTCGGTCCAGATCCGGATGGTCCGTCGCAATCAGCGTCACATCATAGGCCGCATTCGCGAGCGAGGCACATTCTTTATGGAAAATGCGGGTATCCATCGGATGGTGCACCGTTGTCATATGAACCACCTTATGTTGAACCATCGTAAAACCACCTTTTGCCTGAAAATTTAAGCTTGCCGTTTTCTACGCACCTTGCGCAGCACCTGCTGCATTTTACCGCGGAGTGCCGTTCTGCTCGTATGTACCATCACACCAGGGAACAACAGCACGACGATTGTAAACCAGACAATCGCGAAGCTGCCGAATCCCACAAGGTTTACGAAGCTGATCCAGCCAAGCGGCCTGAACAGTTCCGTCACGGTATATAAGCCAATCAGCATCCACACACTGCCGAGCAGCGCCGGCAAATGCGCTTTGCCCAGCTCACGCCACGTACACGACAAAATCGTTTTACACAAGTAAAGCATATTGAAGTAGTGCAAGCTTATGGCAATCAAAACGCCGAAAGCGGCCCCAGACAAGCCCCAGTGCATACCAATCAATGCGCCCGCAATAACGAACAGAACATAGAGCACCTGGCGCGAAGCCCGTTTGTACACATATCCTCTTGCCAGTACAAGAGAATTACTGATCTTGTAAGTCGTACGGAATAACATGCCCATACATAAAATTTGGAATGGCAAAACGACCTCTGTCCACCCGCTTCCCAGAACCACAGCAACAATCTCGGAAGCCAGCAGGTAACAGATGACGCTAATAGGAGCAACAAGCAAGGATGTATAAGAAATACTTCTTATATAAGAAGCTTTTAGCTGCTGAAGATCATCCTGGAGCTTGGACATTGAAGAAAACAACACTTTATCAAGCACTTGTCCAAGCAGCGTAGCAGGAAGCACCGCCAGCTGATAGGCTCTGCCGTACATGCCCAGCGCGGCTGCTCCGAGCCCGCGGCCAATGATTAAATTGTCGCTCTGGACCGCTAAATAATTGCTTAAGCTGTCGATGGTTGCGCCACCGCCGAACCGCAGCAGCGATTTCGCAGCTTGTACATGTCCACTCGCCTTTTCCCGCAGAAACCGAGGCGGCTGCGCGGCAATGAGCATCGTAAAACGAATAGCCGTCTGCACCAAATGAGCGGTTAACAGCGCCCATATGCCATAGCCATACACGCCGAGCGTAATGCCGACGATGCCATAGCCCGCCGTATAAGATACGATTTGCGACAGCGATAGCTGACGGAACTTCAGCTCCCGTTGCAGCAAAGCTTCAGAAACAATGGCAACGCCATTGAGCGGAAACACGAGTGCCAATATGCCCAGCACGGCTGCAAGCTGCGGCATTTTGAAAAAATCCGCCAGCAGCTCAGAGGACAGCCACAGTGCGGCTGCCACCAGGGTGCCAAGTATGGAAGAAATAAAGAAGGAAACCTGCAAGTCCACCGTCTGAATTTCCTTACGCTGAACAATAGCCGGACCTACGCCAATACTGGCAAACAAGGTCGAGAAGCTGACGATGACGAGCGCCAAATTAATGAGTCCAAACTCCTCGGCACCGACGAAGCGGGCAAGGACCATCAGGACGACCATCTGAATGACATTTTGCAATCCGGTTCCCGTGAATGCCCACAGAAAGCCCTTGCGGGTTCTGCGGGTCAAGCCGGCCTCCGACACATGATTATCCGAGTTGGCTGGCATAAGCGTTAATATCCGGGCGTCCGATGGAAGCATAGACGAACTGCCGCTTCTCCATCTCTGCCAAATCAAATATGTTGCGTCCGTCAATCAGTATCGGCTGCTTAAGCCGCTTCTTCACTTCATCCAAATCCATCTTCACGACCTGCGGCCATTCGGTCAAAATCACGCATGCATCGCAGCCGTCGACCGTTTGCAGCAGATCATCGGAATAAGCAACATCTGCGCCAATGACCAGCTTCGCCTGTTCAACCGCTACCGGATCATACGCATGCACCTCAGCACCGCGGTTAATAAGCTCACGAATGATTGGAATCGAAGGCGCGGAGCGCATATCGTCTGTTTCCGGCTTAAATGCCAGACCAAGCACGGCGATTTTTTTGCCTGCAACAGAGCCAACAATCGTATCAATTTTTTGCACAAAATGGATCGGCTGATTTTTATTCGTTGTAATAACCGATTCAATCAGCTTAAATTCGTAACCGACATTTTTGGAAATGGAAATGAGTGCCTCCGTATCTTTCGGAAAGCAGGAGCCCCCAAAGCCAATTCCGGCATCTAAAAATTTATTTCCAATGCGGCTATCCAGCCCTAGCCCATAAGACAAATCGACGACATTCGCACCGACACGCTCGCAAATATTAGAAATATCATTAATGAAGGAAATTTTCATCGCGAGGAAGGCATTGCTGGCATATTTAATCATTTCAGCCGTTTCAATGTTCGTCTCGACGATGATGGTGTTGAATGGTTCATGCAGCTCGCGAATCAACTGCATCGCCTGCTTGCTTTCGGCGCCAATGACGGCACGCTCCATATTCATGCAATCCTTAATAGCTGTTCCTTCGCGCAAAAACTCTGGATTAGAAACGACATCGAAGCTCGCTCCGCTCGCACCCACATGCTGGCGAATGATCGCTTCTACTCGCTTGCCCGTTCCAACAGGCACCGTGCTTTTGTTCACGACAACTTTATAGCCGTTCAGCGACTTCCCAATCGTCTCCGCTACGCCGTCAACGTACGTCAAATCCGCTTCGCCGGTTGGGGACATTGGCGTGCCTACTGCAATATAAATAATATCCGAAGCCTTAACGGCCGCTTCCACATCGCTGGAGAAAGCAAGTCTTCCCGCTTGACGATTAGCATGTACCAATTCAGCAAGGCCCGGCTCATAGATCGGAATTTGACCGTCGTTGAGCTGGTCGATTTTATTTTGGTTAATGTCGGCACAAATGACATGATGACCTTTCTCAGCGAAGCAAGCACCGTTCACCAGGCCAACGTAGCCTGTACCAATTATCGTAACTTTCATTATGCATTCACTCCACTTTTCGCACGGCTTAAAATCTGTTCAAGCGATTTAATTAAATCAGCAGAAAACTCCTGACGTTCGAGTGCAAACTCTACATTTGTTAAAATAAAGCCTGGAATTTCGCCGACATCATAACGTCTGCCTTCGAATAGGTAAGCGAGCACATCTTGGGCCTGATTAAGCTTTTGCAACGCATCGGTCAATTGAATTTCCTGACCTGCTCCAGCCTCTTGCTGCTCAATCAAGTTAAACACTTCCGGCGTCAGTACATAACGTCCCATGATCGCAAAGTTGGAAGGGGCTGTACCCAGCTTCGGCTTCTCTACCAAATTGTTCACTTTAATAAAACGGTCATTTACCTCGGATGGATCAATAATGCCGTAACGCGTCGTCTCTTTATCCGGCACATGCTGTACGCCGATCACCGATTTACCCGTTTGCTCAAAAGCATCAATTAATTGCTTTGTGCATGGCGTATCGCCTTTAACGATATCATCACCAAGCAATACGGCAAATGGCTCGTTGCCAATAAATTTACGCGCGCACCAAATCGCGTGGCCGAGACCTTTTGGTTCTTTTTGACGGATATAGTGAATGTCGACTTTGGAAATTTCCTGTACCTTCTCAAGCAAATGCAGTTTTTCGTTTTTCAGCAAATTCGCTTCCAGCTCAAACGCATTGTCAAAATGATCCTCAATCGAACGTTTGCCTTTGCCTGTTACGATAATAATTTCTTCAATGCCGGATTTTACGGCCTCTTCTACAATATATTGAATCGTTGGTTTGTCCAATACGGGAAGCATCTCTTTCGGCATCGCCTTTGTAGCTGGCAAAAACCTTGTTCCAAGTCCAGCTGCCGGAATAATCGCTTTAGTTACTTTCATCGTAATTCCCCCCCAAGTTAGATAAAACGTGATTACACTTCAATAAACACGATACTATTTATCTGAACATCCATTGCCGCGAGACGGCTTTTCCATTCCTGTGCAACCGGAGCAAGTACCCGGTTCTCCTTGATTACGAGCGTATGCCAATCGGCCAGCCCCGCAATCGTCTGCGCTTCCGAGCAATGAACATAAGAAGGCAAATCCCAGATCACAACCTCGTAGCTCTCCCTAAGCTTTGCCATCAGCTCCTCAGCTGAAGATTTCATGGAAAGACTGCCGCCTACTACACATACCTCGATGAAATCCAACTGCTTTCCAGCGGTTTTGATTTTCCCATAAAAGCCTTGGCTAATGGGCCATTCCGCATAGCCCTTTTTGCCCGATGACGAGCTTGACAGCTTGCCGTTCGGATTAAATCTCACCCAGGCGACCTTGTTTTCTCCCGACAGCTTCATCGCCAGCTGCTTGCTGATATTTCCGCATGCACTTTTACGGTCAAGCGTTCCGAAGGCCCATGTGCGCTGCCCGCTTTTCTCCATCACATGGCGGTAACGCAGCGCACGCGATTTCGCTTCCTCTGCCATACGGCGCTTCAACCATCCTCCATAAAACGGGATAGCTATTTCCAACCGGCTGGCGAGCTTCGTTGTTTCCATTGGAACTTCGGCGAATATCGCTTGCACCTCGGCTGCTGTCTGCAGCTTGCGCGACATCATATGCAGCAGAAGCCACAAGCATAAAATCACAATGAGTCCGCCAACAAACGAGAGCAGCATATAAAATAATGGATTAGCGCTCACATAATCCGCCTTTTCCGCGCTTGCCTTATGCAACAGGACAATGTTGTTGATTTTGAACAGCTCCAAGCTTTGCGAGCGGAACACGCTGACGACGGTGTTGGCAATGGAGGCTGCCTGCTTGCGGTCACCATCCGTTACGGTAATACGGATAACCTGCGATAGCTCGACGCTTTTCGCGCTAACTTTGGCAGCCAGTTGGTCTGTGCTGTAAGGCAGGTCAAGCGCCGCAATTACCTGCTCCAAAATCAGTGGGTTTTTCAAAATAACATTATACGTATCCATCAGCTTGAGACTGCCTTGAATTGAAGTGAAGTTATCGCTCGTCTCTTGTGAGGTTATTAAAACTTCAGCCGTTGCCTTATAGGAAGGAGGGCTTTGCATCTTCACATAGCCTACTGCGACTGACAGCAGCAGTGCCGGAATTATGACAAACGGCAATCTGCGGATGATCAGCTTAACTATTCTGTGTATTTCCAAATCTCTCATCCCCTTGCAAAACAATCATTCGCCGTCATAACTCGACTTTCATACGTGCTCGCCTGCTATGACTTGGAGTTCGCCTCTGCTGGCACAATGCCTGAACGAAGCTCCTTATTACTTGGCGGTATGCTGCGGGACTCCCCCAGCAGCAGGCTTAAATCAAAAGCCTCATCGAAGACAATAGCCGCTGTCATCTTATTGCGCCCGGCCCATCCCACGCGGATAAGACGCCCGTTTGCCTCAAACGCTGAGCCGATAATTTGCAGCCTGACCTTCTTGCCTTCATGCATCGCCGCCTTCTGAGGCAGCTCAATTCGGCAGCCCGTGTAGCTAATATCAAGCAGTTGCGTCCGATAACGGTCCTCTTGATCGACCAAGATTGAAGCGCGGCGCTTCAGCCTAACTCGCGGTGACTTGCGATTTATAGATTTATAGGTGTACTTGAAATTAGAAATATAACGAATTACGGAAGTCCATATGCCCGCCTGAAAAATACCCTTAACGAACTCATCCGCATTGCCATATACTTCAGCAAGCCATTTGCGCTCCTCTTCAATGCTGCTCCAATGAAGCTTGAAGCCTATCTGGTATCCGGAGCCATGCTTGTCATAAAATATTTTCTCAGCCGTCACGCGTAAAGCATCCTGTGATAATGGAATATCCAGCTCTATGCGATCCGGAAGCGGCAAAATCGTATCCGTGTAAATGCGGCAGCCTGTCTCGCTAATATCCAGCGTCTTGACGTTTTCCATCTTCAGCTCTTCATCCTCCGTATAACGAAGCGTGAGCGGCAGCTCCTTGGCGAAGCGCTCCGCCTCCCGCATGCGCGGACGTTCAAAGCCGAGCAGCAGCGCGAGCATAAGAAACACTCCGTTATAACCAAGCCAAAACAAATTAATGAGCATGGACTGCAATTCATTTTCGCCCGCACCCGCAATACGCCCCACATTGACCGCCATCAGCACGACAGATAGCACAAGCAGAACAAGCAACGGCATCATATAGCGATAATTAATGGACGTTTTGTTCTGATAAATGCCTTTCGGCGTCACCTCAAAGGGAATAGCCTTGCGGAAGATGGTTTCCTGAAGGGCTGCGAGGAATAGCGTTGGCGTCATGGCCGTCTCGTAAACGTTGTTCCAGAACACATTGAGCTTCTTATTTGTTAAATAAGGCACTACGGTGACCGAGAACAAGAAATAGGGCAGCCAGAAGATAAGCAGCTGTTGCAAGCTTGTTTCAATAATAGCCACGCCGAAGGTCAAGAAGAGCATGGGAGAAAGTATGTACATAAAGCGTGTAACACCAAAGTACCAGTACAGCAGGTTGGAGAAATACAGCAGCCGCTGCATTAACGATAGGCCCTTTGCCTCAAGCGGATTGGACATCCTCGTCGTTTGTATGGTGCCCCTAGCCCAGCGGGCCCGCTGTTTAATTTGATCGGATATGGACTCAGACGTAAGTCCAAGTGCCAGCACCTCATTCAAGCAATAAGAATCAAACCCATTGGATTGAAGCTTCATCCCTGTGGCCAAATCCTCGGTAATCGTGCCAATAACGAAGCCGCCGATATGATCAATGGCGCTGCGCCGGAAAATACAGTTGCTGCCTACATAAATAACAGCATTAAAACGGTCTCTTCCCGACTGAACAAGCCGCATAAACATATCCTGCTCGTTCGGAATATTACGCCCTTGGTAGTAGTTGTATTGAAAAATATCTTCGTTGTAAAAAACTTGCGGCGTTTGTACGTAAGCAAGCTTCTCATTCTCTGCAAAAAAACCTACCGTCCGCTGCAAAAAATCCGGCTTTGGCATCATGTCTGCGTCCAATGTGAGGAGCAAATCGCCCTTCATTTTCGTCAGCGCATGATTCAAATTACCCGCTTTAGCATGCTCATTTCCGGGACGATCGAGATAATGGACGCCTAAGCCTTCGGCTACTTCTCTCATTTCCGCTCGTTTTCCGTCATCACATACCCAAATATTTAATAAATGCTCCGGATAATTTAAATTTTTACAAGCAAGGATGGTTTTTCTAACCAAGGATGGCGGTTCATTGTAGGTAGCGATTGTAACATCCACAGAATAAAGGTTGTCAGGTAATGGCGCAGGCTTTCTTTCAGTGGGTTTTAGCAGAAGAATGTGGAATAAAACGGATTGAAAAATAGAAATAATTTCAAAAAATAGTAACAAAGATCCAAAAATAAATGACCATCCAGATGGTAGTGTTTGTACAAGTCTCCATACTAGATACACGATCATGATAGCAATGGATACAGTTGTTAATATGTACCTAGCTTTTGTTTTCAAATAACCCCAATCCTTTGCGCTCTATTTATTCGCCATAATTCCATTCCTTTTCTGACTTATCTACAACATAGACTGACGATATTGCCTATTCTTGCTGTCGATATTTGTTAAATCGGCCGGAAATATGATATTTTTGGCGGCTAAGGCTCAAATTCAAAGTTATCTTATCACAATCCTTGCCCCTTTAAAAGTTAATTTTTATTCTAAACCTCTTAATCTTCTATGCAAAAGTGTAGAAAAAAAACGAAAAAACTCTAATTTTACGCGACGTACGCGAAATTAGAGTTTTTTCAGAATACCTATTTGGTACTATAACAGCTAGTTTTTTATAGAAGAGGAGGCTAGGGACTAGTTCTCTACTACCAAACTAATCTCTTAAAGTGTTTGTTGCAGCGTTTGGTAAGCGCTCAGGCTGTCAGCCGACGAATCAATATGCCAGTCGAGCTCTTTGTTTTCATTGAACCAGATCAAGCCTTTAATTTGGCTGTACGCTGGCGATTGCACTTGGTTCATCGCATCAATAACCCATTCTTTTTTGCTGCCGCCGCTTTCGGTTGTGCCTGTTTCAGCGATAATAATTGGCTTGCTCGAAATGCTTGTCAATGCTTGGTAAGAAGCATGGAATACCTCGTCAAATGTTCTCCACGAGCTCCACGATTGTTTCGTTCCAAAATTGTAGCCATCAATCGAGAGCATGTCCACGTAAGCATCGCCTGGGTACATCGCTGTAAACGAAGCGTTTTTGCCAACATTTTCAGCGTTTACATTGTACATGAATTTGATGTTTGTTGCGCCTTGCTCCTTGAAAATAGTAACGACACGTTGGAATGCCGCTTTGTAGGTTTCGTTCGTGTTCACTGTGCTGTCGCCAACACCCCAGCCGTACCAGTTGCCGTTGCCTTCGTGGAACAGGCGAAGCCAGATTTCAGGGTTTTTATTAGCCGCTTGCCAGTTCATTAATTGTTTAGCTGTTTGCTTCAGGTAAGCGTCCACTACGCCTCTATTGATATCAGCAGTCGAATATTCTTTGTAATTTTTATTTTTAAATTCAAGGGTAAGCAGGTTAATCGAACCATTACTATTTACATAGTCCATAAAGCCCTTCCACTCATTGATCCCTTGATTCGAATTGACGAAGGTATGTACAACATCTTGGTGGCCACCGATCAGTTGCTCGTAGGCAGCAATGTTGTCCAAGCTTTGGTTCGGCCAAGTGCCGATCCATGCTCCATTGTAAAAGTTTGTTTGTGCGCTAACAGGGAGTGCCCAAAGTAATGTCGAAGCGAGCATAAGGAGTGTAAGAGCAAATTTTGTCGATTTCATAGTTAGTTCCTCCCCCGAGCGAATGATGGTACGTGGTCCGAAGAACACGCCACACCTTCATCAAGCAAAGGAGGCTATGTTGGGCTTCGGCAGCTGGCGAGCATATTCCGTTAGGAATGAAGCCCCTATAGCTTTGCGCACATCAGGTTTCCCTGAGTTTGCCTTTTTCGTGTTTGAAGCAATAAAAAAAGATAGTCCCTGCTCCCGAAAGAACAAAGTCTACCTTGATTAATAAAGGAAGAAGCGATGTTGAATTCGGCAGCTGGCGAGCATATTCCGTTAGGAATGAAGCCCCTGTAGCTTTGCGCACATCAGGTTTCCCTGAGTTTGCCTTTTCGTTAAACATAATAGGTATAAAGTATGAACTAATGTTATATGGTGTTATTGTACACCTTGAGCGCAAATTTCGTCAAATTATTTTTTCATAAATTATACAACGAAAAAATATCCATTAAAGTAGCAGACCGCGTACACAATATGGAGCAGGAAAAACATCATGAAATAAAACATTTGGAGCGGCTTATTATTTTTCAGCACATCCGCAAAATAAATATAGAAGGGGAACGCCACCATGACATAGCGTGGAATGCTTTGCAAAAATTCGGCGCTGGCGAACGGGATGAGCATCAGCAGCAGACCATATGCAAAAAACAGCCATTCATGTGCATTACGGCGAATATCTTTCCAGCGCATAATAAGAAAGGCAACAAAAATGACGAGGACGGCATTAGCAATAATAAAGGCAAGCAGGCCATTTTCCCAGCCGCCGTTTCCTGAGAAATAAGGCTTTTGGATAAAATGAATGTAGTTTGAAAATGGAGCAACCGTCTTGCGATACCAGTTGATGCTCTGCTCTGTGATTGGAGCCAGTAAATCGCCCGTGAGCCATTTCATATATAATAGATAACCTGTCAGCGGCAGTGCTGAAATAATACCATAACCTAAATATTTCGCGTCCTTCCACTTAAAACGATACAGCCTGTGTTCAATCAGCAGCGTCCCCACAACGAAAAACAAGTTGACGAAGCCCAGATTGCGCGTCACAGCGGACAAGCCCCCGAACAGAAACGCGAGAAAATATCGCTTTTGCATCGCATAATATACGGTCATAAGCGACAGCATGAGGAACAGGCTTTCGGTATAAGGTACAGCATAGAAGATGGCGGTCGGAAAAATAAGCAGCAGCAGCACCGCAACTTGGGCATGCTCCTGTTTCAGCCCTCTTTTCAAGCAAATTCCATAAAAATACAAAAGCGATACGAGTAAAAACAAATTCGATAAAACCGATCCCACGACCGTCGCATCATATTTAGAAATAGACTCCACCAAGAAGACTAACAAAGGGTATAAAGGAAAAAACACCCAATTCGCACTGGGATGCGGTTCATTGATGTTATACGTATCGTAGCCATTTTCGGCAATACCCAAATACCATACGCTGTCAAATTTCCTTAAATCCTCAAAGCTTGGCTTCTTCAGCTGTGAAACATCCGTCTGGATCGAGAGCTGGCTCGATGTGAAATCATGCCCCTGTACGACCGCATAGTCCGGCGGCACTTGATAGTTTGGAAACAAATTCATGCCGAGAAAGCCTGCAAAGTAAAGCAATATTCTCGTGATGACAAACAAAGAGAGCAGGAAGATCAAAACTTGCGTGTTCGATTTTGCTTTAAGCAGCAGCGATTCCATTCGTCACCTCGTCTCTTGTAATTGCTGCGTTTTCGCTTTCGGCTCCGCCAATACAACGTTATGCAGCTCTGTTTCAACGAAGTATTTCGGCCTTTTCTTCGTTTCAATGTAAATTTTGCCGATATATTCACCGATTAGTCCAATGCATAACAGCTGAATACCGCCAATAAACCAAATCGAAAGAATCATCGAGCTCCAGCCAGATACCGTGTTGCCCTGCAAGTGCCGTATGAACACATAAAGAGCGAACAAAAGACTCATGACTGACATGAAGAAGCCAACAACCGATACTGCCCGGATAGGAGAAACGCTGAAGGAGGTAATGCCTTCCCAAGCGAAAATGAGCATTTTTTTCAGCGGATATTTCGATTCGCCGGCGGTCCGCTCCAGACGATCATAATACACGCTGTCGGATTTGAAGCCAATGGTAGGAATAATGCCGCGCAGGAACAGATTGACCTCCTGGTATTCCTCCAGCTTATCAACGACCTTCCTGCTCATCATCCGGTAATCCGCATGATTATAAACGACATTTACGCCAAGCTTAATCATTAATTTGTAGAAAAATTGCGCGCTGAGCTTTTTGAACATCGTATCAGTCGTCCGCTTGTTGCGTACGCCGTACACGACCTCGAAGCCCTGCTTGTACTTCTCAATAAACGCGTCGATCACCGTAATATCGTCCTGCAAATCAGCATCAATGGAAATAATGCAATCCGCATACTCCTTCGCCGTCAACAAGCCCGCCAGCAGTGCCCGCTGATGCCCAACGTTACGAGAAAGCTTCAGCCCGCTCACGAAACGGTTGCTCCGGTGGAAGGAATCAATCAGCGACCACGTTTTATCGCGGCTGCCATCATCTACAAGCAGCATTTTGCTCTGCTCTGACACCTTTCCCTCCTTCACCAGCCGTTCCAGCAACAAGGACATCTGCCTTACCGTTTCCGGCAGTGCTTCCTCCTCGTTATAGCAAGGCATGACAATTGATACAACAGGCAAATCGGACTCATTGCCTCTCATGACTTTTCCCTCGCTCTCTATGATGTTGTCCATTTTCGAAAATTAGTATAATCGCATACACTAGTTAAAGCAACTGGCCCAATACGCCTTTAAACCGTATTATGCTCCATTTCTTTGAAAAAAAGCCCCTGCGACGCGAGTAGCTTTCTGCCACCGCTGCCGCAAGGGCTGACCTTTATCTGAATGGGTAATTTTACATTTGTTGAGGGGCCGATACGCCTACGAGGCGAAGCGCGTTCGCAATAACGGTGCGAATAGCGCCAAGCAGCGCGAGACGCGCTTGAGTCTGCGCTGCATCCTCGGTAATGACGCGCTCCGCTCTATAATAGCTGTGGAACTGGGAGGCCAGCTCATACACATAGCGAATGATGCGATGCGGCGCATATTGCTCCGCCGCCTCCGCCACCTCCTGCGGCAGCTCGCCGAGCTTGCGCAGCAGGTCGTATTCGGCTTCCGACGTCAGCTTGCTGAGGTCGATCTGCTCAAGCGGCAGCAGCGCGAGGCTCTGCTCCTGCGCCTGACGGAAAATGCTGCAAATGCGCGCATGCGCATATTGCACATAAAACACGGGATTCTCGTTGGAGGTTGAAATCGCGAGATCCATATCAAAATCCAGATGCGAGTCCATGCTGCGCATCGTGAAGAAATAACGGATGGCGTCCACGCCTACTTCATCCATCAAGTCCTGCATCGTTACCGCTTTGCCGGTACGCTTGGACATCTTCACCTTTTCCCCATCCTGGAACAGGCTGACCATCTGGGCAATCAAGACGACCAGTTTGCTTGGATCGTTGCCTAGCGCCTCCATCGCCGCTTTAACACGCGGAATGTAGCCATGGTGGTCTGCTCCCCATATATTGATCATCCGGTCGTAGCCGCGGCTGTACTTGTCCATATGGTATGCGATGTCTGGAGTCAAATACGTATAGGAGCCATCATTTTTGACGAGCACGCGGTTTTTATCGTCACCGAAAGGCATCGTGTCAAGCCACGTCGCACCCTCCTCCTCGTATACATGCCCCTTTTCCTTAAGCGCCTCAAGCGCCTGCTCAACCTTGCCATTTTTGTAAAGCGACGTTTCGCTATACCAGATGTCAAAGCCGACGCGGAAGCGATTAAGATCATGCTTGATTTTATCCAGCTCGCGCTCTAGGCCAAAGCTGCGGAAAAATTCCAAGCGCTCCTCGTCGCTCAGGCCAAGCAGACGATCTCCCTCCTGCTCAGCAAGCAGCTTTCCAAAGCCGACAATATCCGCGCCATGGTAGCCATCCTCCGGCATTTCCGCTTCCTTGCCCAGCGCCTGCTGATAGCGCGCTTCGATCGACTTCGCCAGATTGTTCACCTGATTGCCGGCATCATTAATATAATATTCACGCGTTACCTCATAGCCTGCATATTCAAGCACATTGCACAGCGCATCGCCTACTGCCGCACCGCGTGCATGTCCAAGATGAAGGCTGCCTGTCGGGTTCGCGCTGACGAACTCCATTTCCACGCGCTTGCCTGCACCGATATGCGTACGTCCGTAGCTGTCGCCGCCTGAGACGACCTCGCCAACAACGTCATACAAGTAGCTTTTGTCCATACGGAAGTTAATGAAGCCTGGTCCTGCGATCTCAGCTGATTGAATCGACGCTTTCACATAGTCGAGATTCGCGATAATCGTTTCGGCGATCATCCTCGGATTTTTCTTCGCCAGCTTCGTCAGCTGCATCGCCGCATTGGTCGCCAAATCGCCATGCTCTTTATCCTTCGGCACCTCCAGCACGAATGCCGGCAGCTCCTCACGCGCTGCAAGCCCGCCTGCTACCGCTGCGTCGGCAATGGCCGCTTTAACTTGCTCATACAATTGCTCTAATACATTTCCACTCATCGTTACTGTTCCCCCTGAATATGCAGCCTGATATGAAACTGGCCGGATAAATGCTCTTCAATCCATAAATCATAGTTCCATTCTATTGTAAAAGGAGGCTCCGCCGACTCTCCCGCAGCAGCGTCCTCCGCATGAAACGCGAGCCGCTTCGTCTCCGTCTCCATCGGAAAAGACGTAAACGGCGAGCGGTAGCGCCCAGCCCGTCTGCCGCCTACGGCGAAAAGCTGCTCCGAATCCACCGCACCACGCCGCGTAATAAGCAGCTCGCCCTGACGATAGCGAATAAGCGACCTGATTGGCTCAGCCTTCGCTTCACCCTCAATTGACTCCTCGTACCGGATATAGATTGAGCGATCCTTGCGAAACAGCTCTCCGCGATGCTCACTCACCTGAACAGCGCCATCCTGCCTGCTTTCCAGCCTAATGCTGACGTTCATTCTTTCTGACATGCTCGTGCTCCTGTATTTTCAGTCTTAACGTATGCTTCTACTATATACACGTATCCCTGCAATTTCAACGATTAAGGACGATTACTGTTCCTCCAAAAAAGGAATAATACCGCGCCAGGCTTCGATTCGGTCCTCGAGGTTGCGCATTTTCTGCGTCGGAATCGGGCTCGTAGACGGCATTTTAAGCAGAGCGAGCGAGTCAAATGCCGGATGCTCGCGAAAATATTTTCGAAACGTATCATACGCCTTCGTCCCATTAAATGCAAAGCAGCGCAGCCCCGGATATTGCGCCAGCAGCGCCGGCAGATCATTCGGCTTCTCATCTTTTATGTTCACATCCAGGCTGCCCTCGCGCTCGCAGGATTCAATGACGTCGAATACCGCCAGTCGATGCTGCTGCAAAAAAGCGAGCCGCTTCGCATAATCCTCGTCCGGCGCCCCAGCGTCAAAGAGCCCGTACACCATCCCCCAAAAATAGTTGCGCGGATGACCGTAGAATTGCCGATGCTCCAGCGATTTCACGCTCGGCGCCGTCCCCAGCACCAGCACGCGGGCCCGTTCATCAATGACGGGCGGAAAAGAATATACGCGCTCTGTCATCGTTTTGTCACCCCCTGCTAGTTTTTTTTCTATTATGGCATTTTTGAAGGGAAATATCTCGCGCGCAACTAAAGACACGCAAATAAGAAGCACTACACGAAGGTAGTACTTCCACAATAGAAAAATGTCATCTTAGCTTTCAGAGTATTATTTGCTGACAACCGGCGCTTCCTTCACCAAGACCGGAGCCTCAGCCGTCACCTTGCGCTGCATAGCCTGCTGCGCAAGCCCCTTATCGAGCAGCCCCTCCCAGCGGGCAATTACAAACGTCGCAACCGAATAGCCAATAATGTTGACCGTCGTTCGGAAGTTGCCCATAATGCGGTCAGGCGCCAGCATAAGCGCAACAGCAGCCATTGAAATAGAGCCTGTGCTTGCCGCAGTAGCGGATAAGGCAACAAAAGCCGAGCCCGGAATGCCCGCCATCCCCTTGGACGTGAGCAGCAGCACACCAAGCAGCACCAGTTGTTCCTTCAAGCCGAGGTCTACGCCTGTCGCCTGCGCCAAAAACACTACAGCAAGTGATAGATAGATGGAGGCACCGTCCAAATTGAACGAATAACCTGTCGGTACAACGAGTCCAACGACAGCGCGGTCACAGCCCGCTTTTTCAAATTTGTTCATGAGCTGCGGCATAACCGCCTCCGTCGAGCCAGTGGCAAAGGCAAATACAATTTCCTCCCGCACCAGCATGATCAGCCTCCATAGACTAATGCCGACGAACACTCGCATGACAACGGCCAGCAGAAGCAGGAACAGCACACACGCGACCGTCATGGCAAGGAAAAGCTTGCCGAATGCCATCAGCGTCTGAACGCCATATTGGCTGACCATAAAGGCCATCGCGCCAAATGTAGCTAGCGCAGTAAGCTTCATAATATAGCCCATAATTTGAAAGATAACTTTGCTTACATGGTCTAGAAAATCAACTAGAACCTCAGACGTGCGGCCGCCGATATGCACAATGGCAAATCCTACGAAGCAGGAAACCAGCAATACCTGGAGCATCGTATTGGTTGAAAATGCCGCCACAGCACTTTCCGGGATAATGTTAAGGAAAAACTCAGAGCCGCTAGGCAGATGACCGTTTTTCGTCGCTTGCTGAACACCGTCTGTCGATAGCGTGGCCGGATCAATATTCATGCCAGCGCCGGGATTCATGAGATTCGCAATGACCATTCCAATAATGAGTGCAAGCGTCGTAATAACTTCAAAATAAAGCAGCGTCTTCCCGCCGATCCGCCCTACCGTCTTTATGTTGCCCACCTTGGCAATGCCCAGCACAACAACAACGAAAACGAGCGGCGCAATCACCATTTTAATCAGGCGGATAAAGCCGTCTCCAACAGGCTTCAGAGCTACGCCAAACGTAGGCCACAAGTACCCAACCACAATACCCGCCACAATTGACAGCATAATTTGAAAAAATAGTCCTTTGTAAAAGGGCTGACGCATTTTTTTAGTTTGTTCCATCCTTCAATCCCCCTAATATGTTATATTTCATGACTCAACGAGTTCTATTTACTAACATCATTATAAGGGGGATGCAGCTTTTTTACATTGTCTATAGTAACCAAAAAGACTGCCTCTTTTTTAGTCATGTTAGATAACAGCGCATTTAATACTAATTCTTCAACAACCTGCCCGACTCGCCTGTTAGCCTCAGTAAAAACTCACGCTCACAATGAAATAGAAAAAAAGCCCGCCACAAGGGGCGGACTCCTACTCTACTCACTATTCATTACACAGCATTCGCTATGCCAAGAGATCGCTAATACACGGGCAAGCGCTCAAACACCCAATGGAACGAGCACTCCCCCAGCTCAGCAGGCACCCACCAGAAAACTTACTGCAAGCTGCTGTCAGCCTCCGCTTCCCGATACATAGCGAGCGCCTCCTGCACAGCAGAACCTTTTGCAACCTCCACACCAAAATAGGTCAAGACAGCTTCAAGCGCGCCGAGAACCTGCAGCACATTTTGCTTGCGGCAGCTGTAGCCCATTGTGCCAATGCGCCATATTTTTCCCTTCAGCACGCCAAACGAGCTGGCAATTTCAATGCCGAACTGCTCCAGCAGCATCGCTCTGACCGCCTCACCATCCACACCGCCTGGAATTACGACGCAGGTGACAACAGGCAGCTTGCACGCCGGGTCACCATAAAGCTCCAGTCCCATACCTTTGATGCCTGCGACCAAAGCACGCTCATGCAGCAGATGGCGGGCAAAACGCGCCTCCAGCCCCTCCTCCAGCAAAATCCGCAGTCCTTCGCGCAGCGCATACAGCATCGACGTCGCTTCCGTGTGATGATTCAGCCGCGCTGCACTCCAATAATCCTGAAGCTGGCTGAGGTCAAAATAGTTGCTCCGAATTGTCCGGCCCAGCTCGGGCAGCGGTTCGCCCGGATCACGCAGCCCCCGTTCAATACGCTTGCGCTGCATAATATGCCGCTCGATTCGGCTATTATACGTAATTGGCGCCATGCCCGAAGGGACGGACAGGCATTTCTGCGTGCCGCCAATGACAGCGTCGATACACCAATTGTCCGTCTCGATCGGAACACCGCCAATCGTCGCGACCGCATCTACAATGAACAGCACATCCAGCTCACGGCACGCTCGGCCGATTTCTGCCAGCGGCTGTATGCGCCCCGTCGACGTTTCGCCATGCACCATCGCCACGACAGCAGGCTGCTCGCGTTTAATCGCTCTGATGACCTCATCAGGCTCAAACACCTGACCCCACTCCTGCTCCAGGGTCACTAGAGTTGCCCCGCAGCGCTCGGAAATTTCCGCAAGCAGATGACCGAAGCGGCCATAAATCGGAATCAGCACCTTCATGCCCGGCTCAATGACGCTCGTCAGCACCGCTTCCAGCCCGGAGCGCGACGTGCCATCAATCGGGAACGCCCACTCATTTTCCGTCTGGAACAGCTCGCGAAGCATACCCATCGTTTCATTCATCAGACCTGTAAATTCGGGGTCAAACTGCCCCAAAATCGGATAAGACATCGCGCGAAGCACACGCGGGTCAACCTCTACAGGACCCGGAGTCATAATCGTACGCGGCGTAGGGGATAAATCTTTATATTTTTTCATAGGGAACCCTCTCCATAGGCAAGTTGGTATAAAAGCTCGATCAGCACAGCCGTCCCTTCTGCAAGCTGCAGCGAATCGGTATGCTCAAGCGGCGAATGGCTAACTCCACCACGACTTGGAACAAAAATCATTGCAGATGGGCAAATGCTTTGCAGCTCCTGCACATCATGCCCCGCTCCGCTGACCATTCGGCGGTGAGCAATGCCATTTCGCTCGCAAATTTGCTCCACCTGTCTAGTCAGCTGTTCATCCATACCGACAGGAGCCGTGTTCATCCAATGCTTAATATGCAGCTCAAGTCCCAAGGAGGCGGCGATTTCGCCAAAGCGCTCATGAAATTGGCAGCAAAATAACGCCAAAGCCCGTTCATCCGTATGCCGCACATCAACGGTAAAGGACACTTCCTGCGGTATGACATTCGTTACGTTTGGCCGAACCTCCATATAGCCTGTCGTCGCCACAAGCGGAGCACCTTGCTGAGCAGCGGCATCCAGCAGCCAATCAATCATTTTGCTAGCTCCGCGCATGGCATCCCTGCGCCAAACCATTGGCGTCGTTCCCGCATGATTGGCTTCGCCCGTCACCGTTACCGTATAGCGCTGCTGACCTACAATCGCCTCAACCACTCCGATTTGCAGCCGCTCGCGTTCCAACACAATTCCCTGCTCCACGTGAATTTCCACGAAAGCCGCGATGTCGTGCCGCTCAGCTTCACTCGGCTCATCTACTCCTCTGCCCGCAGCAGCCTCCGCTGCTCCGAAGCCCGTCTGCTGCATGGCATCCTCCAGCCGTACACCATCCGTATCGGCTATGCCCGCCGCATCCTCCAGCTTAAATCGGCCCGTCACACTGCCAGAGCCCCAATAAGCGATGGGGAAACGGCTGCCTTCCTCTTCACAAAAGGATACAACCTCCAGGCTGCGCCTCGGTGCTCCATAATGCTTTTTCAAATAATCCAGCGCTATAATTCCTGCCGCTATGCCAAACGCGCCATCGTAAAGACCGCCGTTTTTGACTGTATCGACATGAGAGCCCGTCAGAATAGAAGGAAGATCACCTTCCACCCCCTCCAGCTTGCCATACAAATTCCCCACCCGATCGAAGGAAGGCACAAGCCCACTCATGCGCATTCGCTCAGCAAGCGCCAGCTGCGCCTCCTTCCACGCTTCAGAATACAACAGCCGAGTCACCCCGCCGCCTTCCTGCCTTCCATAGCCGGACAACCATACCAGCAGCTGTTCCAAATCTTCAGCAAGCGACGAAATAAGCGCCTCTCGCTCTTTTACCGTTCCCAGTGCGCTGCCACTCATGGTGCCACCTCCTTCTGACGCTAGTCCGCTTCCTATCCTCTTCTAATCGCACAGTTTATCTAACATACCTTCATTATAATCATCGGCACACGAGCAAGTCATTGTTCAACTTAACTAATGATATGACGGCTAATTGGTTACATTAACTTATTTTCATTGTTTTTCAGCTATAAAAATGATATATTCGCGTTATCTATTCTAACATGAAGAGAGCGAGGAAGCGGAACCGATGATTTTAGCCGATCTATTAAAAATACCTTCCCTCTCCGGCTCGACGGTGGCTGCCGGGCACGCCGGACTTAACCGCAAGGTCAGCACCGTCAATTTAATGGACGCCCCGGATATCATTCATTATATTAAGCCGCATGAGCTGCTCGTTACGACTGCTTATGCGCTTAAGGATACGCCGCAGGATCTCGTCGCGCTAATTACTTCAATGGCCGCAGTCGGCTGCGCAGGCCTCGGCATCAAGACAAAGCGTTTCCTTGCCGAAATGCCGGAAGCCGCTATCGCCCGAGCGAATGAGCTGCAATTCCCGCTTATTGAATTGTCGCTTGATGTGTCGCTTGGCGATATTCTCAATCAATCACTGGGCTTTATTTTGGAGAAGCAGACCGATGAGCTGCGATATGCGCTGGAGAGCCACCGCCACTTTTCCAACATTGTACTCAAGGGACAGGGGATTCGCGAAATCGTTCAGGAGCTCGCGGCGCTGCTGGGCAGCCCTACGCTGCTGTTTGATTCGAAGCTTACGCTAGCTGCGGCTTCGTCCCATTTTCAGAAAGAGCCGTATTCCCGCATGCTCCCTCAAATCTCCTTGGCCGTAGGCTCGCTGAGCGCACAGGACAAGGAAGCCGTGTTCTGTCTGACCGCTCCTGAGCCCGGCGTCCTCAATCATGTTGCCGTGCATCCGATCAAGACGTATCAGCCGCAAGGCTTTCTCGTCTCACTTCAGCATTCGTACCAGCTCCAGCAGCTTCCCGCGCTCGCTATGGAACAGGCTGCCAACGTCATTAGCTTTGAGCTGTTGAAGACGCAGGCGGTCAAGGAGCGGTCGCGGCGCTACAAAAATGATCTGTTTTCAGATTTTGTAGATGGCCTCGTCACCTCCGAGCAGGAGATGCTGCGCCGCGGCAATCGGTACGGTCTGAACGCAGGAGCCACTTCCTCCTTGTGCATTGTGGCAAGGCCGGACAGCAGCGCTGACGAACCCGCCACCTCAACAGCATCCAAAGCAGCCTTCCGAGCAAAGCCGTTTGAAGAACAGCAGCTAGCCGACTATGAGGAGCTGTATGACAGCCTGAAGTCCGCTTTCAAGGCACAGGGGCAGTCCTTTATCATTTTCAGCAAGAAAAGCTGGCTTGTGCTCCTGCTCACCTTCCAGCCTGAGGAAGCGCAGACGGTGGCACCAGAGCTGCTGGCTCGCATCAGTGATCAGGTATTCGAAAGCACGGGCATCGCCGTCTCCTTCGGCATTGGCAACCCGGTCAAGAAGCTGACCGACATTCCAGCAACCTACAAGGAGGCGGTTGACGCCTGGGAGACAGCCTTCACCAGTCGCAAGCGCCGGTTCGTACAGTTTTACCATGCTAAGGAGCTAACGGATTTGCTTCGTTTGCTGCCGGCTCAGGAGCTGAGAAAATTTCACAACGACATGTTCAAGGAGCTGAACCGGCTGGAGGACAAAGAGCGCAGCGAGCTGATGCGCACACTCATCGTTTACCACAGCAACAACTGCCAGATCGCTGAAACGGCCAAGCAGCTGTTCGTACACCGCAATACCGTCATTTACCGCTTGGAAAAATGTGAGCAGCTTACAGGCCGCAAGCTGCGAAATGACAACGACAATTTGCGCTTCCGCATTGCTTATCTCATCGGCCAAATTCTAGAGCCTTCGGAATCGTAATTTTTTTACCAATTTATTGAATATTAACATGACCTCTCCTTCTATAAAGAAGGATTCGCACGATTTTTGTCGAATGTTATCCTTCATAAGGTGTAAGACTTTATAGGCGATAAGCTTATAGAAGCCTTGTATTTTTCATTCGGAGAAGGAGGCGACAGGCTATGGCTGGACCTTATATCTTCATTTTCACCGGTACTAGCGGATCTGGAAGAAAAACGATGGCTCACCGGATCGGCAAGGAACTTGGCATCAAGCATGTCAGCTCTTACACAACACGCCCCCCAAGAGATTCTGAGCCGCCTGACCGCGACTATCATTATATTGATCAAGAACGCTTTGACCGTATGAACGCAAGCGGCGATTTTATTGAAACCGCCGTCATCCATAAGCATCATTATGGTATCCGCACTCGTGAGCTCACCGATTTACTGAGCGAGGGCAAGCATTTGTACATGATTCTCAACAGCGATGGCGCTTCGCTAATCAAGAAGCTGTACGGCGAGCAAGTCGTCCGCATCTTCCTGTATGTAGAAAAACGTACGGTCATTGAGCGGCTGGAGGCGAAGGGACTTCCTTCGGATGTCATCAACAGCTACATGTCGATTTACACCGAAGAGGTCGTCTACCGCAAGCAATGCGAGCATGTGCTGGAAAATCTCGATCTGAATCGCACGATGATGAAAATTCGCGAAGCGATTCAATCGCATTTATAATCGCAAAACGGGTACTGCTCTACTATCAGAGCAGCACCCGTTATTTACTTCGAAATGAGCCTCTTATCAATTAGCAACAGATAGACACTCTCACTTTACACCCCTTAGGTTAACCATATTTTAATAATCCTTTATTTTTGCAATAATTCTCTTCATAGCAATAATAAAATATATTGTTCTTTCCCTCATCGTATCCCCGAATAATTAGTATCTCTCCGTTGAAATATAAGGATCCTCGATCAGCACTCTTTACCTCCCAAGTCGTTTCGCTGGAATCGGTAATTTCTAGATGTTTAATCTTCTTATTATTTATATCAATCACGCTTGTATAAAAGCTTTCACCTAGTTTTAGAACATCAATTGTTGAATTATTATTTTGGTACACACTTTCAAGCGACACATTATATCCATCTCCATTACGAGTAACCAACGCTAAAACCTTCTCATTATTTTCTTTATTCAACATAAATGTATAATAATATAGCTTATCTGGCGTTAAATAATTAGAAAGATAATCAAATTTTTCCGAATTGTATTTTTCTTGAACAAAAATAGATACAGCTGCAGAATCAATTTTAGCAGGCTGGTTTATCGTACTCCCACTATAAATCACAACAACAACCATTAAGCATAAGATTGCAAAGAACAATACCATTTTCTTCCTCATCAATTAACTCCCCTTCCGCTTATAATTGGCTACTACTATTAACGGCTAATTAAATAGTTCTGCTTTAATTTCTCCAAATAATATAAGTCCGCCAGATTCAAAGGAGCATCCAAAGAAACAATCATTTTTTCTAAGTCAATTGTCTTTTGTTTTAAATCTTTTAATAATGAGTCATAAAGCTCTTTGTTAGAAACTTCCTCCCTTTTTATATTTAAAAGCAAATTACTAATAAGAAACATCCCTTCTGTACCTTCCATAAATCTTTCAACATCTAAATTATTTACGTATAAAACCTTCATAACTTCTTCTGACTTTATAGTTTGAAAAGATAGTTTTATATTTTCAACAATCAAATAAATATTTAAATTAAACTCATCTTTGATTGCTTTTCTTTCGATATATTCTTCGATATTTTTTTCGAAATGAAGGTCATTCTCCTCGTATTCTGATAGAACTTCTGAATAATAGAAAGCAGATATTAACGTTTCATCAGAAACACCCTCGTATAACCCCCATTTTTGACTGTTGATATATTCGGTGTAAGGAATATTAAATTTTAAAATATCATTAATTAATAATACTCTATTTTTATTTATCGAAGATAATTCTTGAAAATTATCCAGACTGCTATTCACTAAACCCCTTATTTTTTCTATATTTCTGTTTTCCAAACCATACTTGTTATTTAGATATAAAATATAAAAAGTACTATTAATATCAAAAGCACTTTTAAACATTGGAGAGAATCCACCAAAGAAACTTTTTTGTTCTAAAAGAAAGTCCTTAATTCCTTCAATGTTTTTTACCTCTTTGTTGTAATGATCATGAATTTTAATCACTATATTTGTTGCCTGCTCATCGGAAAATTCACTGAGATCATAACCCCAACCACCATCTCCATTTTGATTTCGATTTATTTTACCCCAAAATAACTCATCCGGCTCATAATCTCTGTCTAAATGCCCTGCTAATTCAATAACCACATCAATTTCAAGTAACTGATTGCTCTCTATAAGTATTTGAGAAATGTCATCTTTATATAAATCCTGAATCAATTTCTTATCATAATCAATTTCTAGTTCATCCCCTAATTTAAGCAAAACTGAAATGAACCTAACATCCACTTTATTCTTCAGCGATTCATTTAAAATATTTTCACTCCATTTAATTGTTTGTATGTCTGGGTTCATATTTAAATATTTTTCTATCTTCACTGCGTAATATGTAGAGGAAATTTTATTGATCTCTGAAAAATCATCGACCCTAAGATCTGAATATTCATAATAATAACTACCGCTTATAGATTTCAAATTCTTCAACAAGTTCGAAATTTCATTTTTGTGATTATTGATTTTCATATTAAACATTGAGTTCAAAGCAACATAATAATATAAATCAAAGATAAGATTAGTATTATTTTCATTCAATAAATTGTCATACTCTTTTTCCAAAAACCGTTTTATCGACTCTATTTCATGTTCAGAAAAATTATAGTTTATTCTCATTAGTGCATCCACAATAAAGTATGTTGAGTAAAGTGATCCAAATTGGTTTTGAATTGGTTGCGCTGAATAACCACCACTATATAAGTTCATTTTCCCTGCTATATTGTTCAGTTTGCTTATTTTAATGCTGGTGTTTTGATCATTGATTCCCTTAGTATCATCATGAATAACACATCCAACAACAATACTAAAAGAAAAAAACAAGATTAATATTTTCTTCAATATAGTTCTCATCATATCTCCTATTTGGCTTTAAAATTGTAATGAAAGAGAGCTAACAGTAAATCTGCTAGCTCTCTTATTATTAATCTATTGTAACAGAGGCCATTGGCCTTAAATCAGAACCCCATGGAGTTCTTACGAATACAGATCCCTCATGTGTAGCTGGCCCTAAATACAATAAGCTCGATGCACTTGTACCTGCAAAACTTGATTGATGATAATTTTTATTAATCACAGCCACACCTGTCAGCGTGCTTGTTGAACCACTCCCAGAGAACCCAGGAGAAGTAGATAAATTAATTGATGCACTTGAGAAAGACAGGGTATGATCAATTCTCATCATTTGAGCTGTACCTCCTCCTTCCCAAAATCCAGCTGTTGAACCGCCAACGCCCGTCCAATGAACAGCACCAAGAAGATTATTCCAATGATAACCATAAAAAGTACTAACAGCCAAGGCATCTCCTTGTCGTTGTGATAGAATACCTGTTCGATAAGATTCTTCGCACTGGGACATACAATAACTAGCAGATTTGAGTGTGATTTTATTTTCTGTGTTATATTCCGAAACAGCTTGTTCTAAGTTATAACTGGTTGTTTTGAAATATTGTTCTTTTAGTATGGTATCAAGTTTAGTAACCTCTATAAACGGATCTATATTAGTTGCATCTTCATAAGAAATAGTAACCAGACCCTCGTTGACAACTTGAATCTCAGCTTTCTCAGCATAAACAGGTGTAGCAACAAAAACCAAACAAATCATAGTTAGAAAAATCATGAAGCTTTTATTCTGTTTCATAAATATCACCTCTAGTTTTTATAAATGAAAGCTGGCCAGCATTTCATAAAAATTAAGAGTTACTATCTTGATACTTAAACATTTCTCCTCTTAAGAAAGATATTTTTAAGCAAATTTACTTGAGCCTTTTTATATAATTGTTTAATAAATTAGAAAATAGATGGTTATCCGAACTCACATTACAGAATCGACCTAATTAATTATATTATTCCCTTATATAAAAATAATCCCCTTTAACTAGAAAAGAAAACACTTAAATGAGACAGTAACTTTATAACTCCATAATTATACAATGTAATATATTTCATGTCAGATTTCAACTATTTTAATTTATTAAAATTTGGTTTTATAAATTTCAAATCCCTTTTTATATAACTTCCTGATCGAAAAAAAATAGAGAATTTATATAAGATTGTCACCTATTTAAAATGATATTGCATTGCCATTTGCAAGAATCTATTAGCCATTGGATCTCAGTCAATATAAAAAGAGGGGCTGTCCCAAAAGTCATAAATGACCAAGTACGCGAGAAACTTAGGAGCGACGAGGGATACGCCCTGTCGGTTCGACGAATGATCAAGCCCGAGAGTGTATTTGGACAAATGAAGAACAATTGGGGATTCCGGCGCTTTCTGCTTCGTGGCCTGCCGAAGGTAAGCCTTGAGTTCGGACGGCTTTCGCTCGCCCACAATTTGCTCACGAAAGCGACAATAGACCAAAAGTCAGAAATAGCGGTGCAGGGATGACCTCCCTAGCACCGCCATTTCTTTATTTTTGCCTATTTTTCATGAAGCGAGCTGTTTCCTCAAGTGAGCGAACTTACTTTTAGGACAGCCCCTATTTATTTTAGCAGAAGCTTCCTCTTTACTAGATTAGTCTCCTCCCTCATGCCACAGCTCCAGCGGAAGACCGACTAACGCTTTGCCAATCCACTCTCTGGCGATATTGTTGGAAGGCCCCATGGCAATACCCGCTCTGGCATCTCGGAACAAACGCTCGAATACGCCTTTTTTGTAGCCATAGCCTCCCGTTACATCCAATGCCGCTTTTGTCGCTTTGTTCGCCACCTCTGCTGCATGAACCTTAAATTCCACAAGCGGCAGCAGCAGCTCGACCTGCGGCCTTCCCTGTGCTTGCAGCTCATCCAGTTGCTTCGCAAGCGATAGCTGCCATGGCTTAAGGCTCTCGATCAAGATTTTCACTTCAGCCAGCTGCTGGCGAATAATTTGATAATCGGCCAGTCGTTTATTGAAATCCCGATGAACCATGCCTTTCACATAAGCGGTTGCCGCCTCCAACGCAGCCTCCGCAACGCCCAGCCAAGTTGATCCAAGCCCAATCAGATATACCGGAGATACGCCGCTCTCCAAAATTTCGCGCCCTTGTCCTTCAATTCCTAATTTGTCCTTCTCCTCAACGCGTACGCCCTCATAAGTAATTGGGCCGCTATGATTGCCCCGCACGCCTAATGCATCCCATACGCCAGGCGTAATGCCCGGAAGCTTGCTATCTACTAGGAAAAAGCTAACATCGGTAGGGGTCTGCGCACCAGGTGTCCTCGTCTGGAACACATAAAAATCCGCCTGGCCCGAGCTGGTCGTGAAGGATTTCTCGGCATTCAGTATATAGTCTGCGCCATCACGAGAAGCCTCGCTGAAGTTGAACCACCAATGACCCCCTGATGCCTTCTCACTAGTCGAATACGTACCTACAAGCCCTTCGCTTACTGGCACGAGCCAGCGCTCCTTCTGATCGTCGTTGCCGTAAAGCGCAATCGTCTGAACGGCACCCACATGCATCACATAAACCAGTGAAGTAGAAGGACAGCCCTTACCGATTTCCTCAGCCGCAATAGCGAAGGCGACATGATCCAATCCGCGCCCCTTCCATTGCTCAGGGATCAGTACGCCATTCCAGCCAGCTTCAGCCAGTGCTTGCAGATTTTCTTTAGGAAAGCGGCCTTCTCTATCCGTCGTCTCCGCTCTTGGCTTAATCTCCGCCTCCACCAAGCTGCGAATTTCTCCTCTTAGCTGCTCATAGTCAGGCTTAACACGGTCTGCAGACGATACAATTTGTACACTCATCTTCATCTCTCCTTAAATTTCGTATTATTGGGCAGCTATACTTAGCAATGCCGCTTCCTTCTCTCGAACCAGTGGAATAACTTTTTCGCCGAACGCTTTAATTTCCTCGTCATAATGCAGAAAGGCAGTTAGAATGAGGTCTACCCCAATGGCCTTTAGAGCGATGATCTTGTCAGCCACCTGCTCAGCCGTGCCAATGAGGCCCGTTTTAAAGCCATCGTTGTACTGCACTAGATCGTTGTAATCTGAGTTCGCCCACATTCCCTCCCGCTCAGGCGAGGCTTTCCCGGCAAACTGCACTTGACTTCGGAAGCCTTCCACAGCCTCGGGGTCCGAATACGCGATAATATCCCTAAGCACTTGTCTAGCCTCTTCCTCCGTATCCCGTACGATAACAAATGCATTTGCCCCTACCCGCACCTCGCGATTATTAGCCGCCGCAGCCGCCTTAACCTCATCAATTTGCGCCTTAAAGCCTTCGATCGTATTGCCATTCATAAAATACCAATCCGATACTCGCGAGGCCATCGTTCGTGCTGCCGAGGAATTTCCACCCTGAAATACTGGCGGAATGACGCTTGGCTTCGGCTTCAGGGGTGCGGCGTTAAGGCGATAGAAATCGCCGCGGAAGGAAGCTTCATCCTGCGACCATAGCTCTTGCAGTACGCGGATAAATTCCTCCGACCTGCGGTAGCGCTCATCGTGATCCAGCCACGGCTCGCCATAGCCATGAAACTCTCCCTTAAACCAACCGCTGACGATATTAACAGCAGCCCTTCCATGGCTGATATGATCAATGGTTGAAATCATTTTGGCGACGGTTCCCGGATGCCATAAACCCGGCAACACAGCTGCTATCAGTTTAATCTTCGAGGTCACTGCCGCCAGCGCAGAGGCCAGACTAATCGCCTCCAACTGATTGTCTGCTCCATAGCTCGCTATGAAACGGGTCTGGAGCAGCGCAAATTCGAAGCCCGCTTCTTCTGCAAGCTGCGCGTATCTCGCATTATCATCGAACGACCATCCGGTTTTTTGCGGAATTTTGGAGATAACCAAGCCTCCGCTTACATTTGGCACCCAATAAGCAAATTTCAAAGTCATGTTACTCACCTCTACAGATTTTTTAGTTAAGGGAACAGCCTAACACCTTCCCTCCTTGCGGCCCGATTTTGCGCACGAAAAAGACACCTGAAGCTTTACAAAATCAGGTGCCTTTAGTGGTCTAATCGGCAGTTTTTTGATGATGGTATCTTCACAAAAGAAAACATTTAATTCCGATAAGCTTAATCGAATTTGATATTAATAATAGCTAATCACGCTAGCAATGCAACCGCCATTTAGAGCAATTTTGTTGGATATCCTACATTTGGTTTATGGAATAGCAAGGATCAAAACGATAATCCACTTTGCAGCCGAATCTGTAGTGAGCTTATTTTTGCAGCCCCATTGCCGCATACGTTCCCGAAAGAGAGAGGCGTGTAAGCTGGAGGGCAATGTAACGCGGGGAATAAATCATCCGCTGGTCAAGCCAGCTTTGAATAATGCCCATAATGGATGCGCTCATATAATCAAGCAGCAAGTCCATTGGAACCATCATCTTCTTCTCCAGGCTCATCGCTGATATTTGGGCATAGCAGCTTTCCCGGATGACCTCCGCTATCTTCACTCCGAAAGCTTCGCTTGGCCTTTTAGCAAACATCGCGCTGTAGAAGCTTTCATTGTCCGCAATATGCTCGAATAAGGCGAGAAAATAAGGATCAGGCGCTTCAAAACCCGGCTGCTCGCGCTCCGGCTTCGCAAGCTCATGCTCCATAAGAATGCGAAGGGCAGAAAACTTTTGTTCCACGATTTTATCCAGCAAATCATACTTATCCAAATAGTGGGCATAGAACGTTGAGCGATTCACATTGGCTTTCTCCGTAATGTCCTTAATGATGATGCTTGAGAACTCCTTCTCCATCATGAGCTTCACAAAGGCATCTATAATCGTCTGGCGCGTACGTTGAATACGGCGATCAACAGAATGAGCGTTTGAATGTTCCATCTGATGAACTTCACTCCTCCTCCGCTTAGTCCGACACATGAATTGAATATGTTGGAAAAATAGGCTATAGGTAAAGCACGGCAACATACGGCCTCTTTATGTTGGTTTAGCAATAAAACCCGGCAGATTGTTTGTTGCCGCCTTCAGGTTACTAGCTATAATAATAAATAAATCAAACTAAATCAATTGGTTTTTGCGAGATTAAAAAACAGGGGATTACCCATGAAAGGAGACCAGCTTCAGTGCGGGGAGGACATTTTCTTCAAAGCTTGAATGATGGAAGAAGCGTATGGCTGGGAGGAGAAAAGCTAAGTGATTTGCCTTCCCATCCAGCCTTCAAAGGCACGCTTGAGACGATCAAAACCTTGTTTAATCAACTCGACGACCCAGAAGTGAGAGATAAAATCGGCTTTCAAGTTTCAGGAACCGACCGCTATGCCCATAGTTCCTTTCTTGTACCCTATACTTCTGAGCAGCTTGCGAAACGCAGCGAGTCGTTTGCTTTCTGGTCTCAGGAGACGCACGGCATGATGAGCAGGCTGTCCGACTATGCACGATCCTTGGTAACCGGCTGGTATGCGGCAAAATCCGAGCTGGGGCAGCTAGATCCCCATTTCGAATCCAAAATCACCGCCTATTATGAGAAAGCGCGGGATCAGGATTTATTTTTGACTACCGCCATTATCGACCCGCAGATTGACCGTTCAAGCAGTCTCGAAGACAGCCGCATCTCCGAACGTTTTCTGCATGTGGTGAAGGAGACGAGCGAAGGCATCGTCGTACGCGGGGCCAAAATGATTGCGACAGGTGCGCCCTACACCCATGATTTCCTCATTTTCTCCTTTCTTAAATTCAAGTCTGAGGAGCACAAGCACGCTCATGTGCTGATCGTACCGGCTAACTCGCCGGGGCTGCATATTGTGTGCCGGGAATCCTTCGCAGACGGCAGAGAGCAGAATCATATATTGAGCTCTCGTTATGACGAGATGGATGCCGTGCTATTTTTCGATGATGTGCTCATTCCTTGGGAAAGGGTGCTGCTGCACGGCGATTCCGAGAAGGTGCTCGCGCTCAGAGCGAACAAAACAGCCAATGCGCTGGCTTTCCATCAAAATGTTGTGCGCTATGTCGCCAAGCTCGAATTTGTAACTGGCATTGCATTCGCGATTGCGGAGGCGATTGGCGCCAATGGCTTTCTGCATGTGCAGGAAAAGCTCGGGGAGCTGCTTACCCAAATTTCAGTCATGAAGGCGCTCGTCATCGCCTCAGAGACACAGGCCCGGCCCGATGCTGCCGGCGTGCTCGTTCCGGAAATTTCCTACATTGATGCAGCTCGCAATATTGGAACAAAGTTTTATCCGCGAGCTATCGAGATTGTCCAGCAGGTCGGCGGCGGCGGGTTTGTGCAGGCACCCGCAGGCGTCGAGGACTTCTATGGCCCTATCTCAAAGCTGATGCATCTTTATTTTGAGGGTGCCTCTGTCAGCGCCGAGAAGAAGGTCCAGCTGTTCAAGCTGGCTTGGGATTTGGTCGGAAGTCCGCTCGGATCACGGCATGAGCTGTATGAGCGTTTCTACGCCGGTGATCCCGTTCGGGCTTATGCCAACCAATATCTCGGCTTTGATAAGGAAAGCCTGACAGACCCCGTCTGGCGGCTGCTTATGGAGAGCAGCAAACGCTGATTGACAAGGTTGCGATAAAGCAATCATTTTAAAAAAGGAGGCCACTACGGCATGGAAATATTCTGGTTTATTCCCACACATGGTGACGGGCGATATTTAGGAACACGCGAGGGAGCGCGGGCTGTCAGCTACTCCTATTGCAAGCAAATTGCCCAAGCGGCCGATGAGCTGGGTTACAGCGGCGTTTTGCTGCCGACGGGCAAGTCCTGTGAGGACGCCTGGGTCGTCGCCTCCAGCCTCATCCCGGTTACCGAACGATTGAAATTTCTAGTGGCGGTCAGGCCGGGGCTCGTATCGCCCACCCTTGCCGCCCGCATGTCCGCAACGCTGGATCGCTTCTCTAACGGACGCTTGCTGATTAATGTCGTAGCGGGCGGCGACCCAATCGAGCTTGCCGGAGACGGCCTTTTTCTCAGCCATGATGACCGTTATGCGCTGACTGAAGAGTTTCTCGAGGTGTGGCGCAAGGAGCTTCAAGGGGAATCGGTGGATTTTACAGGCGAGCATATTCGTATCGAAGGCGGCAAAGCGCTTTATCCACCCATTCAAAAGCCCTATCCTCCGCTCTATTTCGGCGGCTCCTCGGAAGCAGCCATGGAGGTCGCTGCCGAGCATGTCGATGTGTATTTAACATGGGGTGAGCCGCCTCAGCAGGTTGAGGAAAAGATCAACCGGATGAAGAAGCTCGCAGACGCACAGGGCCGAACACTGCGGTTCGGCATTCGTCTACATGTCATTGTCCGTCCTACTGAAGAGGAAGCCTGGCAAGCAGCTAATGAGCTCATTCAGCATTTAGATGAAGAGACGATTGCTTCTGCCCAGCAAATTTTCGCCAGAATGGATTCCGAGGGCCAGAAAAGAATGGCTCAGCTTCACGCTGGCGACCGCTCCAAGCTGGAAATCAGCCCTAATCTGTGGGCCGGCATCGGACTTGTTCGCGGCGGTGCAGGTACGGCGCTGGTCGGAAGCCCGGACAGCGTTGCTGCACGTATGAAGGAATACGCGGAGCTGGGCATTGAAACGTTTATTTTGTCAGGCTATCCGCATCTGGAGGAAGCTTACCGAACAGCCGAGCTGCTCTTTCCGAGGCTGCCCTTAAACCATAGGAATGGCGAAAGCCACCCTTCCTTCATCAGCCCGTTCGGCGAAATGATCGCCAACAATGAACTACCGAGCGGGGAGAAGCTGACAGCGAAGCGGTAAAATCGCAAAAATCCTTATTTTCAGAAGTAGACAACCTGAGCTCACATGAAAAAGAAGCTTGCCTCGGCCATCTATGCCAGAGCAAGCTTCTTTCTGATTTCAAATGCTGCTTATATTGAAGTGCTACTTAATAAAACCAAGCAGCATTTCGCGAATGACCTTCGCCGCAACGATTTGCGTTTGCTCCGTCGGGTCATAAGCAGGCGCTACCTCAACAAGGTCGCAGCCAACAACGTTTACACCGGAAGCTGCGATAGCGTGAACCGCTTCAATCAGCTCCTTCGATGTAATGCCGCCAGCCTCTGCTGTGCCCGTGCCCGGCGCTGCCGAAGGGTCAAGCACATCAATGTCGATCGTCAAGTAAACCGGACGTCCTGCCAGCTCCGGAAGCACTTTTTTCAAAGGCTCCAGCACCTCGAACGGGTGGAAATTGATGTTCTCGCGGGCATATTGGAACTCCTCGCGGGAGCCCGAACGAATACCGAATTGGTAAATGTTTTTGCCGCCAAGCAGACCTGCTGCTTTGCGCAGCGGCGTGGAGTGCGACAAAGGCTCGCCTTCATAGCTTTCACGCAGATCCGCATGCGCATCAAAATGAATGATCGCAAGATCCGGATATTTCGCATACACCTCTTGGAAAATCGGCCACGACACGAGATGCTCGCCGCCCATTCCAACTGGCATTTTGCCATCGTTCAGAACGCCGCGAACAAATTCGCCGATAATTTCAAGGCTGCGTGCCGCGTTGCCGAATGGCAGCAGCAGATCGCCTGCGTCGAAGTATTCAATCTCCTCCAGGCTGCGGTCGAGATACGGGCTGTATTCTTCCAGACCAATCGACACCTCGCGAATGCGCGGAGGGCCGAAGCGAGAGCCTGGGCGGAAGCTGACGGTGAAATCCATCGGCATGCCGTAGATTACCGCTTTGGAAGCCGCATAATCCTCAGAGCTCAGGATGAAGACGTTGCCGGAATATTTTTGATCGAGTTTCATGAGGGCTTGTCCTCGCTTTCTGTGCGTTTGCTTATTTAATCAGGTCTTCCACAAATTTAGGCAGCACGAATGCCGCTTTGTGAAGGCGCGGAGAATAATATTTCGTATCGATCTCAGCGATCGAGGCTTCTTCAACCTCAAGCGGATCGTACTTTTTGCTGCCCAACGTAAATGTCCATAGGCCGCTCGGATACGTAGGAATGTTCGCACCGTACACGCGCACGATTGGGAACACTTCTTTCACATCCTTGTTGACGCTTTGGATCAGGTCAGCCTTAAACCAAGGGTTGTCTGTTTGTGCAACGAAAATGCCATCTTCCTTCAGCGCTTCGTAAATGCCTTGATAGAAGCCGCGTGTGAACAGGTTGGCTGCAGGGCCAACTGGCTCTGTGGAGTCAACCATAATGACATCATACGTGTTTTTGTGATCGTGGATATGCATGAAGCCATCATTCACGATAACTTCTACGCGCGGGTTGTCCAGCTCACCAGCAATGGTCGGCAAATATTTTTTCGAATATTCGATAACTTTACCGTCGATATCAACGAGAACTGCCTTTTTCACCTTAGGGTGCTTCATGATTTCGCGAATAACGCCGCCGTCGCCGCCGCCCACAACGAGCACTTGCTCAGGGTTCGGGTGCGTGAACAGGATCGGGTGCGCTACCATCTCGTGGTAAACGAACTCATCCTTAACTGTTGTCATAACCATGCCATCCAATACGAGCATCGTTCCGAATTCTTCCGTCTCAATCATATCGAGCTTTTGAAAGTCCGTTTGTTCCGTCACATAAGTTTCTGTAATCTTCGCCGTAATGCCGAAGCTGTCCGTTTGTTTCTCCGTGTACCACAATTCCATAGCGTGATATCCCTTCTTTCCGTCAATGGTTCAATCTGTATTATAGTAGAACGAGGTCAAAAAGCAACCTTTTACACCATATCCGTCCAAAAAATTAACACTCCGCTAACATAGGATGAATATAGCCTCCCTGCTTTTTCCATACTAAAGAGGAATGATCGTTCATCCGAAGGGAGCACGCTCCATGAACAAGCACAAAATCAAGCCCGCCAAGCCGTCCTTAAGCCGCAAGCTTTCCGCGTTTTCTGAGCGGTTTTTCCCTAGACTCCACAAGCGGCCAAGCCTGAACGGGCATAGGCGCCCACAACCAACCCAAGCACCCGCACAGCAAGCATCTCGGCAGCAAACGCCTGGCATGGTTCAGCAGCCTACGGCCTTTCGTCGATTTAAAAAATGGGCGGGGCGAATTGCCGCACTGTTTCTGCTGCTGACCGCCAGCCTCGTCGGCGCTCTGCTGTATTTAAGCATGCAGTCGCTGCCCGCAGCATCCATTAGCCAAACCTCTCAAATGCTCGACCTGCACGGTCAGGTTATTGATACCTTCCACACTGGCGAAAATCGCCGCTCGGTTCCGCTCGATCAAATTGCTCCCAACCTGGTGAAGGCGACCATCGCTATTGAAGACAGGCGCTTCTACAGCCACCCTGGCTTCGACATTAAAGGATTGGGGCGCGCCATTGTAGCAAATACCGTTTCGCTATCAGCCAAGCAAGGAGCTAGCACGCTGACACAACAGCTCGCCCGCAATTTGTATTTGACGCATGAGAAAACGTGGCAGCGTAAATTCAAGGAAGCGATCTACACCATGCAGCTAGAGATGCACTATTCCAAGGATGAAATTTTGAGCCTTTATTTGAACCAAATTTATTACGGTCACGGCGCTTACGGCATCGAGGCGGCAGCTTCGCTCTATTTTAATAAGAAGGCATCGGATTTGACGCTCGCCGAAAGCGCCATGCTGGCAGGCATTCCGAAGGGTCCCAAATACTATTCCCCATACATGGATATGAAAAACGCCAAGGACAGGCAGCTTACCATTTTGTCCATTATGGCGGAGGATGGCATGATTTCCAAGGCGGAGGCGGATAAAGCCTATAAAGAGCTGCTGCAATTTCAGCCTCTTGGAGCCGGCAATCAAAGTGGATTCGCGCCATATTTTCGCGACTATGTGAAGTATTTGGCCGTGGACAAGCTTGGCATTAACGAACAACTGCTGAACGAGGGCGGCATTACCATATATACAACCCTTGATCCTGTGGCGCAAAATGCTGCCGAAACCGCCATCGACAAGGAATTGTCGGGCAGCGAAGGGCAGCAGGCGGCGCTCATCTCGCTCGATCCGCGCAATGGCTATATTAAAGCCATGGTTGGCGGACGCGATTACAAAAATAATCAATTTAATCGTGTTTTTGCCGATACACGCCAGCCCGGCTCTTCGTTCAAGCCGATTGTTTACTTGACTGCGCTTCAAAGCGGCCTGCTGACGCCTGCTTCACGCTTCAAGAGCGAGCCCACTTCCTTCATTTATGATGAGGGACGCAAAGTTTATAAGCCTAGCAATTACAATGACAAGTACACCAACGACTTTATTACGATGCGGCAAGCGATTGCCAGCTCCGACAACATTTACGCTGTAGATACCCTTATGACGGTTGGCGCAGACAAAGTCATTGAGACGGCTCGCAAGCTGGGTATTACGAGCCCCATGAGCCCGCTGCCTTCACTCGCTCTGGGCACCTTCCCAGTCAGCCCTTACCAGATGGCTTCCGCTTTCGCTGTACTGGCGAACGGAGGCAAGCGGGTAGAGCCGATTGCCATCATTCGAATCGAGGATCGCAGTGGACATACTTTATATGAAGCGAAGCAGCAGGCCGAGCAGCTTGTTGATCCCGCAAATGCGTTCGTACTGACCAGCCTGATGGAAAGCGTCTTCGAAAGCGGAGGCACCGGAAATCGCGTGGCAGCCATGATCAAGCGGCCCGTGGCTGGCAAAACGGGCACGACTGCTAATGATGCTTGGCTGGTTGGCTATACGCCAGAGCTGGCCACGGCGGTGTGGACAGGCTTTGACAAAGGCCGCAAACTGACCGTAGCCGAAGCGCACCATGCAGCGCCGATTTTCGCAGCCTATACCGAGCAGGCGCTATCAGCGGTTCCGCCAAAAATTTTCCCGATACCGGCAGATGTCGTCAGCGTCTACGTTGATCCAGCCAGCGGCAGGGTAGCCGAAGCCACCTGTTCGGGGAAACAGCTCGAATATTTCGTCAAAGGAACTGAGCCTAATGAAGTATGCGGCGAAGCCTCTGGCGATCCCGGCGACCCCTCCGTTCAGGGAACAGTAGAGAGCAAAGCTGCCGAAGAACGAAAATCATGGTGGCATGACTTGAAGCGCTGGTGGCAGCATGAGTAAGACAAAAACCTAAAAGTAAAGTCACTTCACCTAATTTTGTCGATAATTTGATCAAATCGTGAATTTTCTTTGAACAAATTGCATAAAGTGTGTTATAATGAGTTCAAGAAAGCACTTACAAGTAAACGGGGTGTTTATAATGACAACGAAAACAGCAACAATCAGCGACGTTAAATCAGCAACCGCAGCTAGTGTGAAACGTTTGGTAACCGCAATGACCATCATCGCTTGGACCGTTCTCTCTGTAGGCGTAGTCCTTTGCTTAATAAATCTCAGCCACTTCAGTGATAAGAACGTATGGCTTATGGTAGGGCTCGGATTTATGGTCGGCAGTGTATTTATTTACACAATCGGTACTGCAATTGGCCTTGTTCATGCAAGACGGGCGCAGGCTGAAGAACACAAGTAACTGTATTGAAGCAGCACAAATTGGAGAAGGTAAAATTTAAAGTCTCACCGTCGAATTGACAGTGGGGCTTTTTATTTGTTTCAACCTACTTTAATGTAGTTCAGTCCGCACATGCCGCCAAAGAACGGTGACAAGCGCTTCACTTTAGATAAATTAACGTTTTTTGAGAGCCAGTGAATGACAATTGTCGAACTAGTGAACTTTCTATTACGAAAAAAAGACGAATTGTTGACGTAATTGTTAAGTCAGCAGTTATTCTTCTCGACTTCTGCTAATGTTAAGGCTAAGAGTATATCCAAGGAGTTGAACCATTTGAGACGTTATATTCGTGTATTGACACCCCTGCTCATCATGCTGATGGCCGTTCTTCTCTCTGGCTGCGGCGAGCAGTATCTGGTGCTCGATCCAAAAGGGCCGATCGGCGAAAGCCAGAAGGATTTGATTTATTTTTCCACGATCCTCTGTCTAGTTATTGTCGTGCCCGTTCTGATCTTGACCGGGTTCATTGTATGGCGCTATCGCGACAAAAAGGGCAACAACGCTCCCTACCAGCCAAACTGGAATCACAGCACGAAGCTGGAAATTATTTGGTGGAGCATTCCAATCGTAATTATCGCTATTCTGGCGATCGTGACGGTGAAGTATTCTTATGAACTGGAACCATCTAAACCTATTGTTTCCGCTAAAGCACCGATAACGATTGAAGTAACCTCGCTGGATTGGAAATGGCTGTTCACTTATCCCGAAGAGGGCATATCTACAGTCAACTACCTTCAAATACCAGAGGGTACACCGATTCAGTTCAGACTAACTTCTGATACGGCGATGAATTCGTTCTGGATTCCACAGCTGGGCGGCCAAATTTATACGATGTCCGGCATGGCTATGACGCTTTATTTGCAGGCAGATGAAATCGGCAATTATTATGGCTCGGGCGCCAACTTCACTGGAGAGCATTTTGCACAAATGACCTTTAATGTGAAGGCAACTTCCGAGGATGACTATAAGGCATGGGTTCAAGAGGTGAAAACAACTGCTCCTGCTCTGACGCAAGAAGGCTTCGAGAAGCTTACTGAGCCAAGCGTTGAGACGGTACAATCATTCTCCTCCTTCCCTGAAGGACTGTTCCAGAAGGTAGTTATGCAATATATTGGCGAGGGCGGCTCTGCCCATCATCACGGCGGCTCTGCAGCTACAACAGAAGACTCAAGCAAGGATCACGAAGGTATGGATATGAGTGATATGGACATGAAGGATATGGAAGGCATGGATATGAATCATGACCAAAAATCTTCAACGAATGAGCATTCCCATTAAACACAAGACGAAAGGAGACGCCGCATGTTTCAGAATTTAATTGATTTCTTGCTCAATGACTTTTTCATCACTGGCGACCCGCTCATACTTGGAGCACAGGTCTCCATCGGCTTGTCCATCGTTGCCGTCGTATTCACCTTGTCGTATTTCAAAAAATGGCGCTGGCTATGGACAGAATGGCTGACCACCGTCGATCATAAACGAATCGGGATTATGTATATTATCGCGTCGATTCTCATGCTTTTCCGTGGTGGCGTCGATGCCCTGCTAATGCGGGTTCAGCTCGCTGTGCCGCAGGTAGAGTTCCTCCACGCCGACCACTATAATGCGATCTTTACAACGCACGGCGTTATTATGATTTTGTTTATGGCGATGCCGCTTATGTTCGGCTTATTCAATATCGTTGTGCCGCTGCAAATTGGCGCGCGCGACGTCGCCTATCCGTTCCTGAACTCACTCAGCTTCTGGATGTTTTTCTTTGGCGCCATGCTGTTTAACGTTTCCTTCGTTATCGGCGGTTCGCCAGATGCTGGCTGGCTGGCCTATCCACCGCTCTCCGAGCTGTCAGGAAGCCCAGGTCTCGGACAGGATTTCTATATTTGGGGCATTCAAATTTCCGGTATCGGCTCCTTGGCCACCGGTATTAACTTTGTTGTAACGATTTTGAAAATGCGCGCACCAGGCATGAAGCTGATGAAAATGCCGATGTTTGTCTGGTCCGTTCTTTCATCGTGTATTACGATTATGTTCGCTTTCCCAATCTTGACCGTTACCCTGTTCCTGCTGTTTATTGACCGTTACTTCGGCGCTCACTTCTTTACGCTCGATGGCGGCGGTAATCCGATGATGTACATTAACCTCATCTGGATGTGGGGACATCCCGAGGTTTATATCGTTATTTTGCCAGCATTCGGTATTTTCTCTGAGGTCGTTTCGGCTTTCTCGAAGAAAAAGCTGTTTGGCTACAAATCCATGGTATTCGCCCTCATGTCGATCAGCTTCTTCTCGTTTTTCACATGGGCGCATCACTTCTTCACCATGGGCTCTGGCGCCAACGTCAATGCGTTTTTCGCTGTAACGACGATGCTGATTGCTATTCCTACAGGTGTTAAAGTATTTAACTGGCTGTTTACGATGTTCCGAGGCAAGCTGACGTTCCCAACGCCAATGCTTTGGACGATCGCGTTTATTCCTTGCTTTGTCGTCGGCGGTATGACTGGGGTTATGCTTTCCGTTGCCCCTGCCGACTTCCAGTTCCACAACAGTTATTTCTTGATTGCTCACTTCCACCAAGTGCTGATTGGCGGCGTGGTATTCGGTTACTTCGCTGGACTTTACTACTGGTGGCCGAAGATGTTTGGCTTCAAGCTGCATGAAGGCCTTGGAAAATGGGCATTCTGGCTTTGGAACATCGGCTTCTACGTTTGTTTCATGCCGCAGTACGCGCTTGGCCTGATGGGTATGACCCGTCGTTTCAATGAATACAACTTTGATATGGGCTGGCAGCCGCTTAACGTCGTGTCTACTGTCGGCGCGTTCATTATGGGTCTGGCGTTCCTGTTCCAAGTATGGCAAATCGCACACAGCATTAAGTTTTACAAAAAAGAGCCAACCGGCGATTCATGGGATGGCCGTACGCTGGAATGGTCGATTCCATCTCCTGCACCGCTTTATAACTTTGCAAGAGTTCCGGTTGTAGAAGTCGAGGATGCTTGGTGGGAAGAGAAGCAGCGTCTGGCAAATGGCGGAAAGCCTAAGCCGCTTGCACCTCTTGAACCGATTCATATGCCGAAAAACTCTGCCATTCCATTTTTGATATCCGTTTCCTTCTTCGTTATGGGCTTCGGGTTCGTCTGGGATTGGAAATGGATGATTATACCTGGCGCAATCGGCGTTGCCATCTGCATGCTGGCACGTTCCTTCAGCTACGATACCGACTACTACATTCCTGTAGATGAGATCGAGCGGACGGAAGCCGCATTAGGAGGGACAAAATAATGGCACAAGCAGTAACCGGTCATGACAAGCACGGCCATGGGGGCCACGGTCATCATGACGAGCACCATGAGCATGAACATGAATCACTCAAAACATTCGGCTTCTGGATGTTTCTGATTACCGACGTTATTTTGTTCGGTACGCTATTTGCAACGTTTGTCGTTCTTCGATTCAGCACGGATGGCGGCCCTACGGCCGCCGAGATGTTCAAGATGCCTGGCGTCATCGCCGAGACATTCATCTTGCTCACAAGTAGCTTTACAAGCGGTATCGCTGTGCTTCAAATGCACAAGGGCAATAAGAAGGGCCTCATTGGCTGGCTCGCTGTTACTGCGGTTCTCGGTCTTGCCTTCATCTATTTGGAGGTTAGCGAGTTTATCGAGCTGGTACACGAAGGCGTAACAATTGGCACGAGCGCTTACTGGTCAGCCTTCTTCACACTCGTCGGTACACACGGACTTCACGTATCGGTCGGTATTGTATGGATGACGGCGCTGATGATTCAGCTTTACCGTCGCGGCATTACGCCAGTTACACAGCGCAAGGTTAATATCATTAGCTTGTACTGGCACTTTTTGGACGTCGTATGGATTTTCGTCCTTACGGTCGTCTATCTGATGGGGGTGATGTAGCATGGATAACCACAACTCGCATTCCCCGTCTCACGAATCACATGGCTCCATGAAATCCTATGTCATCGGGTTTGTATTGTCGATTATTTTGACCATTATCCCGATTGTCATTGTGATGAACGGTATGCTAAGCAAGCAGCTCACGGTAATCGTCATTTTAATTATGGCCGCTTTGCAGTTCGTCGTTCAATTGTTATTCTTCATGCATTTAAGAGACGAGGAAAAGCCGCGTTACAATACGATGGCACTCATATTCGGTCTCGTCATCTTGCTCACCATCGTTGCAGGCTCCATTTGGATTATGGCCTATAACGTAGTAGGTTAATTTATGACTAACAACAAGCACCTCCGATGGCGTTCCTTGGACGCTGGCGGAGGTGCTTGTTGTTTCGCTTTATTTTCCAATTAAGCTATAGTACACTTGGATTAGCTTTTAACCCGATCCGATTGCAGAATGCAGCATATTTGTGTCTCAATCATATTTTTAGGAGGAACCATTGACATGTTGAAAATGAAAAGCACCAAAAAAACGGTTTCGCTGCTGCTTCTGGCAGCTATGATGCTTGTTATATCCGCTTGTGGTGCAGGAAGCAATGCGGGCAGCAATTCCAGCTCAGGAGCCGCTGGAACGGCGGCAAACGCATCCAGCGAGTCTTCTGCACCAGTTGCATCCGCCGAGCCGTCACCAGACCAAGCGACCAAACTTCTTGATTCGGACAAGCATCCGCTCGTAACGATTCAAATGAGCAATGACACCGTCATTAAAGTTGAGCTATACCCGGAGATTGCCCCGAATACGGTTAACAATTTTATATCCCTCGTCCAAAAAGGCTATTATGACGGGTTGATTTTTCACCGTGTAATTCAAGGGTTCATGATTCAAGGCGGCGACCCAGACGGGACAGGCGCTGGCGGCCCCGGCTACTCCATTCCAGGAGAATTCACATCAAATGGCTTTCAAAACGACTTGCTGCATACACGCGGCGTAATCTCCATGGCCAGAACGGGTGATCCCAACTCCGCAGGCTCGCAGTTTTTCATTATGGTAGCGGATGCGCCAACGCTTGATAACGAATACGCTTCCTTCGGCGCAGTTATCGAGGGCATGGATGCGGTTGATCAAATCGTCAACCAGCCGACCAACAGCCAGGATCGTCCAAATGAGCCGCTTTCGATGACAAAAGTGACTGTGGACTTGAAAGGGATGACGTTCGAGGAGCCGGAGAAAACGAAGTAGTTTTTGATAGATATCTTTTATATGCACGGCAACAAATAAAGAGGCTAGCGCTGGGCGCTCGCCTCTTTATTTGTTGCCAACAGAATCGCCTTCAACCAGCGTCACATAAATTCGCTCGTTCTCGACTGGCTCTCCGGCTATAATTTTCAGCAGCTGCTCAGATGCAAGCGCTCCCCATTTATGTTTGGAATAATCAATGGTAGCCAGCTTTGGCTGCATATACGAGGCCAGCTCCACATTATCAAAACCAATTATATGAATATGCTCGCCAACAACATAGTCTGTCTGAGTTACATAGTTGTGTACGCCAATCGCCATTTCATCATTCATGCAAAAAACAGCAGCCGGCTCCGTATATTCAGCCAATATTTTTTTAGCTGCTTCCTCGCCCGATTCCTTGCGGAAGTTACCTTCAATCGCTTCAAATGTCAAGTCTTCGCAGCGCTCCACCGCCTGCTTGACCGCCTGCAGCCGCTGGCCCGCGTCATAGGACTCAACTGGACCCATAATGGCATAGATTTTGCGAAAGCCCCGATCCAGCAAATGCTCCATCGCAAGCGTAGCTCCTGCCTTGTTATCAAGCAGCACCTGATTGATGTTCGGGTGGCTCAGCTCGCGGTCGAGCACGACTACTTTATGCCCAAGCGCCGCATAGCGCAGCAGCTCATCGCTATCGAACGTGGCATCGAGCACAATTGCCCCATCAATCATCCGTTCCGGAAGCATGCGATGCGAACGTTTGCCGCTGCATACGATCATATCATAGCCTTTACGATGCAGCATTTCATTCACCCCTTGCAGCAAATCCCCATAAAAGGCTCCACTGAAGTCGGTCAAATATACGCCAATAATTTTTGTCTCACGCGTCTTAAGCGTTCGGGCAGCTGCGTTCGGCACGTAGTTCAACTCTTTGGCTATAGCTAAAATTTTGGCGCATGTCTCCGATGTAACCTTTGGGCTGCCATTCAGCGCGTAGGAAACCGTCGATATCGAGACACCAGCCTTCTTAGCGATATCTTTAATACTGACCACTGCACTCTCTCCAATCTGTTACTTCAAGCGTAAACGGCTTTTCCATTAAAATGGAAAAAGCTCGTTTCGCGTAGAAATATAAGCCTGATAATAAGTGTTACACCTTATTATTCTTAAATTTCAAGCGTAAACGGCTTTAGCTACCTTTGGTAGCAAAGCTCGTTTCGCGTAGAAATGTACGCCCCACTCATATAAAAGCCTATTTTAGGCATATAAACTGATAAACACTTATATTTTAAATTATTCCTGATTAATTAACTATATCATAACAGACTAAAGTTGGATTGCCTTATGTGCATACAGCGATTCGAAACGAATCGCCGTGCACCCTGTCTTACATAAAAATGTCGATAATCGCCCTTTCGCCAGATGGGTTCTGCTTCAGCAGCTGCGGAGAAATTTCTAATCCGCCTGTACGATAACGATTGGAGCCGAATTCAGCTTCCATTTCATCGCCATTTATTTTCACGCGTTTCACGGTCGCATTGCCATTGCCCTTCAAATGGTAGACGAAGGTAAGCGGAATGCCTTGATATTCAAAGTCGAATTGCAGTCCATTGAGCGATTGCGGCAGCACGGGGTCAATAATCAGCTTGCCTTGCACCTGGCGAATACCAAGCACATTGGCTACAAGCTGGTTCATATAAATTCCCGGCCCGCTGGAATAAATTCTCCAGCCGCCTTTAACCGGAGCAGAGCCGTCACGCAGCTGGGCAAAACGCTCCTGCGCCTCGTAACGCGTATTAAACTTGCCGTCCGAGCTGCTGAAATAAGAATTACTTTGGCGAAGCTCCGCATTAGGAACAGCGTCCTTCAAGCCGACCGGGTTAATGATTGCAAGTCCGTTCCATGCTTCATCCACCTTGCCAAGCTTAGCCATTGCTTCTACGTAGCGGATATGGGCATGTACATATTGCAGCCCCACCTCGCGCCCAAAGTTCGCCGCCTGCTCAGCACGCTTGAAATGCGTGCTTACACCGCCGGTATATTTCGCTGGACGGTTCATCAGCCGCACGCCATCTGGGCAATATAGCTCTCGTTTAATGAGATCATAATGCGCCTCGGCCTGCTCAGCCGTAAGCAGCTCCGCAATCATGCTGCGGGTCATAGGAAGCAGGCGGTATTGGATGCCGGTCACCGCATCCGATGGATGCAGCATCAGCTCCGCTCGCTCTGGCTGCTCCATGTACAGGAACCCAGGGATGACGTCGGTTTGCAGCATATAACGATTGAAGTCTGCTTTAATGCCCTCGCTCAGTGTGCCAAGCTCTGCCGCCCAAGCGCTATTGTGCGCTTGCATCGCCGCAGACAGCTGCGTAAACACCTGATACGTAAGCGCAACTGTCCAGCTGCTCACCATATATTGCTTAAGCTGGGCATTGGCAGGCTGCAGTGTGTCATCCCAATCGCCATCGCCGTAGGAGGACAAGTGGGTATTATGCAGGAAATGTCCTTTAATATAGGCGATTTCCTTCTGTGCATGTTCAAGCAACGATGCCGTGTACGACGTGAAGGCAAAGCCTTCTTTCGTCGTATAAGGGATCTGCTCCTCCAGCACGGCATAATCCTGCGTAGCTGTCAAATAGTCGCTCAGCACCTTGAGCGGCCATACAATAATATCGCCATGGCTTTCTTCCTGCTGCACATTCACATATTTGTCGAACATAAACCATTGCGGCCAATTGCCGTCTTCCTCATATTGATGGGAAAAAACCGTCAGCAATATTTCACGAACCGCGCCGTAATTTTGCATCGCCATAAAATATTCAGTCGGCCCTTGGCAAACATCCCGCGTTCCCCAAGCAGCACCGCCGTATTGCTCCAAGCCGTGCGGCACCGAATAATGGACGAGCATATTATGTGTGTACCACCATGCCAGCGTATTAAACTTGTCCACCTCAGCGGTATTGCCGCCTTTCTGCGTAAGCTGGAACCCATTCATAACCTGCTTGTAAAAAGCACGATAGGCCTGCACCTGTACTTCCGCATCCTCTACGCTAGCAGTTTTCGCTGGAAGCTCTTCCCCCAGCAGCAAGCCTTGCACGGTCAATGACCACTCGCTGCTAGCCCCAAGCTCCAAAACGACCAGCGATGCGCCGCCAGGCTCCATTCCCGTTACGAGCCTTTGCTCATCCGCAACGGTCATTTCCGCTCCATCCACACGCAGCCGGTAACGAAGCTTCGAATATACACCGGAGCTTAGCGCCGCCGAATCGGCCGTAAATTCTAAACCTTCCTGATGCTCGTTCATATGATACGGCAAAATATATTCATTATCATTCATGGACACTTGATTCGTGACCAGATAACGGTGCTTCCTTCCGCTTGTCGAACGGACATGCATCCGAGCTTCCGGCGTATCTACAGTTGTATAATTCGTAATGATGATGAGATCATCGGACGTTTTGTAATACCATTTTGCATAGTTAAAGCCCATTTCAAACATCGACGGCATCGTAAGCAGACGATATACGCCATCCAGCTCTACATAAATGCGTTGTCCCGACGTTTTCGGCACATTCAGCGCATTGCGGGCATTCGTCACCCATTTGTGGAACGTTGTGTTGCCTACAACCAGCTGGGAGTTGAACAATCCGTACATATAAGAGGTTGTCGTCAGAACATGCGTGTTTAAGCGGTCATTGCCGCCCGTCATCAAAATATGGCCATGCGGACGCTCGACCAGCAGCTCTTTGTCCTTTAATACAACATGCTCGTGGGTCGCAGTGAAAAAAGAAAGCAGAGAATCTCCCGCATACTCCTCCTGCAAGCGCTCAGGGAACAACCCATTAATCTCTTCCACCGTCATTGCTACGGTTTGTAAAGGAGAGCCAATGGCCGCCGCTTTGCGCACCGGATTCGCCTCTTGCAATTGTAAAGTAGGCGCTGCACATATCTGCTCCCACGCTTTCTGCACTTCAGCCGTAAAGGCTAGCGAGGTTACTGCCTCCGCATGATTTTCCTTAAATAAGCCGTAAAAAACAACATTCAGCTCGTAGTCCAGCTTAGTTAGTGGTGTTTGTAGAGCCGTGTAGGCAAATTCATATTGGTAAACCTCATTGGCTAGCGATGGCTTCATTAACGCCTCAGCCCTATCCGTTTCCTTATAGCTTAGGCCGTAGAACTGAAAGCCGTCTGTCGAATAGCCAGCCGCCCCTGTCCATGCCCCTTGCTGTAAATAAGGGAAGCCTCCGCGCTGCGGCATATTTTGGCGAGAACAGACGACATAACCGCGCTGCTCATCCTCGAATACGGAATGGTCAATATATTGCGATTGATAAGCTTCGTTGCTGCGAACAGCAGCTTGGTCAGCAAGTCCAATGTCCTGTCCATAGATCACATCAATCTCCTCACCATTGCCGAGCACATGCACATCCCAGAACCATACGCCTGCCTCAGACAGTAGAAAACGCACCTGATAACGAACGCCCTCTGCTTCCCCTTCCCATACAACCTGCTGCTTGCTATAGTAGACGCGGCTATTTGAGCGAACGCCAAGCAAAGGAACGGCTACAATGCCAGATTCACGGTGCAAACGCAAATATATATTATTTAGTGAACCATCCACCGCATTCGATAAAAGTTGATTAATCATCGTGTCGTTATGGGTAATTTGGTAAAGATCGCCGCTGCTTAGAAAGGTGAACGATAGTTGTCCGGCCTCTACTTGAAAGCTGCTTCTGCTTGCTGCTGTCATGGTCATCACTCACTTTCCTATGTCCTAGAAGGACAATGAAATCGTTTTTGCTTGCTTATTTGTATACATGGGCTTTCATCAATAAACGCATAATAAACCGCTGATACCCGCGAAGTTGATACAGATTGACGGCATTTGCCAAAAATCGAAACGTTTCTATTTTACAACTAAAAGGATTATAGAACGTTTTCATCTTTCCGTCAATTGCCTCTACTACCCGAATTACAGGCAAGCGAAACGTTTCTATTATTATTTTAACGCTTTAGGAGCAAATTTCAATAGCCGAAAAAAATGTGTTGAATACGATTACATTCTGTTTTATAATGACATCGAAACGTTTCAACGATCACTGGCATCTTTTGATGCATTCGCGTATAATCTAAAATCGAAACGTTTCTATGATTCATCAGGCTTATATACTAAGGGGAGCTTTTCAGGAATATGGGAGAGGAGGCATGACGCTTAAGGCATATGTTCAGAGGGAAGCCAGCTGCTTAACTGCCAGCGCCATTGCATAAACCGGCAACAATAGAGTCATCATTTACTTAAGCTACTGCACCTAAAAAATCACAGCTTCTTAAAGAGAGGAAGATTGGAATGTTTAATAAATCCGTTAAAACTGCACTTATTAGCACGATGCTGCTTTCAGGTATTTTGACAGCGTGCTCAACATCCAATGATACAAATAAAGCAGGCGAAGCCGCTACTGGCGATCAGCCCGTTACCATTAAAGTTTGGGGCATGGGCGACCAAGAGCAGACGCTCAAAACCATTTCCGAGCAATTCGAATCGGACAACCCGAACATTAAAGTCGATGTACAGGTTATCCCTTGGGGCTCGGCTCATGACAAGCTGCTTACAGCAGTTGCTTCTAAATCCGGTCCTGACGTGCTGCAAATGGGTACTTCCTGGATGCCTGAATTTGCGAATGCGGGCGCTTTGCTTGATTTGACGCCTTATGTTGACCAGTATCCTGAATTTAAGCCGGAGAACTTTTTCGAGGGCAGCGTAAATACAACGCAATTTGACGGTAAAACGTTCGGCATTCCTTGGTATGCTGAAACCCGCGTCCTGTTCTATCGCACCGACCTGCTGAAGGAAGTAGGCTATGACAAAGCGCCTGCTACTTGGGATGAGCTGAAGGATGCAGCAACGAAGCTGACAGCACGCGGCGAAGGCAAATACGGCATTGACCTCGTCCCAGGCGAGCCGACTCTGGGCATTATGTTTGGTCGCCAGAACGGTTCCAAAATTTTTGATGAGCAAAACAAGCCTTTGTTCAATCAGCCGGAATTTGTTGACGCTGTAAAATATGTAGGCAGCTTCTATCAAGAGAAGCTTTCTCCTGTAGACCTCGGCATTGATGCCGTTCAAGGCTTTGCTGGCGACGGTGTTATCCCAATGTTCATCAGCGGACCGTGGATGATCAAGCCAATTAAAGAGCAAGCACCGGATATCGAGGGCAAATGGGCAACCGCTGTTCTTCCATCCGGTTCGGCGAACAACAATTCGATTCTTGGCGGCTCGGATCTGACCGTATTCAAATACAGCAAAAATCAAGAAGCGGCAGTGAAGTTTATCGCCTACATGAGCAAGCCTGAGGTTCAGTTGAAATGGAAAGAGCTATCCGACGCGCTTCCAGCTGTACAAAGCGTGTGGCAAGATGCTTCTATGACCTCTGATCCTAACCTTCAAGTCATTGGAGAGCAGCTAAAGCATGCTGAAGCAACGCCAGCTCTCACGGCTTATGACCAAATTTCGCAAAAATATGTAGCCCACTTCGAGCAAATTTATCGCGCTAACGCTGATGTACAGAAAGAAATGGACGCTTTGAACGTTGAAGCTGAGAAATTAATTAAATAATCTTTTAACCGGCAGCCGCTTTGAATAGGGCTGTCGGTTATCCCTATTATTGTCCATTTGCGCTAGAGCGTAAATTTAAAGGATGTGACTGAGCCGATGAAAGGCATACTGAATAATAAAACACCTTATTTCTTTATAGCGCCAACGTTGATTTTGCTCTCTATGTTCTCCCTGCTGCCTATTGTTATTGCACTCGTCATCAGCTTCACCGATATGGATCTCGCCGGCCTTGCCGATTTTTCCAACATATCATTCGTAGGCATGCACAACTACTTGGACGTATTAACGGATCCGTTATTCGTTCAAGCGATTACCAACACGCTTTATTATGTTATTATTGGCGTTCCTTCGGTTATCGCCCTGTCGCTCGCGATTGCCCTGCTGATTAACTTCGGCAAATCAAAAGTTTTTACGACTTTCCGCGTCATTTATTATTTACCATCCGTGACCAACGTCGTTGCCGTTGCGGTCGTATGGACTTATTTGTACAACCCATCGCTTGGCTTGTTCAACTATTTGCTGAACCTTGTACATCTTCCCGATGTCCAGTGGCTCCAGCACCCGATTATTGCTAAAATCTCGCTGATCATCCTTGCCTTATGGCGGGCAATCGGTCTAAATATGCTTATTTTTATTGCAGCTATCAAGGGCATACCACGCTCTTATTACGAGGCTGCACAAATCGACGGAGCCAGCAGCTGGCAGCAAATGCGTACAATAACGCTTCCGCTGTTGCGTTATGCTATTTTCTTCGTATCCATTACCACGATGATTGGCTGGATTCAATTTTTCGAAGAGCCGCTCATTATGACGAAAGGCGGACCGCTTAACGGCACGATGTCCGTAGCCTTGTTCATTTACAACAACGGCTTCCAATACAGCAAATTCGGATATGCTGCGGCAGGATCCTTTATACTATTTATTTCGATCATTATTATTACGCTCGTTCAATTCAAGTTCCAGAACAAGGAAACAGATGTTTAAGGGAAGGAGAGGGGAATTCAGATGGCACTGAAAACAAAAAAAGGTACAGCGCTGCAATGGCTGCTCGGCATCCTGCTGACTGGCGGCGGAGTAGTCATGATGCTTCCGTTCGCATGGATGATTATGTCGGCGTTCAAAACAGAGAGCGAGGTCAAGCAGCTGCCTCCAACTTTATGGCCAAAAAATATTACGTTCGAAAACTTCAGCGACTTGTTCGTCAATATGCATTTTGGCACGTATTTGGGCAATACGCTGCTGATCGTCTTCTTCTCCTTTATTGGCTTGTTCCTGAATGCGATGGCTGGTTATGCTTTCGCCAAGTTCAAGTTCAAAGGCAAGGATAAGCTGTTCTATCTCGTGCTCGCAACGATGATGATTCCCGGCCAGGTGACCATGATTCCTGTTTACCTGCTGCTTAATGAAATGCATTTAACCAATACGATGGTTGGTATTGTGCTTCCAGGCTTTGTCGGCGCTTTTGGTATTTTTCTATTCCGCCAATTTATGTCCACGATTCCCGACGAGCTGCTGGAAGCAACTCGCTTGGATGGAGCAAGTGAAATTCGCACCTTCTTTCAAATTGTGCTTCCGATCTCTAAAGCTATTTTGGCGATTCAAGGCATTCTGACCTTTATTGGCGGCTGGAACAGCTTCCTGTGGCCGCTCATTATCGCCAATGACGAGAAGCTGTACAGCTTGTCTGTCGGCTTGGCCTTGCTCAAAGGCGAGCATGGCGGCAACTATGCATTGCAAATGGCAGGCTCCACGTTCATGGTGCTGCCGGTCGTCATCGTCTTTATTTTCTTCCAAAAACAAATTATTGAGAATTATTCGATTTCCGGCATTAAATAAGCACAGTTTCGCACGATCATTCATCCAAAAGAATGTTACAAGGAGGCTCCCTAGTAATGGCCTTGTTTCAATGTGATTTTTTCTCGGAAAAGCTCGGCTTCTCGACTGGCATGTCGGTTATTTTGCCCCAGCCGTCCTTAGCTGACCTGTCTTCCCGCAAGGAAGGCGCGGATTACAAATATCCGGTGCTGTATTTACTGCATGGGCTGTCCGATGACCATACCGCTTGGACACGCTATACGTCCATTGAACGTTATGCGTCCAGCAAAGGAATCGCTGTCGTCATGCCTGGCGTGCATCGCAGCTTCTATGCCGATATGGAGCAGGGCGGGCGTTACTGGAGCTTTGTGAGCGAGGAGCTACCGCTAGTGGCCCGCTCCTTCTTCCCGCTGTCAGCCCGCAGGGAAGACAACTTTGTCGCTGGTCTCTCGATGGGCGGCTACGGCGCATTCAAGCTGGGACTGCATCATCCTGAGCGCTTTGCCGCTGCGGCAAGTCTTTCTGGCGCGCTTGATGTTGTGAGTCGTCTCCAGCATCCGGACTTCTCTTATACGGATGAAGGCGAGTTTGGACGATTGTACGGAAGTATAGAGAAGCTCGAAGCGGGGCCTAGCCATCTATTTAATCTTTTGGCCTCTACAGCTGCGCTTGCCCCTGAACAACAGCCAAAGTTTTATCAATGCTGCGGGACAGAAGATTTTCTGTATGAGGATAATCTTCGCTTTAAGGCAGCAATGGAGGACTCTGGGCTGACTCTAACCTATGATGAGGAACCGGGTATGCATGAATGGGGCTTCTGGGATCGCAATATCCAGCGCGTCCTTGACTGGCTGCCGCTTTCCCGTTAGAACCTTAAAAGCGCCTGCTCCCGATAACAATCGGAGCAAGCGCTTTAAGGTTCTTTTTTTATATATTCGATAAGTGCCTAAAACCCGCGCTGCTCGATTTCAATAGACTTCGGCAACACTAACGTCATTTGTGCGTTATACATATTCGACTGAAGCGGGCCGTTATGCCGCTCAAATTCACCAACCATGACATACATGACCGTTCCCACTACGCTTGTGCTAACGAGCTGCTCTGAAGTGTCAATCGGCTCTGCAGCCCAATATTGCACCTGTCCCAGCAGTTGCACCTTTCCGCCATCCACTTGATCTAAACTTACCGGACGGAGCGCTTGTACGACGATTTTATCGACCTTCTCCGGCACGGAGATGGGCGCCGTCTCAATAAGTGCCGTCCGTTCCATTTGACGCACCGCCCCGCGGAACTCATCCAAAATCCCTGTTGAAATCAGACCCGCCATCGCAATGCTGAAGCATCCAATCATTCCAACGATAAATAGGCTGATCCAATCGTAACGCAGCATCGTCCGCTCGCTTCCCGCAAACCAAATGTACAATAATATTTCCGCACCGAGCAAAATAAAAACAAGCGGCGCCACCCATAGCAGCATATTGTATGCCCCTGTCCCGCTCCAGATGGAGACCGCTACAGCGACCCCCATCAATAATAACGTAACGCCCATCGAAAGCGTGCCTACACGCCACTGCTTCATTCGTTTTTCCCCTTCCGCAGCGGTTCCGCCTGTTCCCAATCTCTAGGGGGAAGCCCTTTGTTTCGTTGAAACCCTCTGCCAAATGCCATACGCAGACCAGCAGCAATCATAACAAAGGCTACCAGCGCGGTCGGCAAATTATATTTTATATTTTGATACTGGGTATACCATCTTGGAAAATAATGCGCAGCGTAATCGGCCAGAACACGATCACCCATAAAATACAGCCCGATCAGCAGCAGACCAATGCCAATCCAGCGCTGATAAGGAGCAAACTGCGTAATGATCGCTTGATCCTTTAAGCCTTCCTGTGGTTCGGTAGACAGCTGCCGCATGACATCGAAAAAAGCAAAAAACCAAAACAGCGGGAGCAAAAACAAAAACATCGATAGCCTCAGCGCATCCATTAAGTACACGGAGGCGAGAAAGCCAGCCATAATTTGCAGGCCGCGTGTTTGAAGCCCGAGATAGAGATGCCCTGCGCCGGGAAAGAGCGACAGCGTTGCAGCGAGTGCTTTATTTTTGCGCCCCTTGTTCATGTACTCCTCCATCTCTTCAAAAAACGGCCGATCCTCCAAGGGCTCGCCCCGTTTCTTGCGATGCAGCTGCTGTGACGCATCAAACATACTGTAAATCCAAATGACCGGCACACCTAGCAGGAAAATAAGAAACTCTTCCGTCCCCGTCACCAACGATATAAAAATAACAACTGCGAACAAGCCGATGGATGCAATGAGGAACGCAATGCCCCGCTGCATAAGCCCAAGCGCCATATGACCCAAGCCAGGAATGATGGACAGCAGCAGCGTATTCGTGCGCTCTTTCTGCTCGCTGTAGGTTAAGAGGTCTTCTTGTGCGTGCATCGCTCCCGGCGGCATGCCGTTGTATATCTGATCTGGACTTGGCGGTACTCCTGCACCAGCGCCTGCTCCTGTGACTGCATATCCATTCTGACGATGATTTACATTGTTTCTTCCAATGAGCGTTACAATCATATCAAGCATATTAACGCCCCAAAATAGAAATGAAATGAAGCACAAAATAAAAGCTGTGTCATCTTCAATATAGTTGACGATTGCTATTAAAAGCAGAATCGCGAGCGGGCCAAATCCTCCTGCTGCGTATATAATAAATCTGATCGGACGCCCTAGGTAGGCATGGCCGAATCCCGGAAACATGGACAGCAGCAGCGCAACAATGGACTTTTTCTCCCTATTCATTCCTTAATCTCTCCTTCATCCTTCATTATTTAAACCGTTTGGAGGCGATGCCATCCAGCCAGAGGGAAGTGCGATTCATCATTTGCTGCGACCAGGAGGACTCGCGCTGCTCCTTGTCTCGAATGAACTGCTCCTCTTTATGCTGCAGTCTGCTGTGGTCTATTTTTTCCAGCTCCTGTGAAATGTTGTTCAGTACGCCTGTACCGAGCAGCAGCAGAGTAATGACCGCCGCAGCGGTATAATGAGTGGCTGGATGCTGAAGCCATGACCTGCGGCGGAATGATTTCTCCTGAAGGAACGGACCCGGCATGGACAGCTGCTGTTTTTCAGATTCAGATGGTCCAAACAGCTGCCTGCTGAGCTTGCTGCCCATCTGTTCAAAATCCGGGAGCTCAATCGCCAGATTGAGCGGGCTAGCTCCTTCTGCATGAAGCTTCGATGTAAATTCCGCCCCAGCCATGTCCGCCTCCAATACATACATAAATCGCTCTAAGCATTCGTCACAGCCAGCAAGCTGCCGCTCGATCTGCTCGCGCTCCGGCTCGGATAGCAAGTTCGCCACATATTGCTCCAGGAGGGAGGCCTCCACATGATTCACATGCTTGCCCTGCTGTTTCGTCCTCGAACTCTCGCCATGCTTGTGCTCCTCATGTTGACTCATTCAAAGTCCTCCCTTCTCCAGTGCCGCTTGATCCAGTTTCTTGCCCGGTACAGGCGCGATTCTACACTTTTACGCTCCAGTCCGGTTGAGGACGAAATTTCCTCATATGATTTCTGTTCTATATAATAGGCGTTTACGACTTCGCGATAATTTTCCGGGAGCTGCTCAACCTGTTCTCGTATGTAGCGTTGTTCCTCCCGCTCGATCGCAGCGCGCTCCGCGGGCATCGCGGTTCCTTGCCCATCAGTGTCCGGTCCCAGATTGTCCACATATTCGCTCAGCTCTTCCGGCTTGCGTGCCTTGCTCCTCTTCCAATCAATCGCACGGTTTACAGCAATGCGGGTCACCCAGGTTTTAAAGCCTTCCAGCCTGCACTCGGGGAGAGAGCGGTGAATTTGCAGCAGCACTTCCTGGGTAACATCCTCCGCATCATGCGGCGAATGCAGCACAGCATAAACCGTTCTATAAATATGAGCGCCATATTCCTGCACGAATAACTGGAATTCCGCAGGCCCGCCTTCGCGGAGCGCTATTAACCATGCTTCATCTTGAATCTTGCTCTCCCCCTTCCCGTTATAATAGACGCTGGAGCCTTAGCTATCCCCTGCACCTTACTAAAAAAAGATTATTGTGCTACTGGTGCAATTATCACTGGAATGTTCATTAGAAAAAACACTAGAAGAGACTTCACAAAGTACTATTATATGTGAGAAAATGTAGATATATGTCGAATATCAGAAAGTTGAGGGATTTGCTAGTGGCCTTATCTTTGGAAGAATTACGACGTTTTAGGACTTTGACTATTATCGCTCTTTTCTCAGATGATGATCTCCTTGATACTCTAGTCTTAAAGGGTGGAAATGCCTTAGATATTGGATATGGCATGAACTCCCGCGCTTCAATTGATTTAGATTTCTCCATGTCTCAGGATTTTGAAAACATTGGCCTTACAAACCTAGAAGAAGTACGCCAACGCCTTGAATTTGTACTTTCCAGGACTTTTTTTGATAATGGTTTCAAAGTATTCGACGTTAAAATGATTTCCAAGCCAAAAACGAGAACTCCAAAAACACCCTATTTCTGGGCAGGATATGGAGCCAATTTCAAAGTCATTGAAAATGATAAATTCGAAGCGCATAAGAATGAGCCTGTTTGGTTGACAAATAAATCAATTGCAGTGAGTGATACAAAGAAAAATATATCAATAGATTTTGGAATGCATGAGTATCTTGGGGATATAACAACGGCCGAACTTGATGGATATATCGTCCCCATTTATACACCCACCCTTATTGTTTTAGAAAAATTAAGAGCAGTGTGCCAACAGATGGCCGAATATAATGTTAGTATTGGAAAAGAAGCGAATTTCGGAAAGGCACGACCTAGAGATTTTTTTGATATCTACACGGTATTGGAAAGTTCATTAGTACATATCGATTTTAACCATCCGGATACTATACGCCATTTAAAAGCATGCTTCCAAGCTAAAAATGTCCCCATTGAACTAATAGCCAAAATTCCAGATACACTTGAGTTTCATAAGCAAGATGAAATCAAACTAAGGGATAGTGTTGTAGGCTCAGAATTCAAAGGCTTTGATTTTTACTTCAACTATGTAGTAGATCTGTTGCTTAGAAACAATTTGCATATACTTGCTGCATAAATGAAGAACCGCTTGAAAAATTCAAGCGGTTCTTCAAAATGATCATGATAAATTTTGAGGGTAGTATAGCCTCCAACGACTAGAATACGCTTTTTCAATAATATTATAGGTTAAATAAAAATCATGTTCCACTGGTATATTTGACATTAATTTAAGCGCAGTATCATTGTATCCTGCTAACTCTAAATAAAACCCAATTGCCTGATGATATGGGTAAATATATTTTAATTTCTGAATGTACATCCGCATTTTGTTTACAGAAATTAAGCCCTTAGCACGCCTATAAATATTCAATACTTCATTAACGCCACCTGCATAATCTGGTCGTACTGCAATGTCAATCAAAGTTCTCTCTAAATCTGTCACTTGCAGTCCATTTTTCTTTATAATTCCTAACTGATTTGTGTAGCGACCATTCAGGACATATATACGGCGATTTTCAAAATCAAAAAAATTATTTGTTTGTCGCATAGGCTTTAAAAATGCCTGATCAATATTCTGCTGTAGCAGCACCACGGAAGGCGCCCCTTTTTTTTCTGACTGTTCCCGGTTTACATAAATAGATTTTACAATTTCATCAGTCAAATCATGTAAAGTAACTGCGGAATAATGGCTTAAATACAGATTGGAAAATAAAGAAACAGCAAACTCGGCGTGATCCAGTTGGCTGTTATTAAATACATATCTAATTATTTCTCTACCACCTAAAATAATTGCGACTTGTCGTAAGATTTTTCTTCGCTCAACAAGAAACTCTAAAAACTCTTCAGTTGTTGTTGAAGCAGGCAATTTCCATTTGTATTGATTGGAAAAAAGAACAGAATTTATATCAGCAACGCTAAAAATATTTTTGTTCAATTCTTGAAGTACAAATTCAATTTCTGACTTGTAGAGATCCATAATCTGATACCGATTAGGGCGTGCCATTTTAGACCTCATTTCTTCACTCATTAAATATCATCTAGTGTATACACTAGATGATACCATAAGCGAAAGAAAAAATCAATATCCACAGGGTATTTAAATATGTATTATATTATTATAATGAGGTGTATACACCTCATTATACACATATAAATTAGATTAGTCAAGATAACTTCCTAAGTTGTATCTCCTTAATAAGCATCTATAATTAAGAACAAGTAAATCAGCGTCCTTATTAAAATATACGATAAATATGTTTTGTATTTACGTACAACCATGACAAAGAAGACGTTCAAGTTACGAACGCCTCTGCCCTAATGACTTATAACATTACTTCAGTAACCGTTCAGTTAGTTAAGCAGACGTAAGCCTACGCCTCCAAAGCCTGCTTCAGCTCATCGGAAGAATTGGTCCACCATTCTTCATTATGCTCAATTAACAGCTTGCGGAACGCAGCCTTTTCTTCTGCGCCCAGCTCGCCCAAGTTGAAGCGGCGCTTTATCGCATGATCAAGCTTGTTGACATGATCAGGGAGGATTTTCCACCCGCGGCGGGCTTCCGTGTCAATCCACATTTCGCAAGCTGTTGCGCCAGCGTAGTTCGTGCCATTCTCTCCGCGTTCTACCGCAACCCATACAATCCAGCATTGGCGGCCATTCGGCGTATCCTCTTTATTAGGGGAAAACTTGATGCCGCGCTCCACTTTGCTCTTCGCATGCATCGCGCCGTCGTCGATATAAGCGACGCCCGCATCAATAATAACGCAGGATACTTGGCTTAGATCAATGGTGCCTGCACCAAAGCCTTTATGCTGTTTATTGCTCACGACGTTAAGCGCGAGTGATTTCTTTTCTTTTTTCTCCGGTTGTCCTTGCTGTTCCATTCGTTCGTACACGTCCTCTCGTCACATTTCCTGCCCTCATATTTGTTAAGCCTACAGAAACACATCTATAACTCCATTTTGAATGTTTTGCTTCAATAAAACAAGCACACGCCTTTTATAATCAAAAGTTCATTTCATAAAAGCAGGCGGGCCTCTCTTGGTATCATACCAAAAAAAGCTCGCCATCCGGTAAAATGTTTATTTCTTGCTTTAAATAAATCCTTTACAGCTCCAGCGTCGTGCCTTCGGTGAAAATAGTTACTTGATTAACATCGCTGTCGCTTGCTTCGACTTTCCCAATCACTCTTGCTTCTACCCCATATTTTTGTGAAGTGGCAATAAGCTCATTTGCAGCCTCTGGCTTGCAATAAATTTCCATTCGATGGCCCATATTGAAAATTTGATACATTTCCTTGAGCGGAACGGAGCCCTGCTCTTGAATGACCTGGAATATAGGTGGTATTGGGAACATATTGTCTTTTACATAATGAACACCTGTACCAAAACCTTTGCACTTCCCTTGCCCACCACCCGTACAATGGATAATACCAGTGATCTGAGAAGAAAGCTGCTCAAGCAATTCTTTAACGATTGGCAGGTAAGTTCGTGTTGGTGACAGCAGCGCCTCCCCCGCCCGCTAATATCATCTGAATGCCGAAGCGCTCCATTTCCAGTTTGAAGGCTGCTTACCCTTCCATTATTTGCTTCAGAATTTTACCGGAAATGCGGTGTGCCTTTCTCCCTAGTCGACATACTCTATTTTTCTCTCGCTGCCGCAGCATATAAAAACTTCACCGCTTCCTCAATATCCGGCTCTTTCAACTGCATGTCCTTTATTTCGTAGCTATTCGAAATGATGGATATCGCATGGGCGACCGAGAGTTCATTCTTGTCAATTAAGAAGCTTTTCCTCAATCCTTCGTCGACAAGAAGCTTGAGCCTGCCATCTGTTATTTTATTGCGCTGATCATCCAAATCGACTGTAAGCACATGACCCGGATTGAAATTGTCCTTGAATCCGGCTACAGTACCGTCAAATAATACTTCGCCTTTGTTAATTGTAATAATTCGGTCGCATACTTCCTCGATGTCCTTCATATCGTGAGTAGTTAGAATTACGGTTGTTTTCTTTGATTTGTTTATTTGTCGTATAAAGGTTCTAATCTTGGCCTTTACGGCTACATCTAAACCGATCGTAGGCTCGTCCAAATAAAGTACTTTTGGCTCATGGAGCAAGGCCACCGCTAACTCTGCACGCATTCTTTGACCAAGACTCAGCTGACGCACCGGAACCCTTATGAATTCTTCCATTTCGAGCAAATCTACGTAATAATCAACATTGTTACGGAAAACCGTTGGGTTAATTTTATATATTTTTGCGAATAGATCAAAGGTTTCCTCCATCGGGAGATTCCAATATAATTGAGACCTCTGACCAAAGACGACCCCGATATTCATTGCGTTTTCCTTCCTATTTCGGTGCGGTTCTTTACCGTTCACCCGGACAATCCCAGATGTAGGTACAAGAATACCGGCAAGCATTTTTATCGTCGTAGATTTACCAGCTCCGTTCGACCCAATATATCCGACAAGTTCTCCTTCTTGGATATGAAAATTAATATTGTTAACAGCCTTCTTCACTTCGTAGTTCCTGTTCAGAATTGACTTTATAGACGAAGCAAACCCTTTTTCGCGTCTAAATACTCTGAACTCCCTTGTTACATTACTGACCTCTATCACGATAGTTCCCCCCTATGATCCCGTACTTTTGTAATGATTGACGCCAAATAACCAAAACCTATAAGCGAGTACAAAACATACAACTCCAACCACCGGAGAGAAATATTGAACGTTATGATTAAAAAAAACAAAATCATCTTTCGTCATAAAATATTGCGCGGGATAAAAATTAATAAACGCATAAGGCAGAATAAAGGTCAGAATCACTTGAACCGCCTTGTTGTAAATGGTGATTGGGTAACGAATAAAATTTTTAATTTGAAAGAAAAGAACTTCTCGCAAACCTTGCGTTTCGATGATCCAAAATGAAGGTACTGAAGTGAAAATTAACCCTGCCCCTTGAATTAATGCCCCACTAATTATCACTACGATCAGGAAAACGATATCCTTAAACGTAAAGGTCATTTCCATACCAGTTAGGCAGATGACAATCACCCCGATGGAGAGGCAAAAATGGCTTATGTACGCGCTATTGAATTCCCGGCAAACCAGGTAAAAGAAGCTATTAAGAGGCTTTGTTAACACTTCGTCGAAAGAACCATTTTTCACCATATTGCTTAGTTGAGTCGTAGGTGTGAAAACGAAAAATCCCGCTAGTGCGTAAGAACATAGATTTAAAGAGAACAAAAATAACACCTCATATGCTCCCCAACCATTGATGGATTGAAACTTATCTACCAAAATCCATAAAATCAGAAATTCAGCCCCGTAAGAAGCAAACTGAGCTAACCCTCCCATAAAAAAGGCTTTACGGTATTCGGCCACCCCCATGATCCTTAATTTGATAAATTCCAAATACAGTTGAGCGTAATGCATACGTCATCCCCCGTGTATTACTAATTTGGTTTGCACTCTAGACCATACATATTTTTCAACGAGTATAATAACCGCCAACCATCCAGATTGCATGAGAAGAACGGTTACCGATTGTTGCATTCCGTACTTCCCTAAAAAAATAGCAATCGGTTCAAAAAAAATGAAGCGGAACGGTAATGCCTGACAGATATTGAACAACCATTGCGGGTAAAACCATAATGGAACAACAGAACCTGAGAAGAGTTCGAATAAGGCACCTATAAAGAACGGAATATACCATGAGGTTTCAAGCCAAAACGAGAAAAGGCCAAAAATATAATGAATATGGAAAGCCATAATTATCCCTAACACAAGACTCGGTAGGAACAGTAATGTATTCCTCATATCCACCGATAGGGAGATGTCGAAAAACAAAAAGGTAGCCGCTATAGCAGGAATCGTGACAAATAAGGTTTGGAATACATTCGTTCCTAAGTCCTCGGATAATAAATATCTCTTAAAATTAACGGGTTTCATTAAATCCAATATGATACTTCCATTCTCAACTCTCTCTGCAATTTTCCTTCCTGCATTCGATCGCGTTAATGTCACGACGATTGCTGAGATTATTATGTAGCAAACCATTTCATTAAGATGGATATTGTCAATATTCTCTTTATTGTTGTAAAGTGCCGTCCACACATTAATTTGAATCACAAGCAGCAGAATGCTTGCAAGAATTGTGATGTAAAAGTTGAAACGAAACGCATAACGTTCTTGAAAGGCCTTCTTGAAAAATTCAATATATAGTGCCATAGCAATACCTCGCTCTTCAAAATTGGTTTTCCACGCTCTATCGACCCTCAATATTTTTGAAATTTGGAATGCTATGTGCTGCGCTGTCTTAAAATGGGCTTGGGGCTGCTTCAAGCCGGAAATTCAGCATTTATCGCCTTTAGAAAAAACGAAAGCGCTAACATTTATGAACGAGCAAAATCTCCTGCCTTTAATCCAAGCTGAAATCGAGTCAGGTTCTAGAGTAATAGACCTATTCGTCCAACTCCTCCCAAACTTAAGTGTATGTTCATCTTTTTGAAATTGGTAGTGTATAAAGTATAGCTTTTAGTTTGAATATTTTAGATCTTTTTTAGTTAGGACCACTATCGTTGCATAAAATCTTTGGGCCTCAGAAAAGTAATTTTCAGCCTCTTCCCCCTCTCTTACCAAATCCATAAGACTATTCCTGTACAAGCCGACATATATATGCTGTAGATGCTTGTCAACGGGAGGGAAACGTTCAATGACTCCAGGACCTTTCAAACGAATCGCGCTCATTTTGCTATCGGCTGTCCTGCTCGGACTGTCGCTGCATCATGGCTTCGGCAACGCTTGGCTATCCCAGTATACGTACGCCTCCGGCACCTCAGACCCGCCACTTGCTGGTTTGGCAAATAGCGCCGCAGCCCACACAACTACTGCCCCGCCAAGCGGTGCGGCCGGTATACCAGCAGGCATCCAGGCTGCACCGCAAACAGCCAAGCCGCCTGCCCCGGCAGCACCGGTGCAGCCCGACTCTGTCCAGCCTGATGCTGAGCAGACGCTCAGCAAAAGAGTCGTCCAATACAATATGCATGTTGCACTTCGAGAGGATATTAGGTATTTGGACGGCTCCCAGACCGTAACTTGGACGAATCCAGGTAAAAAAACGGTGTCCGAGCTGTATTTTCATCTGTATCCCAATGCCTTTCAATCCGAAAAATCGACGTTCATGCGCGAGTCTGGCGGCCAGCTCAGAGGCGACAAGGCTACGGTTGACGGCCAAGGCTATATGAAGCTGCTCACCTTGCAGACGTTGGAGGGCGAGAGCCTGCTTCCCCGCCTGCATTATGTCCAGCCCGATGACGGAAATACAGACGATTACACACTGACGAAGCTTAAACTTCCCGTTCCAGTCGCACCGGGCAAATCGGTAACGCTCTCCATGACCTACGAGGTTAAACTGCCTGAAGTATTCGCGCGCATGGGCTATTCCGGCAGCTTCGTCATGGCGGGTCAGTGGTTTCCGAAGCTTGCCGTTTATGAGACGGCTGGCACGCGCGGCCGAACGAATGAAGGCTGGAACGTCCATCAGTATCATGGCGATTCGGAGTTTTATAGTGATTTCGGCTTATACAGCGCCCAGATTACTGTACCAGAAAACTTTAAGGTAGCCTCAACCGGCATTCAGACGAAGGAGGCTGTGACGCAAAATGGCAAAAGCGTCTATCCGTTTTATGCCGAGGATGTGCATGACTTTGCTTGGTCCGCCTCGCCCGACTTCATATACGCGGAGGACACCTTATCCGGAACGGGCATTCCGGGCGTACGCATTAAGCTTTATATGGACCCTGCCCACGAGGGACTAAAGGACCGCTATATGCATGCAGCAAAATCGTCGCTGTCCAAATACGCGGAGTGGTACGGTGAATATCCGTATTCAACGCTGTCCATCGTCGTTCCGCCAAAAGGGGCGAATGGCGCCGGCGGCATGGAATATCCAACGCTCGTAACCGCTTTAGCTGCTGACTCCGACAACCCTGGCTACAGCTTGGAGCGAACCGTTGTACATGAGATTGGTCATCAGTATTGGTACGGAATGGTCGCATCGAACGAGTTCGAAGAAGCTTGGCTCGACGAAGGCTTTACATCGTATGCAGAGGATAAAGTGATGGAGAACGCCTATGGCGTTGAACCCAATTTAGCTATGGAGGCCAGCTATATTACAGCTCCTGCCCCGCTTAAGCAGCCTTCATGGGCCTATCACAACAGCGATGAGTATGCGGAAAATGTATACATGCGCGCCAAGCTTGTGCTGGTCGGCATTGAGAAGCAGGTCGGAGCAAAGACGATGCAAAAAATTATGCGCACATATTTTCAAAAATACAAATTCAAGCATCCAACGACGTCCGATTTCCAGCGAGTCGTCGAGCAGGTTACGAAGGAAAAATGGCAGGATTATTTTCACCAGTATGTGTATGGCAGCCTGATGGCGGATTTTTCAGTGGAGGCTATTCGAGTGAATGAAGTGCAGAAGGATGGCCAAACGGCTTATGAGTCTACCGTGCTGATCAAGCGCAATGGCGGACAAAACGGACCCATACCGCTCGTTTTCTCCTTTACCGACGGCGAAACCATTTCTAAAATATGGGACGCAGCCGAGTCTCATATGGAGTACAAGGTGATGCATGCCGCTCCGCTCGCATGGGTAGCAGTCGATCCGAAAAACAGCAATGTGCTGGACAATCGGCATATTAACAATTTTATGCGTGCAGAAGTGCCAGAGCAATCGCGCATTCGGTGGAGCCTCGGCCTGACGAAGCTTATTGAAGGCCTGCTCGCATCCGTAGGCTGGTAGAGAGGAGGTTAACAAATGAAGCAGCATATGAAGCAAGGCTGGCGGCTCGCCATCCGCCATTTCAATATCGTCATTGCGTTGTTCCTGTACCAGCTATTATGGGGACTTTTCCTTTACCGCTTTATTGATATGACTGTACTGCCGCTGCTGCGGCGCTTTCCTCACCAGCATCCGTCGGATTCGGCCGTTTCGCTGTTCCTCAGCGAGGCCCAGTTTCAATTGACAAAAACAGATATGATTACCCCCTATCTATGGCTGCTGGGCGGCCTATTCGCCGCCCGCATGCTGCTGAGCCCGCTGTTCCATGCGGGGCTGCTCTACTCGCTGCATCATATGGACGAAAAAGGCGGAACGCAGTTTCTTCAAGGCATTCGCAAGGCTTGGAAGCCTGTGACGCTGCTCTATTGGCTGCGCGCGCTGCTTATTTTCGCACCTGGCTGGTTCCTTCTGCCTCGCGCCTTCAAGCTGCTTTTGGAGGGCCATTCGCTGGGCGAGCTACTGCAAAGCACGCTGCCAGGCTTTGGCGGTTGGCTGCTGTGGAGCTTTCTCGTTCACCTGCTGCTGCTCGCCATGCAGCTCGGCGCCGCCTCCGGCACGGGCGCCATGCGCTCGCTCAGTATGGCGCTCCGAAATCTTTTTCCTTATGCCGGCCTCTCTCTTATGATGTGGCTGCTGGCTGTCGCCGCCTCGCTTTTGGTATCCGGCCTTTCCTATGCTTGGGCGGGAATGCTGGCACTCATCATGCATCAAGCCTACCATTTCCTCCGTACCTTGTTGAAGGTATGGACGCTCGCTGCCCAATACGATTGCCTGCAATCGAAGCAGCGCTGAGCGTGTTTTAAGATCATTTTAAGATCGTTTCAGGCTCCTTTTTGGCCCTTTTATGAGACCTTTTTCACCCATAAATAGGAAATTACACTTAGAAAAATGAGGGTAGTCCTCCCTAATTCTCATTTAGTATTCTCATTTTTCTAAAGTCCTTTTCATAAAAACCCCGATTGCGGACAAGAGACCGCAATCGGGGTTTTTCAGTTATTTAACATCTGTAGGCCACGCTTCTATTTATTTACCAACCCCCTAGACTGATGCTGACTAAACTCTCTAATTCTTCATTTTACGCTATAATTCTAGCCTAAATGTACGATTCTTAGCATATTGGCCGCCTATTTCTCATATAAACTGACAAAATGATTTTTTGCTTGCGAACGGTGTTAGAACGAGCATTTATTAGGCAAGAAACTTGTTTTAACGCAAAATTGAGCCAAAAGGTTACATGAGAATTATTAGAAATTCATTCATATAGGAGGAAATCACGTGAAAAAAACGAATTATTAGCGCAGAGCAAAATTAAACCAGCCTAATTTTTTATACCGCAAAGGTATAGAAATACGGGGGAACCACTTTGGGTGAATTGATTTCGATGCTTGGACGGCTTGATTCAAGTGTCTTGGAAATCATAGGGAACCTTCACAACCGAACCCCACAGCTAACCTCGTCGGCACCGGAAGGAGTTTCAAATTTTGAAGAAGGTTACTGCACTACTCGTTGGTCTTGTATTAATGCTTGCTTTCCAAGCAGGCAGCGTGTTCGCGGATTCGAAGATGGACGGTGTTATCGCTGATCTGATCGGCACACCGTACCAAAGCGGCGGAACAACTACGAAAGGCTTCGACTGCTCCGGTTTTACGAAATATGTTTTCGATAAAATGGGCATCGATCTTTCCCGTACTTCCCAAGCGCAATCGAATGATGGCAGCGAAGTGAAGAAGAGTGACCTGATCGCTGGCGATCTTGTATTCTTCAACACGAATGGCAAAGGCATCTCCCACGTTGGTATTTATGTAGGGGATGGAAAGTTTGCACATTCCTCCTCAAGTAGAGGCGTTATTATTAGCAAACTTAGCGAGTCTTATTACGCTGATCGTTACGTGACAGCTACACGCATTATGAGCCAAGACGCTTACGACAAGTACGCAAGCGAGCAATAGAGCCAGACCATGCTTTTTTCGCTTACATAACGAAAAGCTGCTGTCTCAATCAGTAAAGCCGCAGTTGTTTGTCCTTGGACAAATAGCCTGCGGCTTTTCTGTTTTCTAGCACGGACACAAGGGGGCTCGTTTCCATGTATTTATATATTCACCGCAAAGACCTGCGTTCAAACGATTTACGCTGCTTTGATTACGTGCGCCGCTCTGGGCAGCACGGCATTCATCTGCTTATCATAGACCCGTCACTGGCGGATGGTGACCGGCTCTTGTGCCACAGCGGCAGAACCTTCTTGTCGCAGGCCGCCTCCCTAGTAGAGCAATACAAGGCGGCAGGCGAGCAGCTGCATGTGCTTTACGGCGATCCCGCCGCCATTACCGAAGCGCTGCTGCAAGCCCATCCCATTGAAGAGGTTCTCGTCCACATGGACTATACACCGTATGCCCGGATGCGAGACCAAGCGATCCAGCAGGTTGTGCACGCAGCGGGGCGTCGCTGGCTGCCGCTCGACGATGCACCGCTCGCCGATTTGGAGGAGCTTCATTCGTTTTCCAGACGCAGTGAGCCTTACAAGGTATTTACGCCCTTTTACCGCATGTGGCAGTCCTTTATGCAAAGCCATTATTCCCCTGCGGGCGAAACAACACTGAAGCAGCTGAAAACGCTGAAAAATATAGATGCCAGCATAGCAGAGCGCTTCCGTCTTCCTCGGGAGCATCCGGCTGCGTCAGCCTTTTTGCGGGCAGCGGGAGCAGCGGACGCGACAGAAGCGGCGGACCGCACATCGGCTGATTCCTTTGCTGTGTTCGATACCACGGATGCTTCAATCGCGCCGACTGACTCGGGAACGCTGAGCGCAGCCGATGCGCTGGAGCAATTTCTAAGCCTCCGCTTGGCGGGCTATGAAGGCAGCCGCGACCAGTTTGCGGAAAACCAAACAAGCCAGCTGGCGCGTTATTTGAATACGGGAGCACTATCGGCAAGGCAAGCCTATGAAGCAGCACAGCAGCAGTTTGGAGCCGAGCCTTGGATTAGGCAGCTGGCATGGCGGGATTTTTTTCTCTATCAGGGAAAATATAATGAGGACTTTTACCGCTATGAGCAGAAGTTTGATTTATCCGCGCTGAACGATCAGCATTTCGAGGCCTGGAGCCGAGGAAAAACGGGCATTCCTATCATAGATGCCGCTATGAAGCAGCTTAATGAAACCGGCGAAATGCCGAATCGGCTGCGGATGGTGACCGCCATGTTTTTGACGAAAAACCTGCTGTGCCCGTTTACGCTGGGCGAGCAGCATTTCCGTCGCCAGCTGGCTGATTATGATCATACGCTCAACCGGGGCGGCTGGCTGTGGAGCTCGTCCCTCGGCTACGATGCCGCGCCGTACTTTCGTATTATGAATCCGGCCACACAGTCCAAAGCTCATGATCCGAGCGGTACTTACATTAGACGCTGGCTGCCTGAGCTTGCCCATCTGTCCGATAAGCAAGTCCACCTGCCGCAGCCGCATGCCATTGTAGATTTGAAGGCTTCACGCGCTCGCGCGATTGAGGTCTATAAGGAGATTGTGTAATTATGACAAAAGCGAGTGCAGCTTCTGGCAGAGCGAAGCGGTCATTCGGCTGGAGGGTTGGCGCAATGGATGCCTCCCATGCCCGCCAGCTGTGCGATTGGCAATACGAGCCGCCTTATGGCATCTATCAATGGCCAGCATGGGATGCCATGGAGAAGGCAGAAATGGAGTTCGCTGATCCCGAGCTTCGCCAGAAGCAATACGCTGCTATTTTAGATGACCAAGGGGAGCTCGTTGGTTTTGCACAGTTTTTCCCGCTCGGGGATGACGTGCTGCGGCTTGGCCTCGGCCGGCATCCACAGCTTTGCAGCAGAGGCTCGGGCACCGCCTTTGTTGAACTGCTGATAGAGGAAGCACGCCGACGTGCTCCACACAGCGAGCTGGATTTGGAGGTACTGACCTGGAATGCACGCGCTATTCGCGTATACGAGAAGGCAGGCTTCCGCATTACCGATACGTATATCCGCCCAACACCGCAAGGCGCGGCGGAATTCCATTGCATGGTCTACGGAGGAGAGGCAGAGACGTAGTGCCTCTTCCCCTCCTCTTGCTGCCTAACCCCTGCCCCACTACTCCAATTAACCGCCAATCCGCTCCAACTGCTGCATCTGTTGCAGGGGTTCATCCTGCCCCAGTCGGCTCATATAACTGCCTATTCGCTCCAAAGCTTCAGACAGCTTCGCTGGCGATACCGAATAGGAGCAGCGAATGCGTCCTTCGCCGCCCGGGCCGAATACATGCCCTGGCACAACAGCAACTCCTGCTTCCTGCATAAGCCGGAAGGCGAACTGCTCTGAGCTCAGCCCCGTATGGGCAATGGAGGGAAAGGCATAAAACGCCCCTTGCGGCATATGACAGGAAAGCCCCAGCCTCTGCAAGCCGCCCACGAACATCGCCCTGCGCTGCTTATAGGCCTCCTTCATTAGATCCTTGTCGGCCAATCCACTGCGCAGTGATTCCAGAGCAGCTATCTGTCCCATTATAGGTGCGCACATCGCTGTGTATTGATGGATTTTCAGCATTTGCGAAATGATTTCTACAGGGCCGCAGGCATAGCCCATGCGCCAGCCTGTCATGGCAAAAGCTTTCGAGAAGCCGCTGATGACGATCGTCCGCTCCTGCATGCCAGGCAGCGATGCGATGCTTACATGCTGGCTCTCGTAAGTCAGCTCCGCATAAACCTCATCGGAAACGACGATCAGATTATGCGCCTTCACCAGCTCGGCAATGGGGAGCCAATCCTCATAGGACATGACCGCACCCGTCGGGTTGTTCGGATAGTTAATCAGCAGCACTTTGGAGCGCGGGGTAATTTTTTCCCGCAGCGATTGTGCCGTTAGCTTGAATTGCTCATGCTCATGCGTCTCGACGTTTACGATACTGCCGCCTTGCAGCGCTACAATAGGTGAATAGGCGATATAGCTGGGAACGGGAATCAGCACCTCGTCGCCCGGGCAGATCAGTGTGCGTATGGCTAGATCAAGCGCCTCGCTGCTGCCCACCGTCACCAGAATCTCATCGTTCGGCTCGTAATTTAATCGAAAGCTGCTCTCCAAATAGGCGGCGATTTCCTCGCGCAGATCCATCAGACCGGCATTTGGCGTGTACATCGTCTGACCGCTTTCCAGCGCTCGTATGCACGCAGCGCGAACACGCTCCGGTGTTGCAAAATCCGGTTCGCCTACGCCCAGCGAAATCATATTTTCATCCTGCCCGGCCATATCGAAAAACTTGCGAATGCCCGAAGCGGGCAAGCTCTTTACAAGCGGTGAAACGTTATACTGCACCATAATGCCTGCATCCCCTTTTCAAAATAATAAAATGTACCTGCTTCGCTCTGCTCTAACTCTTTTACTGCTTATGCAAAGCCCCATAGCTGCTTTGCCGTATCGCCAATAATCCGAATACCGCGCACAATATCCTCATCCGTCACGCGGGAAAATCCTAGTCGCAGCGTATTGCTGCCCCGTCCATCCGTAAAAAAAGAATGGCCTAGGGTAAAAATTACGCCTTGCCGCGCGCACGCCTCCAGCAGCTCACGCACGCTGCAGGCTTCTGGAAATGTCACAAACAAATGCAGCCCGCCATCCCCCGAAAGCGTCTGATAGGGTACAAAAGCTTTGCACGTTTGCAGCGTCAGCTCGTATTTCCGCTTGTATTCCGCTCGCGCACGCTTCAAATATTTATGCAAATTTCCATTATGCAAATATTGATAGAGCAGCGATTGGTCAAGCGTTGAGGTATGAATGTTGCGGGCCCGCTTCATGCTTTCCAAATAATCAATCAGCTCACGGTCCGCAAGCACCCACCCGACCCGCAGGCCGGGAAACAGCACCTTCGAGAAGCTTCCAATATAAATAACGCTGTTGCCGCTGCCCGCCGAAGCGATGAGCGGCGGCATATGCGCTCCGGAGTAACGCAGCTCCTCATTAAATCCGTCCTCAATGACGGGAATTTTGTATCGGCTCATGAGCTGCATCAGCGCCAGTCGCTTCTCCATCGACATCACAATGCCTGTCGGATTATGGTAGGAGGGTACGAAATAAGCACAGTCGAACGCTCGCTCCTCCAAAGCCTGTTCAAGCTCTCCCAAATGAATGCCATCAGGCTCCATTGTAACGCCCTTAATGTCAAAGCCATGCAGCTTGAGGTTTTTAATCGCCGTATGATGGGTAGGATTTTCGCAGATCACTGCGCCGTGCTCGGGCCGGAGCGCTGCCAGCACAAGATCAAAGCCTTCTGTAAAGCCGGCCGTAATGAGCATATCCTTGCCTTGCACATCCACGCCCTTATTTTCCATATACGTCATCAGATACGCGATCAGTGGCTTATAGCCTTTGGCGTAGCCGTAGTTCAGCAGTACATGGCCTTCCACTGACATACGGCCCAGAAACGCCTGCTTCACATGATCCAGATCAAACAGCTTCTCATCCGGGGCAATACTCGTAAAAGAAATCGTATTCTTCCCAGCGCGAATGCCGCGCTTCATGAGATCCAGCTCCTCAGCAAGCAAAGCCTGCCTGCTCAGCCGCTCCTTCCACGGCAATTTCCAGAACAAGGATGGCGGGGCAATGCTGCCCGCCGAATCCTCTGACACATAGTTGCCTTTGCCTTTCAGGACATATACACGGCCCTCATCAGCCAGCTCCGAATAAGCGGCGATGACCGTATTGCGGCTAACACCGAGCAATATGCCCAGCTCTCGTGTCGACGGCAGCTTCTGATGCGGCTGCAGCGCGCCTTTTATCATCAAACGCTTCATATAATCTTTCACTTGAATGGATACTGGACGGCCTTCTATGAGCTTGAAATCATGATACACTTCTCATTACCTCTCCTTTATCTTGGCGTATGCACCCAGCCAAGCTGTACGTTTCGCGAAAAAATAGAGAAAAGGGATGAAATCATCATATCCTTTCCTCTAAATGAACAAAAGAACCACGACTACGGATTTATCATCCTGTCGTGGTTCTGCAAGCAGCGTCCTCCCGCTCCCGATCCGTCTGCTGTTCATAATCCTTCATATCTGCAAATAAAATAAGTCCGGGACCAGCAAGAATAGATATCGTCCGAATCCATTCACATGTATCCAAATCGACGTAAGCACGCGATACAAGAGTACGCTGCATCTCGCTCAGCTGCGCAATGGTAGGAATGAAGTAAGGACGCCAGCTCCAGTTCGCCCCGTAATATTCCTCCTGCCGCTCCCATTCGCCAGCCTCCACCCTGCAATAATTGGCAGATAGCTGAATGCCATCTTCCCGGCACAAATAGATACGAACGCAGCCCAGCGGCAGCTGCTCCAGCAAACCGGTAATCCATCCATTAAATTCCTCTGCTCTGCCTAGCTCGCTCTCCTGTCTGCAAATACAACCTTTATCAATGAGGGCTGCAAGCTGGGCCGCTTCCTTCTGCCAAGTCGTCTCGGAGCGCAAGCGCTGCTGAACGTATTCGGCAAGCTCAGCTTCCAGTGCTCCGGCGAAACGATCCGCCTGCTGAAATTCCGGCTCCGCCTTGGAGAAGAAGAAGCCCTGCACATAGCGGGCTCCCGCTTCAATCGCACGCACCAAATCCTGGCGCGTCTCTACACCTTCAGCCAGCAGTGACGCTCCGATCTGCTCGGCTAGCGCCGAGAAGGAGCGAAGGGCACCTAAATAACCATTGTGCGTCGCGCTCTTTTTGATCATATGAATGTCGATCTTCAATATATTAGGCTGAATATGGGCAATGCGATCCGTACTGCTGAAGCCGCTTCCCACATCATCAATCGCAATGAGGCAGCCTCTCGAACGGTATAGATCCACAATGGAGCGCAGCTCATCCATCGGGCCATTAAAGCTTTCCTCGGTAATTTCGATGACGATGCGGCGTGGATCAATCCCGTATTTATCAATCAACTGTAGCGTAAACAGCTCGCCAGATTGCCCATAACGATGAATCCAGTTCGGCTTTAAATTAATAAACAGCAGCGACTCTATATTTTCTGCACCCAGCTTGCGCATCGCCTGCTCTCGCAAAATCCGATCGACCGCAATATGATCCTCTACCGAAATGGAGACGTCTCCAAAAAACTTACCCAAGCTGCGTACGCGCTCGCCTTCACAGGCCCTGCCCAGCACCTCATATCCTATTATTGTTCTGGTGTCCATGGCCAAGATAGGCTGATAGAAGGCAGCCAGCCGCTCACCCTTAAGGCCTAGCGATTCCGGTATCTTTCGCATCGTTTGTCGGTCCTTCATCGCGTGCTCCTCTACATAAAAACGATGTCATATATTCTTCCATTGTTAAAGTTAGACCCTATTGTAGCGGAATCGACATTCGTTGTAAAGAAGCGACAGCGTTCGCAAAGTCCGATTTTCCTCCAGAAGACCGGGTCTTGAATACCTTGAATGCCTTGCTTGACCTATGCTCTAAATCAAACGTACCATGTGCGTGATATTATCGCCCTGTGCCACCTCAATGACATGATGCTTCGCGTGGTAGGAAACTTTGCCTGCGCCCACCTCGATCATCGTTTGCTCGCCTAGCCCGAAAAACACATCGTCGGCCAATGCCTCCATCACCTCTTGCTTCTCGTCTTCTCCCAGCGCCTCCCACTCCTCCTTCTCCATTTCAAAAAAGGAATAGCTGCCCTCAATCGCACTGACCGCCGTTGTAAGCTCCTTCAATATATCCGCATATTCCCTTGCATGCTTTACGCCCATAATAAGGTTCCACCTTTTCATTGATTTGTATTATTCATTTTACCGCATTTCCGCAATTTTTAATGCCTTTCTGTTTAAATCCTTTTCAGGTCTAATCTCCTTGCCCCCTTCTGTCGATAATAAAGATAGAGAACTTTCGAATTTGTATTGGACGGGGTGTATAATGAAAAATTCAACTATTATCGGTATTATTCTAGCTATTATAGGTATCTTTGGCGGGATGGTGGTAAAGGGAGCTCCAATCTCCAGTCTCTTGAATCCTGCTGCCTACATGATTATCATCTTGGGTACCGTCGCAGCTGTTATGATCGCTTTCCCCATGTCAGAGCTAACAAAAACCGGCAAGCTGTTTAAAATGGTATTCGGCACTCAGAATCTAACTTCACGTGAACAACTTATTACTCAATTTATGGAATGGGCCAGCATTACCCGCCGCGAAGGCCTGCTCGCTCTTGAAGCAAAGGTAGATGAAATCGAAGATAGCTTCCTGCGAAACGGCATGCGGATGATTATTGACGGCAACGATCAGGAATTCGTTCGCGACGTTCTGCTTGAGGACATTGCCGCTACGGAAGACCGCCATAAAGTCGGTGCGCTTATATTCACCCAAGCGGGTACCTATGCGCCTACACTCGGCGTACTCGGTGCCGTGGTTGGTCTAATTGCCGCCTTGTCGGATATGAGTGACATTGAGAAGCTGTCCCACGCCATCGCTGGTGCGTTTATCGCAACGCTGCTAGGTATTTTCACTGGTTATGTATTATGGCATCCATTCGCCAATAAGCTGAAACGACTGTCGAAGGCAGAGGTTCAAATCCGTTTAATGATGGTAGAAGGCTTGCTCTCTATCCAATCCGGCGTATCCACCATTGCAATCAACCAAAAGCTGTCGGTATTCCTGACTCCGACCGAGCGTGAGAAGATGAGGGAGAAGGAGGAAGGGGCAAGTGAGCAAAAAGCATAGGCACGAAGAACATGAGGAGCATGTCGACGAATCCTGGCTCATTCCTTATGCCGACCTGCTCACTCTGCTGCTGGCACTGTTTATCGTATTGTATTCCATGAACTCGGTCGACGTAAAAAAATTCCAGGAAATGAGCAATGCCTTCAATATCGCCTTCACGGGCGGTACGGGTCTGCTTACTGATCCGGCTGCGATTACTACGGGCGATCAAAGAGAGGTACAAGAGCCGTCTCCTGAAGATTCGTCGCAAAAGCCAGCTTCTGGCGATGACGAGGAGGACGATGCGCAGAAACGCCGCGAAGAGCTGATGAAACAGGAGCAAGAGGATCTGGAGAAGCTTAAGAAGCAGATTGATGACTACATTAAGAAAAATGGTCTCACCTCCGACCTGGAGACGAAGCTCAACCAGTCTCAGCTCATGATTACGATTAGCGATGAGGCGCTGTTCGCATCCGGCAGCTCCGAAGTGAAGGAAGACTCACGCGAGCTGGCCATCTCCATCGGCAAGATGCTCCAGCAGTATCCGGACTATGAAATTATCGTTTCGGGACATACGGACAACAAACCGATCAATACGTATCTCTTCAAATCGAACTGGGATTTAAGCTCCTCCCGCGCTGTACGATTTATGGATATTTTGCTTGAAAATAAGGAGCTCTCGCCAGCTAGGTTCACTGCCAGCGGCTACGGCGAATATCGCCCGCTTGCCAGCAATGACACCGAGGAAGGCCGAGCGCAAAATCGCCGCGTTGAAGTATCCATTATCCGCAACTATGTAGATTTGGAGAAAGCGCAGGAGCTCAAGGTCAACTCAAAAAAATAAACGAGTGGGCAAGATGAAAAAGCCGTCACTTCCGATGCATTCGCATGGAAGTGACGGCTTTTCTATAAAATACAGTCATTCGCCTATCAATATTCTATAGAGCATGAGAGCTGCGAGCTTAAGCCCCTCCGCTTCTTTCAGTGACTGCTCAGCTTGTCGGTGCTGATGGCGTATAATCCAGCAGGTCAAACAGCTGCGCTTTCTCCAGCTCCGTCAAGTCTCTCCATTCGCCAATAGGAAGCTCCCCCAGTTGAATGTTCATAATTCGGACGCGCTGAAGCTTCCGCACATGGTAGCCGAAGGCTTCGCACATTCTGCGAATTTGACGGTTGCGCCCCTCCGTTAATACGATGCGGAACACGCGCTCCGCACTGCGCGTCACTTTACAGGGCAGCGTCATACTGCCCAAAATTTTGACACCCTCGGACATGCCAATGACAAACGATTCACTAATCGGACGATCCACCGTCACAATATATTCCTTCTCATGCTTGCCCTCCGAACGCAAAATCGGATTCACAACATCTCCGTCATTCGTCATGAGAATAAGCCCTTCAGAATCTTTATCGAGTCTGCCAATAGGAAAAATCCGCTCCTGATGGCGCACATAATCAACAATGTTGCCCTCAATATGCAGCTCTGTCGTACAAGTAATGCCCGCAGGCTTGTTTAGGGCAATATACACATGGCCCTTATGCTCTCCAATTCGGTTCCCGTCAATACGCACATCATCGCCATGCTCCGCTTGGCTGCCCAGAAGCGCTAGGCTGCCATTAATCGTCACCCGTCCGCCTTCAACCAGCTTGTCTGCTTCCCGACGCGAGCAATAACCGGTTTCACTAATAAATTTATTAATCCTCAACTGCACTCACCTCATCCAAGTATGCCGCTCAATCTGCTATCCATATAAACTTGCAGAGCCTGCTTTTTCTACTAGTATACCTCCGTCGCCCCCTTCTTTCAAAGTGGGAAGCGTAATGGTCACCGTTGTTCCGGCATTCACTTGGCTTTGAATATCAATCATGCCTTGATGGCTCTGGATAATGCGCTGGCTGACCATCATGCCAAGCCCGGTGCCGCTTTCCTTGCCTGTGAGGAATGGACTTCCGATTCGCGGAATCATTTCCTCCGGAATACCGATGCCTTCATCAGCTATCTCTATGGTAATGTGGCTTATATTGCGCTTCAAGCGTATGTATATCGGACCGCCGCTTGGCATCGCTTCGATCGCATTTTTCAGCACATTAATGAATACTTGCTTGAGCTGATTTTCCTCACAGGAAATCTCGCAGGACTCTTCGGTGAAAACGGTCAGAAACTCCGCATTATGCAGATGTGCCTCGCTGTCCAGAAACAGCAGCACATCGCGCAGCACCTGCTTCACATCCTTTATGGTGAACTGTGTTGCCTGAGGCTTTGCCAAAATCAAAAATTCGCTGACAATCAGGTTAATGCGGTCCAGCTCCGACAGCATCAGGCTTGTATGCTGAGCATTTCCCGTTTGATTTTTCAGCTGAAGCTGGAGAAAGCCCCGTAGCGTCGTCAGCGGATTACGAATTTCATGGGCAACGCCAGCCGCAAGCTGCCCGACCGTCGTCAGCTTCTCGGAGCGGCGCAGCAGCTCCTCCATCTTGTTGCGACTCCTCATGTCGCGGGTAATGCTCGCGAAGGCCTTCACATCGCCTGCGCTGTCCCGAATCGGAGATATCGTAACGCTTACAGGAATGACTTCACCCTGTTTCGTTAAACGCTTCGTCTCCTGAGCAGGAAGCACCTTGCCTGCAAGGAGCGAGGCGATGATCAGCTTCATTTCTCCCCGCTGGCTTTCCGGCGTGAGCACGAGCGAGCGACCAAGCGCCTCTTCCGCTGTATACCCATACAGCTGCTCGAAGGCCTGATTTACCTGAATAATGTTTCCCTGCAAATCAACCACATGGATCGCATCACTCGTATGATTAATGAAGGATTGCAAATAATGCTTCATCCGTCGGTTTTCCTCAAACGCCTTGCGAAGCTTATCCATATAAATGCTGAGGTTTTGCGACATTGCGTTTATTTTCACTGCAAGCAGACCAAATTCATCCCTGCTTCTCACTTTAATGAATGATTCAAAACGGCCGTGAGATACTTCATTAACCTTCCATAAAATGGATTTAAGCGGACGGAGCAGTATGCCAGACAGCAAATAGCTGCCCAAAAGAATAAATAACATAAAAATGCCGGCATACTTCAGCCAATCCCTCACCTTGCTCGCAGCCCGATCATGAAAGTATTCGTAGCTATAGACGATGCGAATAACGGCAGGCTGCATATTTTCATTGGTGTAGTAGCTCTTGAGATAAGCTACCCCGTCCATTTCAAACTCATTGACCCGAAAAAGGTGATCCCTGGCTGTCTGATTAATCAGCTCCTGCTCAAGCTCGGCCTCATATAAGCCCTGCTCGCCATAAATAAGATCATAGCTAGCTACGCTCAAAACCTGCTCATCATGAACCTTCGGCCGTAATATCGTAATATCCAAAATGCGCGAGTCCCACTGCTTCCAGTTTTCAATCATGCTGTTAAATTGCTCCTCTGTCTCCGCATCAAGAGCTGCCCCCTCGGCTAACTGGCTATCTGATAGAGCCAGCCTTTCGGCGAGCTGTAAGGATGCTTTGCCCAGCATGCTGCTAAGATTATTGTGCATATTGCGAAACATTGAATATTGGTCCACAATGAGTAGGGTGACAAACATGGAGAAGAATGCTATCGCAATAAGTAAGCAGAGCTTGAGTTTGAATGGCACTATGAAGACCACCTTTATCGTCGTAAATTCGAACGACTTATCCACATTTTATAAACATTAAGGCCTACTTATGCACATACAGGTCGAATATTTTGTGCATAAAAAGGTGTATAACTAAAAAGTTATCCCCATTGTTATCCACTACATGTTAACAACAGAATATTTGTTCGCTGAATAAACGCTATTGATTTTACAGATATAGGAGGGTTTTCATCATGCTGAGAGAAAAGGAAGATGAGTATTGGATGCAACAGGCTATTGAGGAAGCCAGAAAAGCCGAGCGAATTGGTGAGGTTCCCATAGGAGCTATTGTTGTTAAGGATCGTGAAATTATTGGGAGAGGCTACAATCTGCGGGAAACTCAGCACGACCCTACTGCCCACGCTGAAATGGTCGCCATTCGCGATGCCTGCAAGGAGCTGGACGCTTGGCGGCTGCTCGACTGTACCTTATATGTAACATTGGAGCCTTGTCCAATGTGTGCTGGGGCTATCGTGCAAGCAAGAGTAAAGCGCGTCGTATATGGAACCGGCGATCCCAAAGCAGGATGCGCAGGCACACTAATGAATTTGCTGCAGGAGCCGCGTTTCAACCACGAAACGGAACTGACTAGCGGCATATTGCAACAAGAATGCGCCACAATGCTTACCCAATTCTTCAGGAAGCTGCGACGGAAAAATATATAATTGACTAGTCGTGTTTACGACGCATGGGAGAACCAATCATCTCATCACGCTGCATCTGTTGAAGTGCAACGATTAATTGATCTGCCTCCTCGCTAATCGCAAGAACGTCAGGGTCTGTCAGACTACCTCGTGCTTCGGCTATCTCATGGAGCTTTAGCCTTAGCGATTGCAATTGATCGAGTAGAATTATTTTGTCCATAGCTCGCTTCGTGGCCCACTCCTTAAATACAGCGCTTGTGTGGCATTTTTATTTTATTATACGCTTATTCTAGTGGGCTGTTTGTAAAAACGTGTCGACAATCACCTATAATTTTCAGGCAACTTTCGACAAAATCAGGATCACCTTCCAAAATAGTAGTTCTAAATTCCTATTTTTAAGGATTTTAATGATTAACAAAATCGGTAACATATTGGTATGGCGATATTCATAAAGGGTTGCTGCTGTTCATTTCTTCATTTGGGAAAGACCCTTTTATTTTTCCGACAAGCGATGTCGATTTATCCACCGCGATTTTGTCGCATTACATCTTTTTTTGTAAATGAAACCTGACATTAGTAGGAGGACCGCGGCTATCGGTATGGCTTTTTTATGCGATTCGCATAGTATAGAGGCTAGCCTATAGGTGAATCCTATGTCCAACACGTATATTTTTCTAAAAAAAGCCTTACCCCTTGACGATTATCGTCATGGGGCAAGGCTTCTCACGCTTTCAAGATGCTGTGCGCAGTTATCTCACATCTATGTCTGGCGTTTAGCTCAGGATTTCGTAAGATTGTAGGAAACCATCTGATCTGCAATGTCTTTCATTGCTTGACTTGAGCTCTGCAGGCGCTCAATAACTTTCGTAAAAGCATCAACCATGGAAGCCTGCTCCTTGGATGACGCCATGATTTGCGAAATTTCGCGCTCCATGCCTTTGATCGACGTTTGGATGTCGCCAAGCGCCTTCTCAATTTCTACTGTCGCTTTTTTGGAGTCAACGGACAGCTTACGCACCTCGGTCGCCACTACACCAAAGCCTGCTCCCGCTTCTCCTGCACGCGCTGCCTCAATTGCCGCATTAAGCCCTAGCATATTTGTCTGCTCGGATACCTCTTTAATAAAGCCTGCTACCTTGGTGATTTGCTTTGAGTTTTCCGTTGTGGTTTTTGAATTTTCCGCAATCTGCTCGCTCGCCGCATGCAGCTCCTCGGAATGGGCTGCCATTTGCTGAACCATCTGCACCAGATGCTCCGCTACAGCATTGCTTTCCCGTACAAGATGCTCCAGTTGATTTTGGTTCGTTAAATTATAAGCTACGCAAAAAACAGCCTCTACCTCGCCCTTTTCATTTTTAATCGGAATGTTTACTGCATCCATAGCCGTTCCAAACGCTTCCTCGGGTATATGGGTAATGCTCTCCTCCCTGCCGTTCTTAAGCGCAACGAAGTCTTTAAAACCATCCACTAACAGATCGCCTGATTTGAACCCCATATCCACATCCGGCATAGGTAAATAATAAAGCATATGAGTACGGTCATATAGAGTCAGACTTGCACTCTCCCGCATCATTTTCTGGATGTAAGGCATCACATGAAGCATAGCTTGAACTGTATTCATATTTGTATCCCTCACCGTCTATTCAAGTTGTTTAGTTATATTTCGGTAAAAAACAGGTGAATTTGTAGGTCTTTCGAATTAATATTTTTTCATTTTTCAGTGAAATTTTTATAGAAGTTCGACAATATGTTCCACATGGAACATTATCCTTTCTCGAATGCTGTTGAATCGACGATTCCAAAGAAAACCAAAAGCCGCTTGTTTCGGAAAATTGCTGCTTACAGCAAGCACCCGAAACAAGCGGTTTTAATCGACTTCATACAGCTTTAAGCTAGCATATAATGTTCTTTTGGCAAGTAAATGAACGGCCTTTTCGTTGCGCAGCCTTCGACAGTGCGCGCCAAGGTGAAACGGCTGGTGCTGTCCATTGGCGGCGCAGCGCGTTTCATTCCGAGAAATATAGTGAATGGATAACGTTACGGCCTTTCCTATATTTCAAGGTGAAACGGCTGGTGCCGTCCTCTGGCGGAAAAGCTGCTGTTTCATGGGTGAAATATGAGCCCCTTATAAGGATGATATTTATAAATGATTATATTTTAAAATAAAATAATGCCAACCACTCCTGCTCCGGCAATGATGATAAACGGAGGCAATTTGTAGCGCATCAGTAAATACAAGCTGCCTGCAACGATAAGCAGCATTCCCGCGAACGGCCAGCTCAGCAGCATACCATCATTCGGATATCCGAAATGAATGGCCGCATAGACCATTAAGCCAGTAATCATCGGCTTTAATCCGTAAAAGGAGGCCGACAGCCATTTATTATTTTGAAGGCGGAGGATGAATGCTGACACTACAATCATGAGCACAAGCGACGGCAGCACCATGCCGGCAGTCGCTATGATCGCGCCTGTGATGCCGGCGGACTGATAACCGAGCAGCGTCGCCGCATTTGTTGCAATTGAGCCTGGCGCCATCCCGGCAAGGGAGACGGCCTGCTGAAATTCCCCCTGCGTCATCCACCCTCGGGATAAAGCCTCATATTGAATAATCGGAATAACCGCATAGCCCCCTCCAAACGAGACACAACCTATTTTCAAAAAAACAATGAACAGCTCTCCGAGCATACTCCGTGCCCCCTCTCCAATTTTAAATGTAATATTCAATTTCGCTGCTAGTTCTGCGGACAGAAGCTTTCTCCGTCAGCACCTTCATCCCCAGCAGCTCCTTTCCTTTCGTGAATACGATGCCTCCAAGCAGCCCCGCCAGAACAACGAATATCGGATTAATTGCAGTAAACAGCAGCACGGCCAGCGTCACAATCGCTACGAATATCGTAGTCATATCAAACAGCGCCGCACGCGCCATGCGATATGCTGCCATCACCATTAAGGCAATGACCGCTCCATGTATCCCTTTAAGCGCCGCAACCAGCTTCGGATGATCGCCAACGACACGCATAAATAAACCAAGCAGCAAAACGAGCAGAAGCGTAGGAAGCGTAATGCCAACAATAGCAATAATCGCCCCTGCTGCGCCAGCCTGTCGATAGCCAACCATCGCTGCCGCATTGACGCCCACTCCGCCGGGTGCGGACCCTGCGAGTGAAATGAGCTGCGTCCATTCCTTTTCATCCATCCACTGCCGCCTCTGTACCGTCTCCCGCTCGATCATCGGCATCATTGCATAGCCGCCGCCAAACGTTGTAGGCCCAATTCGAAAAAATATCCAAAACAGCTGCAGCAGCATGCCCAGCTTTTTATTTTGTCCATTTGCCATGAGGTTCCCTCCATTGATGGGGTGATGCTTTCTCTCTATTATACCACCTTTATTCCATTTTGGTATTAACTTATTAAAAAAAGACTCAAAATTTCATTTTAACGTTGTTCAACGCTTAATTAACGAGTGATTTCAATCGAATTAATTTCTTTTTGGAATAATGTTTGGGGTGCCCTTGAGCATAGCGACTGTCCATGAATTACGATATAATGAGGAGTGGTACTTTCGTTTTTTCATCCTATCTATAGTAAGCAGGGATTAGCTATGTACAAAGCGGAACGGGACGTTCCCTCTCATAAAGAGCTTATTTATACACAAATCGCTGAGCAAGGCACCGTATCGAAGGCGGAGCTCCTGGATCGACACAAGCTGACGAGCAGTACGCTCACGCGTGTGCTGGAGGAACTGGTGACGGAGGGGCTGATTCAGGAAACGGGCCTTGGTCCCTCCAGCGGCGGCCGACGGCCGATTTTATACCAAATTCATGCGGGTTACCGGTACATTTTCGGACTGGAAATTTCGCGTTTTTCCTCGACGCTAGGCTTATTTGATATGCAGCTGAATCAGAAATCACTCGTGCGCTGGCGGATGGATGAGGCGATGACGCCACAGACGCTGGTCGACTATGCGTCACAGCTTATGCGTACGTTGCTTCGGGATCACCGGATTGAGCGGGAGCAAGTGCTCGGTATTGGCATTGGAGCCGTTGGACCGCTTGATCGGAGCAGCGGAATGATTTTGGACCCGCTGTATTTTGCCGCCCGCGGCTGGACGCAGGTGCCGATTTGCCAAATGTTTGAGGAAGCAACCGGATTTACCGCTTTTCTTGAAAATGGCGCCAACACCGCGCTGCTCGGCGAGCGTTGGGCGTTGCGCCATGAAGATATTAAGCATGCGCTGTACGTGCATGCTGGTGTCAGCCTGCGCTCCGCGATGATGTCCTATGGCCGTATCGTCCATGGCACGATGGATATGGAAGGCTCAATTGGACAAATGATTATTCACACGGATGGGCCACGTCTGTCTCTGGCAGGTAATTACGGCGCGCTGGAGGCGTATGCTTCGATTCAGGCACTGGAGCATCAGGCACGCTCCCATGCGAAGATGGGGCAGGACTCGCTGCTCAAAGCCTATTCCGTCACTCCCGAGCAGCTGAATTATGAAGTGCTGCTGCAAGCCCTGTCGGCAGATGATCCGTATGTGCAGGAGCTGTTCCAGCAGTCCGCCGTCTATTTCGGCGTTGGCCTGGCGAATTTGATTAATATTTTCCACCCGGAGCTTGTGATTCTGGGCGGCGCTTTAATCAATTCCAAGCCGATGTACTTTCAGACCGCTACAGATACTGCAAAGAAAAACACCTACTATTCTCCCGCCTACGAACCGAGGTTTTCCACAGGCCAGCTTAAAGAGGATGCTGTCGTAACTGGCGCAGCGCTAACTGTACGCAATAAGATGAGGATTTAAAGAGCATGGTGCAAATCGTGCAACAATGTGTTAGTAAAGCAAAAAGGTGGAGCAGACTGACGATTCCCTTAGTTGGATAGACTAATCAAGCAGTTAAACTGGCAAGCATTGTTGCTTGATCTCGCCTTCCATGGTAAAATAATCAATGCTGCGCGCCCGTAGCTCAGCAGGATAGAGCGACAGTTTCCTAAACTGCAGGTCGTACGTTCGAATCGTATCGGGCGCGCCATACTTAAATGATCAAGAACCGCACAATAGTGCGGTTCTTTTTTTATTTTGTGGCTGTGCACGCCAGATGGTGTTTTCGTTAAGATTATATATCTTGAACCTTTTCGTCCCCTAGGTATGAAGGCAATTGCTTCGGTTTATATTTTCAAATTGAGAATAAATATAAAGAAATAACTGATTTTTAGCTATTTTAGAAAGAAAATTTTAATTTTAGCTTGATAATCGCTATTACGGAGGCCTTTTTTCTCAAAACGAAAATAAATAGATTTACAAAGAGGAACTATTTCGTTAAGATAACAATCATCAAGATGATATCCATACAGCACTAAGGAGGATTGGTAGAGGCATTGAAAGTCCAAATACAGAACTTTTCATAAAATGGAGTCAAGTTTCGTAGCACTAGGAGGTTAAAAAATGATTAACTTGCAGAGCGAAGATGTAAAGAGAAGAGTCATCAAGTGTATGCCATGGATTTTGCTCTACGAATTTTTTCAGGTTTTTAATGAAAACGTATTCAATTTAATTACACCCAACCTGTCTCAGGAGTTTGGGATAACCCCATCAACTGTCAGCTTAATCGTTACGCTGGGTAAATTATTTTTGGGTATCGCTTCAATTGTATTCTCGGCTTTATCAGATATCGTCAGTACCCGAAAATTAATGTTAGCTTCATGCTTTGTTCTCCCTGTTGTGACTATGATCGGCTTCTTTTCGCCACATAGCTTCACATTATTGATTACTGCGAGGGTACTATTTGCGCTAACGATTGCGATTCCTCTTGCACTGCAAGTCGTTATTGCCCTTAAATATTTTGACAGATTAACAGCTGCAAAATATTTCGGCTATAATGCAGCCATTTTCCAGCTCGCCTCTGCGGCCGGCCATTTTTTTGGAGGCTATATAACAGAGAATTTGCACTGGAATTATATATTTCTTTTCCCGCTTCTCACTCTGATTGGCGTACCAACCCTTATCAAAAATTTACCTAAAGATGAAAGCAAAAAAGGTTCTTTCGATTTCATTGGCATGATTTTAGTGACCTTTATTTCAACATTGCTGATCACATTTATGACATTTAAGATGCAGTATCCTATGCTGTTAATTTCCGCCATTGTATTTATTGCAATTTTCGCATTATATACAATTAAGAGCAAAAATCCGTTCATTAAGCCAGAATTATTTAAAGTCAAAGGAATTATATGGTCTCTTATAGTCTGTGGTTTGTTTTATGGAACACAGGTAGGGTTCGGCTTTATTTTTCCCTTTATTGTTAGTAATGCTTACGGGCTGCCGGTCAGCACCATCGGTGTGTTTTATTCGTTAACAAACATTGCCGCTTTCATTGCCGGAATGTATTCCGGCCGTATTATTAAAGCGGTTGGCTACCGCAATATTGCACTGCTTGGCGGCTTGTTTATATTTTCTGGTTTGACCATGGTTGCTTTTTTGGTCGGGTATTCAGTAGCTTTTGTATTCGTTGGCATGGGCTTATTCAATATCGGCTATGCTTTATTTTTCTCAGGATATCTTACAAATTATACACAGTTGCTTCCTGAGCACCAGCGCGGTTCAGGAGTAGGCATCGAGAGGCTTGTACTCAACGTTGGCAGCTCGCTTGGCGGAGCGTTTATTGCCATGCTTTACGGTCAGCCGTACATGATGAACAAAATCCTGGATTTCTCATCCAATCCGAAAACTGCGATGTATAGCAATGTAGCCTTAGTGCTTATGGTTATGATTGCTGCTGCAACCTTCATTTTCACCAGGGTATTTGACAAAAAACTCAACCGCATCGAACAGACAAGCAGTCCCGAATAGCAAGATTTTGTAAATGTTCGGTCTGAACGACAAGAGTGCATTTGATGAGCTCCATGTAAATCCTCCCGATTCGGGAGGATTTACTGCTTTATATCCTCAGTATGGTCATTCGTCTCTAAAGTCGCATGAATGGTTCTTTCTTCCAGAAAATAGTCAAATACCATGCAGCCTGCGCCTACAGCGACCGCATTATATCCTGAGGATGCTCTGATGATTTGAACCTGATAGTTCTTATAATGTTTAATGCGCTCTTGCACTGTTTCCGAAGCCATTTCATAGAAGGTGATATTCCCCCCTAATCCTCCTCCAACAATGACAATATCCGGACGAATCAGGTGAATCAAATTAGCAAGGCCGATTCCGTAATAATAGGCGGCGTCCCTTACAACATCAGTACACAAAGGATCTCCCAGCGTCAAGGCATCTAATATATGATGGAATTGAATGTCGTCTGCTTGCAGGGACATCGTTTGAAGAGCGGAGCTTTTACCTCGCTTAATCCTTCGAATCAATTCTTCCCGTACAGCAGGAAAGCTGCTGTAGGCTTCAAGGCAACCGTAAGCTCCACAAGAGCATTTCCTTCCATGAACATCTACAGTTATGTGTCCGAAAGATTCGTCCATATCAAGTCTGCTGCCGACGACCTGTCCCTGCAAAATGATGCCGCTTCGAACTCCAATTCCGGAGGATGTATACACAAGATTATCTGTTTCTCTCCAGTATTTGCTTCGATATTCCCCAAGGGCAGCCAGATTCGCTCCATTATCCAGGAGGACGACCGTATGAAATCGTTGCTCTAACGCTTCAATAATATTCAATTTATTCAAACCTTCTGAAAGGAAATCATTCAATAAAATGACGCCTTGTTCCCAATCTAACGGACTTATAGCGCCTACACCAATGCCCAGCAGCTTTCCTTGCGGCACGTGATGCCGAAGCAGCATCTGCTCAATAATATCGCTAACCATGCTTAGAGTCATTTCAGGCGTGGAGTTCGAGTTAACCTTAAATTTGACTTCATCCAAAACCTGTAAATTCAAATCAAGGAGCAGAACCACTATAAATAAGCTTGAAATTTCAACGCCTATTAGATAATGGGAATCAGGCTTAATCATATACAATGCGGGCCTCCGGCCGACTTTGGTCTCTCCTAAACCGCTATCATAAATGAGGCCTGTCTGTACCAGTTCTTCCACAAGCCGCGAGCATGTGGAATGTTTATAGCCGCTTAGATCTACTAATTCATTTATGCGGATACCTCCATGCTTGCGAACCAAAGAATAAAGAACTTTTAAACTTTTCGTCTTAGGAGACATTAAACCTATAAATTCCTGTAACATGAAAGTCCTCCATTAATCGATTCTTTTTTACAAATCTATTCTACACTATTGTTAGTATCGCTCCCAGACCGAAATCAGTCGATTAAAAAGTTCAGAATACGAAGCCTATCCGAAACACAATATAAAATCAAAAATGAGAAATAATAAGCTCAAAAAAACAATATGATCTTATTAAACACCCTTTTCATCTGTTTTAAATTTAATAATAGAGCGATATTCCCTTTAATTTTTATCATTTTGATTTTAATAGCGTTTACAAAGTTAAGGATATGGTTTATGATGACTGTATAAACCTTAGCTTTAAGCCTTACAATTCAAACATTAAGAGGGTGCTGTGAGATGAAAGATATCAAGCAACAAATTCAAGAAGCGGCATTATTTATTCAGAAGGAGATTGGCTGTTATCCAGAAATCGGTTTGATTCTTGGCTCTGGTCTGGGGATATTAGCGGATTTAATTGAGGATGCAACAGTCATTCCTTATGAAACGATTCCGCACTTCCCGGTGTCCACTGTAGAAGGTCATGCAGGGGAGCTGGTCTCGGGACTGATTAACGGCAAACGAGTCGTCATGATGAAAGGGCGCTTTCATTTATATGAAGGATATGAAGCGCAAGCGGTAACGTTTCCAGTCCGCGTTTTGAAAGCAATTGGCGTGAATCAATTAATCGTGACCAATGCTGCGGGAGGGGTCAATACAGCCTTTGAGGTTGGAGATCTGATGCTCATTTCCGACCACATTAACAATATGGGGAAAAACCCGCTTATCGGACCGAACGATAAGGAATTGGGCGTCCGATTCCCGGATATGAGTGAAGCATATAGCAAACGCCTCATTCAAGTAGCTTACCGTGTAGCGGACAGGCAGCATTTTACCTTTAGAGAAGGCATTTACATGGGGAATCTGGGACCGACATATGAAACTCCCGCGGAGGTACGAATGGCGCGTATCCTAGGGGCGGATGCCGTAGGGATGTCCACGATTCCGGAAGTCATCGTTGCCAGACATGCGGGCATGGAAGTGCTCGGCATTTCATGTATTACAAATAAAGCAGCAGGAATATTAGAGCAAGCGCTCTCTCACGAGGAAGTGATGGAAGCCGCTGAGCAAGTCAAGCCGAAATTCCTGAAGCTTGTGCTCGGAATCATTGAGGAACTTTAATCTAACCGCAGGAGGCTCTCATGAAATTCAAACGCATTTGTTTAATTGTGCTGGATAGCGTTGGGGTAGGAGAACTGCCGGATGCAGGAAGCTTCGGGGATGGAGGCTCTCATACGTTAGGACATATCGCCGAGAGTGTACCGGGCTTCTCGCTGCCGAATTTGCAGAAGATGGGTCTTGGCAATATCGTAAATATAAGAGGGGTTGAACCGGTCGAAAATCCTGGCGCCTGCTATGGTAAAATGGCCGAGGTTTCGGTTGGAAAGGATACAATGACTGGACATTGGGAGCTTATGGGCCTGAAGGTGACGACACCGTTCAATGTCTACCCAAACGGATTTCCGAAGGAGTTAATTGAACGCTTTGAGCAACGGACAGGACGTAAAGTAATCGGTAATAAGGCTGCTTCTGGCACGGAAATTTTAGACCAGTTGGGCGAGGAACAAATGCAGACAGGAGCATGGATTGTCTATACGTCGGCAGACAGCGTGTTTCAGATCGCAGCCCATGAGGAGACAATTCCACTGAAAGAGCTGTATGAAGCGTGTGAAGCTGCCCGCGAGTTGACGTTGCATAGCGAGTTCGGCGTAGGCCGTATCATTGCCCGTCCCTATACCGGAGTGCCTGGAGCTTTCGTGCGTACCCCAAACCGTCACGATTACGCCGTGTCCCCTCCGGCTCCTACCTTGTTGAATGCCATACAGGATACTGGGCTTGATGTCATCGCTATCGGCAAAATTAATGATATTTTTTCAGGAGAAGGCGTAACGGAAGCATTACCAACAAAAAGTAATCTTGATGGTATCCAGAAAACGATCGCAACGCTAAAAAAAGAATTTAAAGGCCTCGTGTTTACAAATTTAGTTGATTTCGATTCCCTTTTCGGGCATCGGCGCGATCCCGAAGGCTACGCACGTGCACTCGAAGAATTCGACGCTCATCTGCCGTCCATTATGGAAAATATTTATACGGATGATCTACTGATTATTACAGCCGATCACGGCAATGATCCGACGTATCCGGGGACTGACCATACACGCGAATATGTCCCTTTGCTCTTGTATAGTCCTGGCTTAAACAAGACGTGTACTGTCGGTGTCCGAGAGACATTCTCCGATCTGGCCGCAACGCTTGCCGAAAACTTCGGGACTCCGACGACAGGCCACGGAACTTCTTTTTATAATAGTTTGCGATAAAACTTTTATTGGATGGAGGAAAATCCATATGACAGATATAAACACATTGACAATTGTATATACCAATGACTTCCATGCGCAGGACAAGCCTGTGCGGGCGACGTGGATCGAGGGGAGCCCGATGATGGGCGGGGCCGCTTATATGGCAGCCTATATCAACAAAATCCGCAATTCGGAGCCTAACGTTCTAGTACTGGATGCAGGCGATATTATTACCGGACCACCAATTAGTTTTTTAACCAATGGCGAAGCACCTGTCGATTTATATAACGCCATCGGCTTTGATGCATCATGCATAGGCAACCATGAGTTCGATCACGGTGTGCCGAATGCAAGAAAATTGATCTCTCAAGCGCAATTTCCTTTTTTGTCGGGGAGCATCTTCTACAAAGGAACGAACATTCTGTTTGCCAAGCCATATGAAATCATTGAAAAAGGCGGATTGAAGATAGGAATCATCGGCATTCATGGCAAAAAAGCAGGCTATGAAACCATTCAAGTGGATCTTGTGAAGGACCTTGAATTTCGTGAACAAGAGTCACTTCTACAAGAGTACGTCCATCTTCTCAGACCGCACGTCGATTTGGTTATCGTGCTTGCTCACGAAGGAGTTCCAGCTGAGCAATCGACAACGGATCGCGAGGTTGATGTAGAAAAGGATTTTGAAGAAGATGTGCATATGTGCAACAATGTCACAGGCATCGACCTGATGATAACGGGACACGCGCACAAAGCCATACTCAAGCCTTATGTTGCTTCCGAGACGGGAACACTTCTTTGCTCCACACGCGGTTTAGGCACCTTTGTAGGCTATTTGAAGCTTCAGGTGGATCGAACACATAAAAAAATCATGTCCTATGAAGGCCACTTAGAACCGATTTATACCGACCAAATCGAGCCAGACCCTGCCGTTTCGAAACGAGTGCAGTATTGGGACAATCGCCTGAAGGAACTGATTGATGAAAAAATCGGGTATACCGAACAGCATTTGTCTCGCAATTATTTTGGCGAATCGCTACTCGGAAACCTTGTTACGGATGCTGTTCGTCTATATACAGGGGCTGACGCTGTATTCACGGCTCCGGGGGGATTGCGTGCGGATATCGAGCAGGGAGAGATTACAGTAGGACATGTCATTAATGCGGTACCATTCAATAATAACATCCTTGTGATGGAGATGACCGGCCGCGAGCTTAAAGAGGTGCTGGAGCAGAGCGCAAGGAGGACTGCCGGCGTACTGGAGCACTCAGGAATCCAGATGCTTGTCGACCTTACCGCCGATCCCGGACATCAGGTGCTGGAAGCTACTATTAAAGGCGAAGCGCTTCAAGAAGACCATGTCTACAAAATTGCTTCCGACGATTTTACATGCAAAGGCGGAGACGGGTTTACAGCTTTTCTCAAGGGCTCCAACGTACGTGATACTTCGATGATTATGCGTGATCTCGTCATTGATCATATTCGCAAGATGGGCCACATCAAACCTGCTATTGAAGGACGCTTCAACATCAAAGATTCAGTCTCATCCTATTGATTAGCGGGAGCTATACAAAAAAGAAGGGTAATGTTAAATGTTTGAGAACCACACTAAGCAAAAAAAAGAAGTGGTATCGCTAAGGAAGGAAATACTCGCCGGGTGCGTATCGTTTTTCACCATTGTATACATCATTGCCGTCAATGCCTCGATATTGCAGGACGCCGGAATCCCTTTGGAAGCAGGGATTATCGCCACCGTACTCACTTCATTTACCGGCTGCCTGATTATGGGGTTATGGGCAAAAACTCCAATTATACTTGTGCCAGGTATGGGGATTAATGCTCTTTTTACTTATACAATCGTTCATACAATGGGGCTTTCTTGGCAGGAGGCGCTGGGTGCCGTCTTCGTCTCTGGTCTGTTATTCGCTCTTGTTGCGTTTACTCCGCTGGCAAGATGGCTAACCGTCTCCATTCCCGATTCATTGAAGGAAGCTACAACGGTCGGGATTGGCCTGCTTCTTACCTTTATCGGTCTGCAGAAAGGCGGCATTGTCGTAGCCAGCTCAAAAACATTCGTTGAGCTTGGCGATTTCAGCAATCCGCATGTACTTCTTACGCTAGCAACATTGATTATAGCGCTGCTTCTGTTTATTCGAAAAGTACCCGGCAGCTTTCTCTTCACCATCGCTGCTGGTACTTTGCTCGCCATCGTATTTCGTCAGGTTGATGTGAATTTTGATGAAGCCGGCACATTTTCCCTGCAGCCCTACCTTAGTGTAATAGGTGGTATGTCGTTTAATAAGATCGGTTCAATAACGTTTTGGATCGCAACTTTTACGCTAACACTTGTGATTGTATTCGAGAATATCGGCTTGGTACACGGACATTTGCGTATAATTGGAAAATCAGAAAAATTTGAACGTTCTTTACAGGCGAACGCGGTTTCGGCTGTTTTGGCTGGCTTTTTCGGCACCAGCCCGACCGTAGCAACGGTGGAGAGCGCCGCAGGGATTACGGTAGGAGGCAGAACTGGACGAACATCCATCGTAACCGGCCTATTGTTTTTGATTTCCTTGTTCTTTATTCCTTTAATTATACTCATTCCGGACAGCGCTGTTTCTCCGATCCTGATCATTGTTGGAGGCTTGATGATTTCAAGTGTTCAACATATCAATTTCAAGGAATTTACTGAAGGCTTTCCATCCTTTCTTATCATCGCGCTGATTCCACTAACCTACAGTATTGTAGACGGCATGGCGTTCGGGTTCATCATTTACATTGTTCTTAACGCTGCCACTAGTAACAGAAAAAAGATTTCACTCCCGCTGTATTTAATCTCAGCGTTATTTCTGGTCAATTTTATCGTGCAAGGAATCTGATCAGTGAACTTGCGTGTATCTATCTCCATGCTCTTGCTAAAAGGAGCTTGAAAACAGAATAAGCCTAACGCTAATTTCTAGCGTTAGGCCCGTGATAACATAACATTCTCCGCTGTCTTACTACTAAAAATGGGCTGTGCTACTCCATGTCCTGCATATCTTGCATATCCTGCATAACCTCTTAGTCAATTTTCAAGCTTACTTTAAACTTCGTTATCCAGCAGTTTATTAATATAGACAGCCCCATGCTCCCTCACATTCACCACCAGCACCGGAGTGTCCAGCATGCCGCCAATCCATGACATGTAGGCTTCCGCGTGCTCGTTAGGAATAATGGTCAAAATGACTCCTGCGAAGCCTCCACCATGAATACGGCAGGCGCCATCGCCGATTTTCTTCAAATAATTTTCGGTGAGGGACAGCGCAATTGCAATTTCTTGATTTTGAGTAGCACCGCTTTGATAAACGTTCTGAAGCCATTTCCACGAGGAATTCCCCGAAGCCGTAATGAGCTGCAAGAAGTCATTGAACCTTCCCTCTTCAAGTGCAAGCACCTGATCATCGACGCGCCCATTTTCCTCAAAAAAATGCAAGGCGCGCAGCACAGCCCTATCTCCCGCCGCTGCTCTAACCGCCTTTAAATTAGCGTAAATGTCCTCTGGCGTTAAATCACGACAAACCGAAGCTCCTAACGATTTGGCTACCGCATACATCTCATTAGGCACCGCCGCGTAATCCTCTGTTAAATCTGCATGATTCCCGCCTGTATTTACAATGACCAGCGAATAGCCATTTTTCTGAAAATCCCATTGCACAGGCTTGATCACAGGCTCCTTAGGCGTCTCAAAATCAATCGCAATCAAACCGCCATAAGCGCAGGCCATTTGGTCCAGCAGGCCGGACGGCTTATTCCAATAGTGATTTTCAGCAAATTGCCCGATTTTAGAGAGCGATACAGCATCAAGCTTTCCATCATTATAATAATGATTTAAAATCGTGCCGATCAGCATTTCGAAAGACGCCGACGAGCTTAACCCCGATGCAGCAAACACATTGCTCGATATGTAAGCATTGAAGCCTCCTACTTGAAAGCCCGCATCCCTGAATCCGGCTGCAATGCCGCGAACTAGCGACGTCGTGCCATCATCTCCAGATTGGGGCTGTATATCTTCAAGATTAATCACATATTTCGTTGCATAGCCTTCAGAGAAAAAGGTAATAACAGGCTCGTCTACCTTCACTGCCGCCCCAATCGTATCGAGCGTAATGCTTCCCGCCAGAACTTTTCCATGATTGTGATCGGTATGATTGCCTCCAACCTCGCATCTCCCTGGGGAGCTAAACAGTCCCACCTCCTGCTCTCCAAAATGCGCTTGAAATTGCTCAACAAGCGATTGATAGCGGCCTGTTTGCTCTATGAGCTGCTGCTTTCCATACATTTGGGCAAGCAGCTCCTGTCCCTTGTCCGTTTGCAGCCTATTTAGCATTTGATTACTCATCTTAATTCCTCCTATAGGTCACCATGCCTAAATCTAAAAATTCTAATTAGCCCGATAAGCTTGTACGTTATATCACTCGTTTCATCGTATACAAGCTCTTCATCTCAATTATCTCAAATTATGCCGCTTTAGAGTAGGGCACGAATGCAACATATGTACGCTCTTCTTAAACGGCTAGTTCATTGTCCCCAATTCACATCCCAAATAGTAATATTTCACTATTTTTTACAAATTCATATCACTATAACAGATGTTCACATGCTAGAATATGGACGAATGCCAAGATTAATGATTCATGGGAGGTATGGAATTGATGAAGCTCACACAACGAAAGTCATCCTTGTCACACAAATGGATCAAATCGCTTATCGCTCTATCTGTCGCTATTCCGCTGCAAGCTGGTTTATGGGGCTCCGCGACAGCCGTTCACGCTGAAGGCCCAACCGACCCGGCCCCTTTCATCCAGCCTAAAGTCGTCAATGAAAACGCTGGGAAGAAGATTTTGTTCGACAATACTCACGCTCAGACAGCTGGAGCCGCAGATTGGGTCATTGACGGCGGCTTTTCTGATTTCGGCGACGCACTCGCTAATGATGGCTATTATGTTCAAGAGCTTCGCAAAACAACCCCGTTTACCTACAATGATCTGAAAGATTATAGCGTGTTCGTCATCGCAGAGCCTAACATTCCATTTAAAGCAACCGAACAAGCCGCTATGACGCAGTATGTAGAGGGCGGCGGCAGCATTTTCTTCGTTGGCGACCACTACAATGCCGATCGCAACAAAAACCGCTGGGACGGCTCCGAAGCGATGAACGGCTACCGCCGGGGCGCCTGGACAGACCCCACGCAAGGCATGAGCGCTGATGAGCGCAGCTCGGAGGCCATGCAGGGCGTAACCAGCTCAGACTGGCTATCCGACCATTTCGGCGTTCGCTTCCGCTACAATGCGCTTGGCGATTTAACCGCTAATCAGATTGTACCTCAGGAGCAAGCCTTTGGCATCACCGCTGGCGTATCCACGGTTGCGATGCACGCAGGCTCCACGCTTGCGATTACCGATCCGACTAAAGCTAAAGGCATCGTATACTTGCCGCAAACGAATCAGGCTTGGGGCAGTGCTGTCGATCAAGGCGTATACAACGGCGGCGGAATCGCCGAGGGTCCTTACGTTGCCGTGTCCAAGCTGGGAGCGGGCAAGGCTGCTTTTATCGGGGACTCTTCTCCAGTTGAGGACGCTACACCAAAATATTTGCGCGAGGAAACCGGAGCACGCAAAACGACCTACGACGGCTTTAAAGAGCAGGATGACGGTGTGTTGCTTGTCAATTTGGTCAATTGGCTCGCTGAGCAAGAAAGCTACACGAGTCTAACCGAGGTTGACGGACTGCAATTGGACAGCGTTACGGCATTGCATCCTTTCGAGGACCCTGCTGCTTCGACTGAGCCGCAGCCGGAGCCATGGTCCGCGCCAAGCGCAGGCTACAAATGGTATGACCGCTCTACGTTCAAGCCTGGCTCATACGGCGGCCCGACAACGAGTGCCAACGCCGCTTACAGCTTCGTCAAGCAAGCGACGCTGCCGAATGCACAGGATTTTCAAATTCGTGTTGTCGCTGACAATTTGCCTGCCAATACGACCGTATCGGGCTTTAGCGCCGGCATTTATTTGAGCGGAGGCACGCAGGTCGCCATGGTGCAAAATGAAAACGGCACCTGGCCGACAGCCTACGGCTACAGCTCGACCTTCAGCGTCACATCCGACAGCAAGGGACATGCCTTTAAGGATTTGACCGTCCGAATTAAACCCGGAACGTCTGGTGCAGCCAATCTGCGTCTGCGCTTGAACGGAAGCAATCTGCTGACGAATGCAGTGAGTGTAGGCAATGTACCAGCAGAGCCGCTGCCTGAAGAGGAAGGCCCGATTCCCGCTCTGATCCCTATTGCCGAAGCTCGCACGAAGTCGGTCGGCTCAACCGTAACGGTTGAAGGCATCGTAACGACGGAGCCGGGCGCTTTTGGCGGACAAGCCTTTTATTTGCAGGATGCTTCAGGCGGTATCTATGTGTTCCAAAGCGCAAGCGGCTTCCATCAAGGCGACCGTATTAACGTGACTGCCGCTACAGCTCTGTACAATACAGAGCTTGAATTGACCGATATGATTGCCATCGAAAAAACCGGCACAGCGCCGCTGCCAGCCCCCCTTGCAACAGACCGCATCTCGGCTGTTAACCAAGGGCAGCTTGTACAGCTATCCGATGTGACGATTCAAAATTTGGCAAGCGCAACGCCTGCTGGTTCTTTCGAATTTGATGCCGTTGATGCTGCTGGAATTAGCAATCATGTCCGCGTAGACACGCGCACAGGCCTGTCGCTGTCTTCATTCCCTTATACCGAGGGCCAGCAGATTAGTATTACGGGTGTTGCTGCTATTTTCAGAGATGTCTTTCAATTAAAGCCACGCGGGCTTAGCGATTTCGCCCTGCAAGGCGATACGACCGCTCCACAGACAACGGCTTCCCTTTCCGCTTCGCCGAATGAAGCAGGGTGGCTGAACGAAGACGTTACGGTTACCTTGACGGCAACCGATGATGCAGGCGGCTCCGCTCCTGTGCGTACAGAATACGCGATTAACGGGAACGCCAATCAAGCCTATGAAGCGCCCATTTTGATCAGTGAAGAAGGAAGCACAACGCTTTCCTTCTTCTCGACAGACGCAGCTGGTCATACTGAGGCCGTTCAGTCGCTAACGCTCAAGCTCGATAAATCGGTACCCAGCGTTATTTTGACGCAGTCTGGAGGCGCAATAGCGGATGCTTTCGACACGGATACGCTTATTTTTGAACTAAACAGCTCAGATTCCTTGTCCGGCATCGCTAGCGAGCAGTTGCTGCTCGATGACCGCCTTATTAACAGCACTTATTCTACAACAGGCGCTGAGCTTGGCTTGGGCACTCATACAATTGCTTATTCTGTAAAGGATTTTGCCGGAAATGAAGCCTTCCAGCAAGCTACTTTCAGCATTGCTAACAAGCCGCTTGCAGCTGGCGCTCCCGGCAAGCCTGTGCTTTCGAGCAACAACGGCTATGACACGGGCTTGCAGGACGGCGATTTTACAATATCGCTGAATATGTGGTGGGGCCACAATGGCACCAGCTATAGGCTGTATGAGAACGGTGAGCTCATTGATACTCAGACGCTAACCGATGCCTCTCCCTCCGCCCAAATGGCGCAGACGCATGTAAGTGGTAGGGCTAACGGAACGTACACGTACACCGCTGAGCTTACTAATGCGAAGGGTACTACTCGCAGCGACGTCTTAACGGTACGCGTTATAGATGCAGCTCCAGGAAAGCCCGTCCTGTCGCAAAACAATTGGGATGGCGATGGTCAATACAGCCTTACAATGAATCTATGGTGGGGAACGAACGCGACGGAATACCGTCTATATGAAAATAATGAGCTCATCGACACGCAAGCCCTGAAGGCCGCTTCACCTGCCGCTCAAAGTGCTGTAACAGCGCTGACCGGCCGGCAGCCTGGTGTTTACGAATATCGGGCTGAGCTTGTGAATGCAGCGGGAGTGACCACGAGTGAAACGATTACGGTTCAAGTAACAAAATAGCTTCGCCCAAGCTGGCGGCCAGTCGCCCGTATCGGCGGTCAGCAGTATCGGTCATCAGCAATACCAACAGTCAGCCGTATTTGCTCAAAAATTTAGCTCTCGCGCCTTCTTTCAAGGAAGCACGAGAGCTTTTTTTATTCAACAGCGTTATATGCTCGGCATAATCCGTTGCCCTGCCGTAACCCTCCAATTCCCCGCACGAGGCGCAGCCAGCGGCTGATGCTTGCGAATATAATGTTCAGCGAGCATCGCCATATCCGTATCACCGGCAAAGAGTACCGGCTTGCCTGCATACATCGCATAATTTCCACCGCCAGCCGCACGATAGCTGTTCATGACAACCGAATACGAAGCATCCATCTTTAAAGGCTCTCCATCGCGCTCAAGCTTAATGACCCTGCTACCCTCTGCCCGCGATATATCCAGCTCATAGTCAATGCCTGCCCACATGTCATAGTTATAATGCTGCGCCTTCGGCTCCATATACAAGGGATTAACTATAATCCCCCCCTGATCGTCCAGTGAAAAATAACACGCGGTCTGCTCCAACGCAGCCCATATATCCTGCCCGCTCAACTCCAATACCGTCAGCGTATTAGGATAGATGAAATTCGACAATACATCCCGCATCGTCACCTTGCTTCCAAAGCCGCGCGCCTCCTCGCTTAGCAAAGCCGCGTTAGACAGCTGCGCGCCCGTAGCCTCCATTTGAACCTGATGGACAAAAGCAAGAAACGGATGGGCAGCCAGCCTCAGCTCAGCCGCATTTTGAATGGACAAATCGCCGATGATTTCGCCAATCGGCTGATCCAGCCAAGCTTGCGTACGCTTCTCCAGCTCATCGGTTAGCGCTAGCACAGCGGCATCCGGCAAGGCAGACTCCTCTGGATACAGCAGCTCAGCTCGCTTGCTCTTAACTTCCCAGCGTCCTTCGGGCTGCCGCTCTAACTGTACCTCAACATGAGCCGCTGACGATCCGTGATAGCCCGTCTGCACAATCGTAACGCCGTGCAGCTCCTCTGCCAATGACCGGTGCTGATGACCGGTGAGCAACACATCAATGCCCTCCACGTCACGGCAAATGGCATAGGCTTGATTTTCACCCGTATGCGGTTCGGCTGGTTGACCTGTTGCCAGATCATTTTCGAAGCCCCCATGATAGCTGACAACAACGAGATCCGGCTGCTCCTTGTCGCGTATGTGCTGCACCCATGTCCGAATGGTCTCTAACGCATCAAGAAAGCGCAGCCCTTGTATATACTGAGGCTGCTCCCAGTTGGGAATATAGTGGGTCGTAGCCCCCAGCAGGGCGACCTTTACGCCCGAGGCCATTTGCTTGATGATGTACGGCGGGCCAAAAGCTGGCTCCCCGCTCTGAGCATCGACAATATTAGCCGACAGCCATGGAAACCTTGAAGCCTCTACCGCACGGTTCAGCGTATCCAAGCCGTAATTAAACTCATGATTGCCCATAACGGCAGCATCATAGCCAAGCTCGCTGAGCACCTCGATAAAGGGATGCGTCTCATAGCTTTCTTGGAAGGCCGCAGCATAGGCAGCCAGCGGCGAGCCTTGCAGCAAATCGCCATTGTCCACCAGCAGCAGCTCAGGAGCCCGTTCACGCTCCCGCTTTATTCGTGCCGCCAATAAAGCCAGTCCGTTATGGCTGTAGGCATTGCTCGGATAATGAATGGGACGGATCGCTCCGTGCAGATCACTCGTCATTATAATATCGCAGGTATAGTGGCTTGCTTGCGTCATTATGAGCCTCTCCTTCGTTGCAGCATCAATTTTGCCAATGTCATTATTCTAGCAAAATCGTTTTCAACTTAGCAGTGCAAAAGCCTATTTTACAAATCATTTATTTATCGTTGATACTCCGCAAATATAATTTAACTATAGTAAGCAAGTGTCAAAAAATACAATCTCTTGGAGGGTTTTTGATTGAAAAAGATGTATGCCTTTATGCTTCCACTGTTACTGACCTCGCTCTTGCTTGGAGCTTGCGGAACGAACAATACAGCGGGTTCGGCTGGCAGCGAGTCTGCTAGTCCAAGTTCCAGCCCATCCGCAGCAGCCTCAACTGAGCCAGCACCAACAACAAGTGCCGACACAGGCTATGTGCCTACAACATTGACTGTCCAATTCGTTCCTTCACAAAATGCAGACACCCTTGAAGCAAAAGCCAAGCCGCTTGAGAAGCTTCTGGGCGACAAGCTCGGTATTCCAGTAAAAGTAAGTGTCTCGACCGACTACAACACGATTATTGAAGCGATGGCCTCCAAAAAGGTAGATGTAGGCTTCCTGCCTCCAACGGCTTATGTGCTGGCTAAAGAAAAAGGCGCAGCTGAAGTTATTTTGCAGGCACAGCGCTTTGGTGTAAATGATGAGACTGGCGCTCCTACCGACCAGCTCGTTGACTTCTACAAGTCCATGATTGTTGTCAAAAAAGACTCGCCGATTCAATCGGTTGAAGAGCTTAAAGGTAAAAAAATCGCTTACCAGAACGTGACGTCCTCTGCTGGTTTTGTATGGCCGGCTGCGCTCCTGATGGACAAGGGCCTGAACCCGCTTAGCGATGTACAGCCTGTAACGGTTAAAGGCCATGACCAAGGCGTTATCGCCGTGCTTAACGGCGATGTGGATGCTGCGGCGATTTTCCAGGATGCCCGCAACACAGTAAAGAAGGATTACCCTACCGTATTTGAAGACACGCGCGTGCTTTCGTTTACAGAAGCGATTCCTAACGATACGATTTCGGTTCGTTCCGACATGAGTGCAGAATGGTCCGCTAAAATTTCGCAAGCGTTCATTGATATCGGTAAAGATACAGAAGGACACGCCATCATTAAAGAAATTTATTCCCATGAGGGCTATGTAAAATCCGATGACAGCAAGTTCGATATCGTCCGCCAATACAATGAAAAAGTAAAAACCGAGTAGTACGATTTGTCGTCCTGCACCGTGTGGCACAGGACTAGGCAAGCCAGTTCAGCGCAAGCGTGCGCTGTGCTGGCTTGTTGCATTACTGCCCGATATGCTCGAACCAAGCTTAAATCGAACTTGAATCGCAATTGAATCGCAATTGAATGGTAAATGAACCAAACTTGAACCGAAAGGAATGACGGCATGATTGAGCTTCGTCAAGTAACCAAAGTGTATCCCAATCAAACCAAGGGTCTAAATAATATTAATCTCACCTTCGAGCAAGGCGAGTTTGTGGCGGTTGTCGGATTATCTGGCGCCGGCAAATCTACGCTTTTGCGCTCGATCAATCGGCTGCATGACATTAGCGAGGGAGATATCCTCGTTAACGGCAACTCGATTACGAGTGCCGAGGGACATGAGCTGCGGATGATTCGCCGCGACATTGGCATGATTTTTCAAAGCTTCAATCTCGTCAAGCGTTCCACTGTGCTGCGTAATGTGCTGGCGGGACGCGTCGGCTACCACTCCACGCTCCGTACGATACTCGGCCGTTTCCCCAAGGAGGATGTGGATTTGGCGTTTCAGGCGCTGGAGCGGGTTAATATTTTGGAAAAGGCTTATTCCCGTGCCGACCAGCTCTCCGGCGGCCAGCAGCAGCGTGTCGCCATTGCTCGCGTGCTTGCGCAGGAGGCTAAAATCATTTTGGCGGACGAGCCTGTCGCTTCCCTAGACCCGCTCACGACGAAGCAAGTCATGGATGATTTGAAGCGGATTAATCAGGAGCTGGGCATTACGACGATCGTTAATCTTCATTTTGTCGATTTGGCTAGGCAATATGCGACGCGAATTGTCGGGCTGCGTGCAGGCGAGGTCGTATTTGACGGTCCTGTTGCTGAAGCAACGGATGAGCGTTTTGCCGAAATTTATGGCAGGCCGCTGCTTGAAGGCGAGCTGCTGGGAGAGGTATCGGCATGAACAACCCGCTTGAGCCTGGCACGAGGCAGACTGTCCGTCCCCTGCCGCCAACACGTACGAAGCATGTGCTGACTACGCTGCTTATTTTGCTGCTGCTTTGGGGCAGTGCCGTGCAGACAGAGGTGAGCTTTAAGGAGCTAATTGAGGGCTTCCCGAACATGCTCGATCTGCTGCGCGAAATGTTTCCTCCCCGCTGGACCTACTTTGATAATATCGTGGGCGGCATGCTGGAGACGATACGTATGGCGCTCGTCGGCACAACGATTGGCGCAATTATTGCTATTCCGGTTGCCCTGCTGTGCGCAGGTAATTTAATGCCGCATCGCTGGGTGTATTACCCGGCACGCTTTATGCTTAATTTGGTGCGGACGCTGCCCGATCTGCTGCTCGCTGCCCTGTTCGTCGCAGTTTTCGGACTTGGGCCAGTGCCGGGCATTCTCGCGCTGGCTGTATTTTCGGTCGGCTTAATCGCCAAGCTGACCTATGAAACGCTGGAGACCATTGATCAGGGACCGCTTGAAGCGATGACAGCGGTTGGCGCAAACGCGATTCAACGCATCGTATTTGGCGTCGTTCCGCAAATATCAGCCGCCTTTATGTCGTATGTACTGTATACCTTCGAAATTAATGTACGGGCAGCGGCCATTCTTGGCCTTGTTGGGGCTGGCGGCATCGGTTTATTTTATGAAGCGACGCTCGGCTTTCTCGAATATGACAAAACCGCCGTTATTATTTTATTCACGCTGGTCATTGTTTTACTTATTGATTTTGCAAGCACGAAGCTGCGGGAGAAACTATTATGACGACGAAAAATGGGAGCTATCCCTTCCAAAAACCGCGGAAAAATCCGCTGCGCTGGCCAATAATCATGGCTTTGGCACTCGTTTACATTTGGGCGTTCTCTGGCGTTCCGTTTACCGGCTTGAAAGAGACGGCAGGCCAGATCATGAAGTCGATTATGGCGGGCATTTTTTCTCCCGATTGGGATTATGTCTATTTGCCGGAGGGCGAGGATCTGCTGCGGGGACTAATGGACACGCTGGCTATCTCCATACTCGGTACGGTGATCTCGGCTGTGCTGTGCATTCCATTCGCTTTCTGGTCCGCGCGCAATATGAGCAAATATCGGACGATTTCCGGTTCGGGCAAAATCATGCTCAGCTTTATCCGGACATTTCCGGAAATTATTATGGCGATTTTGTTCATTAAAGCCGTTGGCCCAGGCTCCTTCGCCGGTGTTCTTGCGCTCGGGCTGCATTCGATAGGAATGCTAGGCAAGCTATTTGCGGATGATATCGAAAATATTGATTTCGGCCCTTCCGAGGCGCTGCTCGCCTCCGGGGCAACGCGTATGCAGCAGCTTTGGTTCGCCGTGCTGCCTCAAGTGCTGCCGGGCTTTCTGAACTATACGCTGTATCGCTTTGAAATCAACGTCCGCTCGGCTACGATACTCGGCGTCATTGGCGCTGGCGGCATCGGCACGCCGCTGATCTTCGCGCTGAGTACCCGCAGCTGGCCGCGGGTCGGCATTATTTTGCTCGGCATCGTTGTAATGATTACCGTTATTGATCTGATCTCCGGCTATGTGCGTAAGAAGCTGGTGTGAGGAAGGATAGGAAAGACAGGAACCAGCGAAAGCAACTGGCTGCCTGAGTGAAATGTGCCCCTTAGAGTAGATATCGGAAAACCCTTATGGAAACCGATGATGCTTTAAGGGGTGTTTATATAATGAACGCCACTTAGTTCAGTTTATTCAATAAAATTAAACATTTCTGCCGAGTGGCTATACGTTATGACAAGCTAGCAAAGTCATTCTTGTCGTTTGTATACGTGGCCCTCATTTTCAAATTGACTCAGTGACGAGTTTTCTGAAATGTCCGAATATGAATGATTTATTATTTTTCTGAGAGCCCTAAAAACCTAGTTACCACCATTCTTTCTCTGGATAAAGCTTAACTACAGCTTTATGACCTCCATCAAGATTCACCCGAGCAAGACCGTTCTCGCCAGAGTAAACCAACCAGTTATCGACAAGTTTAAAAATATAATAGTCGTCTAACTGTTCCGACATGACGTGCTGCTTAATCCCTGAGCCATCCGCCTTCTTCCGCTCCAGTATAGTTTTTCCATTATTGTTTTCATACGTGTAATAAATCCAACCATCTTTAGCGGTTAAAAAAATAGTCCTTCTCTCGGTTAGCTGGATGGGCTTCCCGCCCCCGAGCTTTATTTTATAGATCGGACCATTGAAGCTTATTTTCCCTGTATTATTTACTATCGGTGTTACGTAATACATCGAGTCACCATCAATTATATTTCCAAACGTATTATCGGAAAGCTTGATCTTTTTAGAGCCATCCATATTTATACGATAGAATTTGTGGTCGGTAGATTGATAGAAAACCGTGTTATTAATGACAAGACCAGGGTCATAACTCTTTCCAAGCTTCGCATCGAAACGCAGACCTCCAGGAACGTTCCCGGCATTCGACGCAATACCCGAAAGATAGTCATCAGTATTTTCATCTCGTCCTTGCCCGTCAAGACCGATTCGGAACAATTCACCTCCGTAGCGATCCTCGTTAAGAAGTACATAATATAAATATCCATTATTAATATACATTGAGTAATAATCGAGATTACCATTATCTTTGAAGAGCGTTTTCGCTCCGCTGCCGTCAAGACCCGCAATTTTCACATTTCCTTTCGTATACTCAAAAATCCATTCATCAGCCCATTTAACCTTTTTTTTCTCCGTTCCCTCCCAATAAACAATAGAGTTACCCGATTTAAAGAAGAAGTAATACTCTGGTTTATCATACAGCTTGTTTAAAAAGGGTTGATTTTCACGAATAGATAAGACGTTCATATTTCGATTGGCACGAGTAAAGTATCCTGTCGGAGGAGCAAAAAATAGCAGCCTCTCTGAAGAAGCCAATTGATCCTGCGATCCGTCTAAATAACGTTTGCGCGATGTCCCATCTGCATCACTGTAATAAATCCATCCAGTTTCTGAAACTCCAATCAAATTATTTTCGTTAGCATCAGCCAATGTTTGCGCCATAGCGTCCTTCTGCTCCGCAGTAAACCCCAATTGTTGTGCGGAAATGGTATTTTCGCTAAAAAGAAGCAAGAGCATGAGTACACCTAAAGCTAAACCCTTCCACGTCTTCATCTGTTATCTCCTCACTTAGCAAGCAGTATTTTCTTTTTTGTAACAATAGATTATCATAAATCGCAATAGATTTTAATGAATTGGAAAAATAATACATTCAAGCTTTAATTGAAGTGAGCGTAATATTTTCAATCTAACACGATACTTAGAGTATGAATCCAGTTCCAGCATATATTAAGCAAAGGTTACGATTAAGCTCTCCGCAGTTAGTATTTTAGGAATTTCTTACATATTTCAAAGAACACAATGGATGATCTACTCCAGAGCAGGGCTACAACCTCTCTATTACCTACATACATTTGTTAGATCTCACGGTCTTTCTTTCCCGAATAAGCTTTCAATTTGCAACCGCTATAGAGTCGCTGCGCGAACTGGTCCACTAAGCAATGAAATCAGGTATAATAGGATCAATCCTGCAGGATTCAAGTGCGGATACTTTGTCGAAAAACGCCCTGAGCGAGGAGTAGTGGACTACAATGGCGACTATTTATGATTTTAATGTAACAAAAACGAATGGTGAGCGCTTTCCGCTGTACCAATATGAGGGCAGACCTGTGCTTATTGTGAATACGGCGAGTAAGTGTAAATATACACCACAATTTGACGATATGCAGAAGCTTTTCGATGAATACCGGGATCGTGGCTTACAGGTGATTGGCTTTCCATGCAATCAGTTTGCCGAGCAGGAGCCTGGCAGCAGCCAAGATGCAGAAGCTTTTTGCCAGATTAACTATGGCGTTAAATTCCCGATGTTCTCCAAGATTGATGTGAATGGGGAGGATGCCCATCCGTTGTACGATTATTTGCGCAAAGCCATTGCCTTTGAGGGCTTCGATGAAGATGACATCAATGCAAAGCTGCTGAAGCTGATGGTGACCGACAAGGCGCCAGAGTGGCTGCATGGCAATGCGATCAAATGGAATTTCACTAAATTCCTGATTGATGCTGAAGGTCGTGTCGTCAAGCGCTTCGAGCCCGTGTCTTCCATGGAGAGCATGCGTGCAGGTATCGAAGAGGTTCTGTAGCTATTGGCCTAAATTAAGAGATCATCCGTATACGATGTAGTGAAGTGCACCCCCTAGAATTTTAACGAATAAACCTCTGGTCTATTCAATGAAATTCTAGGGGGTGTATTTTTATGCCATCACAAAAGGACAGAAGTTTAAACACTACCCGAAGTCATCGAAAGAAGAAGCTATCCGTCTGTATACCGAAGAAGGACGGATCGGATGGAGGTTTGGATGAGGAAATATCGCGAAGGCAGTCACGAAGAGTTTGAGGAGCAGAGAGCCTTATCATAAATAGGGAGAAATCTTGTTTTGGTTCCCCTTATTTCCGCTCACCTAAAGCTTACTCCCTTTTTCTGTTTTATATAAATAATTGATTTATTGGTAAATATATGATATTTTAAGTCTATAAAAAATTAGGAGGTTCTTATTTGTTTAAACTTGCTTTACGAACCATATTAATTGCTGTGTTATCACTCTCTGTCATTGCCTCAGCTTTTGCCACAGATGTAAGTACACCGCAGCTCCCAGCACCGATTCAAAATTTAGAAGATGCTGCAACGGTCATTGAAAACGAAGATGGTAGTTTAGAGATTATACCTTTTGACCCGGAATCTTACATTCAACAAGCAGGTCTTGAAAAACCTAGCCCAAATGCGCAGTTGGTAAGCATTAAACGTGTTTCCGTAACCGATGGTGAGAACAACTCCGATATTAATATACCTAGTGATACATCAAGCAGAGCTTTTGGTCTTGGTCTCTTCGTGAAGAAGACCACAGTCAGTACTGGCACTTCCCCCAACCGTATTGCGAGGGGTAGAATATTATGCAGTATTGATGGTGGATGCTCTAATTTGAAAGTTGAAATTAATACAACTGACTCCGTATATTCCGAGTTTAGCGCGAACGTTTCAGTTGGTAATGATATTGTAGGCGCAGGTGTAGGTTACACCATCGGTGTTTCAAAATCAGTGAGCATCAGCGGATCAGAGTACAGAGCAGTAGCAAAAGGTAAATTTTTAATTTTAGATGCTTACCCAAGAATCGAGATTACTGGATTCGAAGTTTGGGATAAAGGTCTGTTTTCGACTACAAAAGTTGGTTCAGGCTCTTCGTGGAGATCGACTAGCAACGACATGGATTTCGTAGTATGGATTCAATAGTTTTAATTCTGGAATAAATACCAGGCATTTTAGAAAAGATTTCACCAGCTCTACTAATAGCTGTTACCAACTGTACAAAGCTTGTCTATTCTCATTTACAACTAAAATTTAATTTATGGTTACTAAGCTATGTATCTGCTGGCATTCACCTGTAATAAAAGATATACTTAAAAAGTAAATAGATTACACTTTTGTTTGATAATACTACAACTAAAGAACAGGGGATAACAGTGAATAAAAGGAAAACCGCCGTCATCTTAATGTCCATCTCAGCATTTCTATATGGGACGCGCTATATTAGCGCTTCGATATTTGGATCAAATGTAAATTCTTGGAATGAAGAACTCTTTCACAATATGCTCAGCTATATTGGTCCTGAGCCTTTAAAATGGAGTAAATATGCACTAATCTTAGGTATTATTTATTTGGTTTGGGCTGAGGTTGAAGAGCAGCTAGAGAAGAAACGAACAAAAATACAACACAAGGACTAGAAGACTAATCTAGCTAGCCAACTGCTTGTGTGAAATGCACCTCTTGGAGTAGACATTGGGAAACCCAGATGAGTTACCGAGGATGTTCTATGGGGTGTTTTCAGAATGAATGGATATAAATTCCATTAAAAACAAAAACGGCCTTTGTCCTGAATTCATTGGGACGAAGGCCGTTTGGCTTTGTATATAATCATTCACAAAAGTGAATCATTCATCTATTCGCGCAGGCGAGCGTTTTTCTTCATAGCGTCTACCAAGTACACCCAACCGATCAGGCCACATAAAACAAAACCAAACGCATGCAGAGCTCCGTAAATGGGAATGAAATCGAGTATCGTTAAGGAAAACATGTTTTTCAGTAACGGATATAAAATGGAAAGGACGACAACCGTGTAAAAGGCTAGGCAAGAAAGGCGTAGAAAGAAGGCTGCCTTATTGTTTAAAGGGTTTCTCCGCACGTAAGCAAGGAGATAAGTGGTGTAAATCATAATATTACAGGCAAACAAGATGACACCCATGTACTCCATTGGCTTGGAGAAAATCATACCAATAGCGATCAATATTGGTCCGATGATATCAATGGCAACGACCCAGGGATACCAGCTTTTCTTCGTCATGATCCGTCCTAGAGCACCAATAAAAATCGGAACGATAGCAGATGAAAAATGAAAGTGGACCGAGCTTAACGCGTGCGTTGCAGGATTAGCTTGGAGGAGGTTCAATTGATATTGATATAAGGTAAACCAAATGCCCCCGATAAAAAAATAAACGAGGCCCGCGCCAATCGCTATTTCCGCTATTTTCCCCTTATGAATCACAATAGTGGTCACGCCATAGATGCCAAGCAGCAGTGTGAAAAGAAGCCACCCAAGGGAAAGAAGCCCTGGTATTGCCGTGCCTCCTAGCCCCCACATCTTACTGCTCATTACGGAGGCTAAGGTAAATAACGCCGCGGGAAATTGAAGCCATTTAATAGCAGCATAAATCATTCGTTGATGTTTGCTCTTTTCGTCATCATTCAAATATAAAATCACAAGAGGTACAATGACGAAAGCCGCAAACAATAGAAATTTTTCAACAAGCTCGAATTGGAAGTAATCCAGATAAAATATAAGAATGGTAATGATTCCACCAGAAATCACTGGTACTAATAATGATTTCATACGTTGCTTCAGAGAAAGATTCATAGCGGCTCCTTTCTAATCTATGTTTAGCGTCATACCTGCCTATATTCCCTGGCGAGACCATTATCAGGAATAGTTCTCCATCATTTGAGATAAATAATCGCGAAAGTCTTCAACATAGGCTTCGGGCTCAACAACCTTCAGATGCGTGCCGAAGCCTGCTAAAAATTGAAATCCCCCACGATTTTGAGGGACATACATGGTCGCTAATAAAAATCCAGAACAGTGGTCTTCAATACTTTTTCGACCATACCTTTCGATGATTTGATCTTTGATGCTAGACGATATCCTTGCCTTAATCGTGACGAATTGCGGTACATAACCTGCCTCGTGTCCTTGCTCGGACCAATCGTCTCTAGGATGAAACGCACGCTCATCCATCGTAATATGATCGATCCGGGATAACTTGAATGTACGATATCCGTGTCGATGTAAACAGAATCCTTTCAAGTACCAACTCGATTCGCTAAAATGCAGACCATAGGGCTCGACCATTCTATTCGTTACAGCCCCGTCTTTATCTGTATAATCAAACGAAACCAGCCTGTTCTTTAAAATGGATTGTTGACAGGTCTTTAACGTTTCAAGAATTTCGGACCGACCTTCCCAATCATAAAACGACAGCTGAATGGAACGATTCAGAGACAATGGACTGACCATTGCCTCTATTTTTTTTATCGTTCTTTCAACCTCTTCCGTAAGGAAAATTTGTTCCAATCCGCCAAGCGCAGTTAATATATGCTGTAAATCGGAGCTGCTCAAAAGGCGTTTATCAACCTTGTATTCATCCATTATGCCGTAGCCGCCTTTGACCCCATTGACAGAGTAGATCGGGATGCTCGCTAAGCTTAATGCTTCCATATCGCGAAGAATCGTTCTTTTGGAAACATTAAATAGTTGTGAGAACTCCTTTGCAGAAACAACCTCTTTTTTCAGCAATATCATAATAATCGAAATGAGTCTTTCCACTTTGTCCATTATTGCCCTCTTTTTTCTACATGATTTCAGAATGGTGACAATATGATGTCATCTTTTGTCCATTATACTACGTGTATCACAAGAAGGAGGTTTTGAATAACAATGTTTAATCCAACCGATTTTCCTAAGCCCACCCTCATTTCAGTCAACGGTGTAGAGCTCGAAGTCTTTGAAGCAGGCCGACAAAATGCCGGAAAACCCATAGTCCTCTGTCACGGCTGGCCAGAGCATGCCTTTTCTTGGCGCCATCAGCTGTCTGCCCTTGCCGCAGCGGGCTACCATGTCATTGTTCCAAACCAGCGGGGTTACGGCAACTCATCCCGTCCGACCGAAGTAACCGACTATGACCTTGAACACTTGACGAGTGATCTCATCGCGCTTCTCGATCACTACGGATACGAGGATGCCACCTTTGTCGGTCATGATTGGGGTGCAATGGTCGTTTGGGGACTGACCCTATTGCATCCAAGCCGTGTAAACAAAGTAATAAATCTGAGCTTGCCTTACCAAGAGCGCGGAGAAAAACCCTGGATCGAGTTTTTGGAAGAAATACTTGGCGGCGACTACTATTTTGTCCACTTCAATCGACAGCCGGGCGTCGCAGACGCCGTATTAGAGGACAATACGTTCCGCTTTCTTCGCAATCTATACCGCAAGAATGAGCCTCTTAGAGAGCCAGAGCCGGGAATGATGATGATCAATCTCGCTAACGCAGAAACACCACTGGGTGAGCCCTTGATGAGCGACAGCGAGCTGGCTGTTTTCGTCTCCTCCTTTGAATCATCAGGGTTTACGGGCAGCATCAATTGGTACAGGAACCTTGACCGCAACTGGCGCTTATTGGCGGAAGTAAACCCAATCATCCAACAGCCGGCCCTCATGATCTATGGTGTCCGGGATCTGGTTCCGAAGTTTGAAAAACTAACAAAGTTCGTGCCCAATGCGGAAGTGGTCAATCTGGATTGCGGTCATTGGATCCAACAAGAAAAGCCGGAGGAAACAAACCAAGCGATTTTGAAATGGCTGGAGCAGCAGGATGCCATCTAACTCCAAGAGCGTTGCAAGGTTTAGGCTGCCCTTGATAATACGATTCAAAATAAACGACTATTCACGGATTATCTTTCCCGAACAAGCTTTCAATCAGCTCCCACGTCCGCGATTGTGAGGCTATGTTAAAATCACCTGCCACCCATAACGTCAGTAAGAACAAAAAACCAGCGATTATAAGCAAACTGACCTTCTGCCACCGCTTGTACATCGACATAAATCTCGGATAAATCAGCGAAATCGTAAAAATAATCATAACAAGGACAGCTATTATTTGCAGGGCTATGCGCATGCTGGGTTCTCCTGTTTCTATCAAAATATCTGTTCTATAAATCTTAAAGCTTCATTCTATCTCATGCCCTGCTCAATGCCAACAGCCTGCCTTGGACCAATAAATCTGGTTCAAGGCAGGCTGTTGCTGCTGCTCCTATTTGGTTACGCCAACCTCCATCTGGCTGCTTTCCGTAATGCCGCTATCGTTCGATAGCTCGGCGCGGTAAACGTAGTTGCCTACAGCTCGATCAGCTATCGTCGTAGAGGCACTTTGCGCACTAGGCGTATTCGCCGTCATTGTCTGCGTATCAATAAGCGTCCCATTTTCATACAAGCGGTATTCCGTGGCATTCGTTCCCCACCACATGTTCATCGTTACCTTATAGCTGCCGTCCCCATCCCAGTTGTCATTGGACAGCACCGGCTGGCCTGGAAAAGCGTCCTTAACCGTTACCGTGTGTGGGCTGCAGCTTGTCGTGCCGAAAGAATTGCTAAGCTCGCAGGTGTACGTAAACGTACCGTTTGCTTTGCCCGTTATATCAAAAGAATAGGTCTGTGCAGACGGCGAGTTGTCGCTCAATATTTTCGTCTCGATTAGCTCACCGTTCTCGTATAGCTTATAAACCGTACCATTTTGGCCATACCACAGGTTCATCGTAATTGTATAGCTGCCATCCAGCAGACCATTGTCATGTCCGTTATTGTCGGAAAGTACAGGTGTGCCCGGAATACCAGTCGCCTGCTCTGCCCCCGTCACCGTGATGGCGACGGTGCGAACCGCCTGCAGCCCAGCCCCATTGACCGCTGTTGCCGTAAACGTATGCGTGCCTGCAAGCCCAGCCATTGACAGCACTTCCCCATTTTCCACTGGGTTTCCGTCAAAGGAAAGCGTCAGGCTTTGAATGCCCGTCTCCCCGTCCTCTGCCGTTACCGCAGCGGTCCAGCTGTCTGCCTCGGTCATCTGCTGCGGCGGCAAGCCTGCAATAACAGGAGGTGTTGTATCCTCCTCCTCCTTCGGCGCGCCCACATACTGAATGCGCGGCATCGGCGGCTCCTCCATGCCTGCTCCCAAATAGAAGCTAGTATGCGGCGGCTGGTTGTAGGCTACATTTTGCCAAGCAATACCGAGTCGATAAACCGGATCATGCATCAGCGTTCTAATGCGGTGCTCCGTTACATCGGTCGTCGTATAAATACGCAGCTCAGTGCTGTCCGTAGAGCGCCACATTACTTCCTCTCGCCAGTCGCCAAACAGATCAGCCTGCAAGCTCGGATTAGCCTTTGTTGAATTGTTTGAGGCAGCGCCTGTCGCCGTAAGCAGGTTGATCGTTGTTTCATTCGTGTAATCCCACTTGTCGATTCGATTGTCATCCTGCAGCTCACGCAGCAAATCGCCATCCCACCATACGCCGAAGTTGGTCGAGGAAGGAATTTTAGTTGTAATCAGTTCACCGCGTGCATTGTATAGTCCTGTAATCGGAATATGCTGTGCATTCGTAATTGTAGCCGACCACATTTCCTCCCCAATATGATTCGGGTCAATATCTGCTGACAGTCCGCGTCCGGTATCTATGCCAGTGAAGACGCCCCACAAAATTTCCCCCGTCGCTGCATCACGCATCTCCATCCCATACTTGGAATCCGTATGCTCGTGTACGCCAAACACTTCAAGCCCCGAACGCGTAGGGTCCAGATCGCCGAAATGCAAAGCATCGCCATGACCAAGTCCTGTGTTATAAAGCGGCTTGCCGTCATCATCAATGGCCATTGCGCCAAACGTAATTTCGTCCTTGCCATCGTTGTCCACGTCGCCAATTGACAGATTGTGGTTGCCTTGACCGGCAAACGATCCATAGCCCTCCGTATTCGAATCAAATTTCCATTGCTGCGTCAGCTCGCCATCTCGGAAATTATAGGCGGCGAGCACCGTTCTTGTATAATAACCACGGCTGAAAATAACGCTCGGACGCTCACCGTCCAAATAGGCGACGCCTGCAAGGAAACGGTCTACCCGATTGCCATATGCATCGCCCCATGCGCCAACATCGCCGCGTGGAGGATCATAGGCAACTGTATCCAGCGCACTACCATTTAAACCATTAAATACGGTCAAAAATTCAGACCCAAGCAGCACATAGCCGCTGCTGTTGCGGTGGTCGGCACTAGCATCCCCGATCACACGACCAAGCCCGTCGATTGTTCCATCCGCTGTTTTCATCGTGACCTCAGCGCGTCCATCTCCGTCGAGATCATAAACCATAAACTGCGTATAATGAGCGCCGGAGCGGATATTCGGCCCCATATTGATGCGCCATAGCCGTGTTCCGTCCATTTTGTAGGCGTCCAAATAGACGATGCCTGTATAACCCGCCTGGGAATTATCCTTACTGTTGGACGGTGTCCACATTAATACAATTTCCAGCTCTCCATCGCCGTCAAGATCGCCGACACTAGCATCGCCCGCATTGTACGTATATGGCTGTCCATCCTTGGTATAGTCATCGGCAGGCTTTTGCAGCGGAATGGACAAATACGATTGCGTCCACACGCCAAATTCTTCGGTCGCTGGCTTCTCAACGCCGTTCAGAACAGCCGTCACCTGATAGACGGAGCTATCTGTCCCTTCCGTATCAAGCAGATTCGTGCTCCCTATCATTGGCTCCGCGTTTACCAGAGCCCCATCCCGATATACGTTGAAGGCGATGGACGAAGGATCAAGTCCGAGCATCCGCCAGCCGATGTAATTGCCCTCGGACTGCTTCACTGCAACGGGAGCACGGTCTAAATTTTCCATATCGCGATACAATACGGTCACTGCTGGAGTCTCCAGGCTTTGTGACAGCTCAGAAATGCCCCCCGCATTCACAGACGCTACCTTGTAATAGTAAGGAATCGTCGTCAGCACCGTCGTGTCGGTATACACGGCTTCCGCCGATTTTCCAATCAACGTATAATCGCCATCCGCCTTGACTGAGCGATACACATAGAATACCTTTGCATGGCTAACCGCATCCCAGTTGAAGGTCAGATCGTTTTTGTTCGTCTCCACAAGCGTCAGGCCTGTCGGAATGGCAGCCTTCGGCACATTCGGATCAACCATCGACACGGCAAGCGCATTGGAGCCTACGGATTCAAGCCCCGTATCGTCAACCGCTGTCACCGTATACACATAATCCAGACCGACATCGGCGGTCGTATCAGCAAAGCTAAGTGCCGCCGTCTCAGTCAACAGCTCAGCGCTTGCAGCTACAGCAGCCTGGCGATATACCCGGTACGCTGCGGCACCGTCTACTGCCTGCCATGCAAGAGTCGCCGTTACTGGCTCGCTTTCCAGCTCAAGGTCTGTTAAGGCAAGGCCCGTTGGCGCAAGCAGCAGCGGTGTAATTTCCAGGCCATTCAAATGAGCCGTTTGGCCGCTGAATACAAGGTTCATTTGACCATCTTTTACTGCAATCTGATTGAATACCCGCTCGGCAATCGACTCCTTGCCGGACGCAATCGTGCCGTAGTCCGCCCCTTCAATATTGACATTGGTACGTGTGGAGCCGATCCAGTCACCTGTATAGGTTTTGACCGAATAGGAACCGTTCGGCAAATCGACTTTAAATTCGTAGCTCGCATTAAAATAAGCGACAAAATCGCGGCGCAGATCGTCCGTTCCCGCACCTCTGTCGCGGTCGATCATGCCTGTGCTGTTCGTCAGTCCATAGCCGAGCTCGGGCGTATACAGCACATCGCGCGTAATTTCCGTGTAGCCGGCTGCAACTGGTGCCCCTACCGGCCCAAAATCAAAACGGTACTGTGCCGATTTGGTCGTTATGGATACTTCGCCGGAAGGCAGCGATTCGCCGCGGCCATTCACTGCCGTCACTCGCACTGTATAAGCTTGACCCTCCAGCATTCCGCCAATCGTTAAGGTTGGCACCGTCGCTGTGCCAATCATGGCGTAGGCCGATTCCGGCTCGGATGCCAGCTTGCGGTAGATTTTATAAATGTCCGTGTTGTCCGAAGCGCTCCACTTCAGTACCGCACCAGCATTGCTGACACTGCCCGCAGCCAAATTAGCTGGCGCAGCAGGCACAGCAGCAGGCTGCTCAATTTCGCGGACAAACTCTGCCAGCGGTACTGGCAGCTGTTCAATTCCGCCCGCCAATAGACGGGCAATTTGAATCGCCCCATACTCCTGAAAATGTGTATTGTCCGCAGAGCCGTTCGGGAACGCACCATAAATGCCCGGCTCCACATGGAGAAATACCGACAGGGAGGCCTGTGGTCCAATGGAGTTGTAGTAGGCAATACTGAGCGCACTCAGATCAACCAGCTCCACATCAAGCTCGCCTGCCACTTCCTTCATCGCTTGCACATATTCAGGGAAGCTTACGTTGAAAATGCCTGTTTCCGCATTGAAATCGCGGCGACCCATCGGCGTTACGAGAATCGGTGTCGCACCGCGCTGTCTCGCGCCGTTAATATAGGCTTTTAAATAGTTTTTGTAGTCGGCTGGCGAAGCATAGCGATCAGGGACGCTAATCGTCGCATCATTATGACCGAACTGGACAAGGAAATAGTCGCCCGGACGAATCGTCCGCAGCACCTCATCAAGACGTCCCTCTACAATAAAGGATTTGGAGCTGCGTCCGCCAATAGCATGATTTTTGAAAATAACATCCTTGCTGAAAAAACGCGGCAGCATTTGGCCCCAGCCAGCCTCAGGCTCCCAGTAAGCATCATAGGTTTGAACGGTAGAATCACCTGCGATATAAACAGTCGGAAGCTCTCCGGCCTGACGCTCCTGCTGCCTCTTGATGACAAGAGCATTCAGCTTGGGAGCGGACCCCGAAAATGCAAGATTAAGCTGCCCATCCACCAGCGCCAGCTGGAAGTCCATCTCCAAATATTGGCCAGCTGCTTTGCTCGTCAACTGTACCTTCTGCATGGTCTCGGCCTTGATCGCGATTTCCGATGCTTCAGCCGCATCTCCTGCAATGAGCGAGACGGTGTAATCGCCATTAGGCAGATCAACATTAAAGGCCCCATTCACAGGCGTAACAAAGTCCGAGCGCAGCGGATCAGCTGTTCCGCGGTTGCCTGAGCCGACATTGGAAATGTCGGTAAAGCCGTATTTCAGCGCTGATGTATAGGCGGTCTCCGCGGTTACACGGACATAGCCGTCAGCGAGCTCGCCCGAGCCGAAATCGAAGCGAATTGTATCGCCTTCCGGCAGTGTAGCAGGCGGCACATAGGCAGCGCTCTCTGCAACAGCAGAGGCTTCCGACTCCCCGCGCACGTTAAAAGCTTTCACAGCGTAAAATTGCGGTACAGATGTATCGACGCCTTCATCTGTATAGGCAAGCACCGTCGATTGGCCAATTTCGACGAAAGGGCCTGCTGCCGTATTAGCACGCAGCACCTTGTAGCCCTCCGCTCCCTCGACAACCGTCCAGCCCAGCACGACTGACGAGGATTGTACGGCGCTGATGCTGAGCTGGCTTGGTGCCGCTGGCACCTCAAGCGCCGGTATGGTAACCGCAGCGGTAGGGGCACTCAAGGCCGACTCTAGCCCGGCAGCATTGACGGAGGCAACAAAGTAGCTATAGCTGCTCCCTTCGACAACTGTTGTATCCACATAGGAGGTCGCTGCTGTCTCGCCTGCAAGGACGGGAGCGGCTGTGCCCTCTGAGCGATAGAGCTTATATTTAACCGCATCTGCGGCCTGAATCCACCCAAGCGTCACAGCCTGCGGTGTCACACGGTTCACTGCAAGCCCGCTCGGCGCCTCGGGCGCAGCAGCTACTACCTGCTCAATGACGATGCCGTTCAAATAAGCGTAGCCTGTAGTTGCTGAAATATCGACCGTAAGCTGCCCGTCATTTACCGTTGTCCGGTACGTGCCGTGAACGACCGCCTGACGCGTAGACAGCGTGCCAGCGGCGACTCCTTCCAAGGCAATATTCGTTTTAGTCGTGCTGGTCCCGGTCAGCAAATCGCCCGAATAAACCGTGACATCATATTCGCCATTAGGCAAATCCGCATAAAACGAAAAGGAGGTGCCAAGGACAAAATCATTCGTCAGCTCATCACCGCCAGAGCGATTCCGGGATGCCAGAGCGATGCTCAGCCCATAGCCAGCCTCGGCCGTGTACAGCTGTGATTCGCTTACTCTAACAAAGCCTTCCTTGATAGGACTTGATGCTGTGCCAAAGTCGAATTTCTTCACCACCTGCTCCACTTCGTTTGCGTATGCCATTTGCGCGCCAAGCGGTAGTCCCTGCAAAATAGTGGTCCACAAAACCGCAACGGCAAGCAGCAGAAACATCGTCCTTTTTTTGCTTCTTAACATATAAAATATTCCCCCCATTTTCTCCAATGAATAGTTTATCCGTTTTGCAACAAGGCTCCACTTTCGGGTAAATACGTATCTGTTTTTATTCTTAGCTTATAGTAAGCGTTTACATAATGCTGCATCCTGCTGTAAGACCCCAAGCTGTCTGTTAGTATTGAAGCCTGCATCCCTCCTTGAATCTATGTTTAATAGCTATTGCGACTTTACTGAATGCGCTTCCAATATGATACTAACGCTCTTTATTGTGAAATAATAGCAAAAAAACCGTCTTTTTTGATTAAAAATCCGATTTTCATTGCAGAGCTGGTGTCCTTGAAGTGAAAAAAAATTAGCAGCTTGACCTTGCAGTATACTTCAACCTTTATACTCTATTTATACAAGCTTACCGTCCTATTGGACGGAGAATACAGTAATAAATGGAGGTCATGTATAATGAAATTATTAGAGGTCATTGTCATTCTGGTTATTTTATCGGCAGCAGGGGGTCTGTTATTCGCGAGAAAAACGAAGCGGCTCGATGCCGGGATGCTGGGCGCGGTTGTACTGGCAGTGCTGCTGCATGGTTTATTCGATCATTTCCGTATCCAAATGGTTGCCGCCTACGCTGTAGCTTTCGTTATAATTATTGCACTGGCTCGCCGGCTGATGAAGCCTTACGATGCTTCTATCCGTTCCAGGTCTCTGATTAAAAAGAGTCTACTCTCCCTTCTCGTCATCGCATTTAGCGGATTTTCCGCATATGCGAGCGCGCTGCTGCCCGTTTTTACAATGCCTGAACCTAATGGCAGCTATGGCATTGGCACCGTTTCACGCCATCTAACGGATGAATCCCGCAACGAAACGCATAGTGAGGATCAAAGCGACAAGCGTGAGCTGATGATCAATGTATGGTATCCGGTAGATAAAAATAAAATCGAAGGCGCTTCGACTGAGCATTACCCGTCGGAAATCGGAGAAGCAATCAGCCTTGTATTCGGCTTGCCGAAGCAGCTTTTCGGCCATGTGACGAACATTCCGACACATGTCGTAGAAGGGGCCGAGCTATCCGCTGCTGAAGCGAGCTATCCGGTTATCCTATTCTCACCCGGTATTCGCTCAACCCGCTTTCAGAGCATGACGGCCATTGAGGAGCTGGTCAGCAATGGCTACATCGTCGTAGGCATGGATCATCCTTTTACATCAGCGAAGGTTGATTTTCCAGATGGCCGTTCGATTTTATATGCAGCAGAACCCGAATTTTCGACGTCAGCGGAGCTTTACGACAACAATATTAAGGAAGTGGCCATTCGAGCAGCCGATGCGAGCTTTGTGTTGGACACGTTAACGGCATGGAATCAGAACGACCCTGAGCACAGACTTGAAGGCAAGCTGGATCTGAGCCGCATCGGCATTTTCGGCCACTCCTATGGCGGGGCGACAACCGCGGAAGCACTCGCACAAGACAGCCGTTTTAAGGCGGGAGTCAGCTTGGAGGGCGGTTTTTGGGGTGATGTAGCACGAGACGGCTTGAGGCAGCCATTTATGTATGTGATGACAGGCGACACAGCCAAAAGCCTTGACCCGGCGACCAAGGAGAAATCCTATGTCTATTTTGAGGAGTTCCCTTCCGATTTGGATTCGGTCATGACGAAAAGCACCAATGACACCTATTATATGACCGTGGAGCCTTTTATCCATCAGAGCTTTACCGACATCGCGCTGCTATCGCCTAAGCTGTTCGCCAAGGGCGTCGACCCCGTCCATACGGTAGACATTACGCGCTCCTATGTTACCGCCTTTTTCAATCAATATTTGAAAAATGAATCGCAGCCGCTGCTGGCTGGGCCGTCGCCGGATTATCCTGAGGTTATTTTTGACAATAACTATACAAAAAAAGCAGCTGTTCAATAAGCCTATGGACAGGATCAAGGAGGGAAGCATGCATGGAAGGTATGACACGCGGCGAGCTTGCCAAAAAAACCGGGCTTAGCATGGCGACGCTTCGCTACTACGAGGAAAGCGGCATCCTACCAGCTCCCCGCCGCAGCCAAGGTGGCTATCGTCTGTACTCGGACGATTATTTGGTCAAAATCAAATTCATCAAGGACACGAAGGCATTGGGCTACTCACTCAAGGAAATTCAGCAGGTGCTGCATTTGCTTGGCCGCGATATGGACGCCGAAACCTTGAAGGAGTATGTACGAGGCAAAATAGTGGAGATTGAGCAAAAGGTCGATTCGCTGCGCGCGATCCAAACGATGCTGGCTACCTTGCTTGAGACGCCGCAGGATGAAATTCATAACTATTTAAATTCGTTTCGCAAGTCCGAAGATTAATTTTATATTTTAATTGATAAACAAGGGAGGCCCGCATAAGGCCTCCCTTGTTTGCCGTTACATTCGCGTTTACTGCGCCTTAACCTCATCTAAATAAATCGCAGCTGTGCCTGTCGAGCCGCTTGGAGTAAATACCTGAATACCCAGCGCCTGGACGTTATTTTTGTCCGTCACGCCTGACAAATCATAGCTGACCGTCACGAAGCCATCACTGCTGTAAGACACCGTGTCGTTCGGTGCAAACCAGCTCCAGCCGCCGCCCGTTTGCAGGAACAGCTTCGCGGAAATCGCTCCCGCGAGCGCTGCATTTCCATCCGCCACCACCTTGAATTTCGCGGAAAGCGTACCCGCTGTGCTCAGGTTCAGCACACCGACCCGTCTGAGCTGGAATTCGCCGCCGTTTAGGTCAAAAGCCGCCTTTAGCGAGCTGCCACCTGATGAAGCCGCATCTGTAGATACCGTCAAATCATGGGCGTTTGCCGTATTGTAGGCATTGCTGGCATCCGTATTAATCGCCCAGCCTTCTGCCCCGCTTTCAAAATCATACGTGAGACCACTCGTTCCCGGCTCCCCACTGCCTACCACATATACATCATCGACATAGACAGCTGCTGTACCCGTCTGACCAGCCGTCGGCTCGATTTTCACGCCGATTGCTTGCACGCTGTCGAGTCCCGTCAGGCCGGAGAGCGGAAGCGTCAGCGTACTAAACCCGCTGGAGTCAACGACAATGCCCGTTCCGCTATCATGCCACTGCCATGTGCTGCCGGTTTTAATATATAGTCGGGCATCAGCGGTTCCCTGCGACAGCTTCACCTTGACGCTAAGTGCTGTAGCTGCCGACAAATCAGCCGCCGCAACCTTCGTCAGCTCAAAGCCCGCCGGGCTTGCCAGCGAGAAGATCGACGTTAGCGAATGCTCGCCCTCGGCCTTATCATCTGCTGTGATGGCTGCATCTGTAGCCTGCGCCTCATTCGAGCTTACGGCCCAGCCAGCGGTGCCCGCTTCAAATCCATACAGCGTTCCCGCTTCCGCCGGGGAACTGCCCGAGCCTGAACCGCCATTCGGCACGCCGCCCGTTCCATCATTAATCGCTTCGATATCGTCAAAATATAGCGTGCTGCTTAGCGTAGCTCCATTGACAGCATTCACATACACCGAAAATTCCTGTACATTTTTCAAGCTGACCTTGTTGATTTTTTTACCCGCATTTCCTGTATCCCACGGAGCAACGGTAAATTCATTAAAGTGCAGGCTGACCCATTGTCCCGCTGTACCTGCCAGCGACGGATAGGCTTCATAGGAAACGCCATCCACGCGCAGCTGAATAACGAGCCTCTGATTGCTGCCGTCCGGCACCATCCAAAACTTCAGGTTATTGAATGTAGACCAGTCCACTCCACCCAGTACCTTCGTAATGCCCGCATAGCCGGAAGTGCCCAGCGTATAGTCCAGCTTCAGCGCATAGTTGCCTGAGCTTTTGTGCACGCCATCCAGCGCAACCGCCGTCGCATCGCCGCCCGCATGAATAAACTTCGCTGCAAGGGCTGCGTCGCTTCCCTGGTACGTCTCGAAGTTGTCCACTACAGCAGGGTCCTTCTCCGCTTCAGCGAATGTGCTGTAAAGGCTCAAATTATCAACGTAGATCGGGAAATCCCCCGCTAATCCGCTCCCTACAAAAGAAAGCGCAAGCCCCGTCGCCGCTGCGGATTTCTCAGCATCATTTAAGTCGATAACGGGTGAGTATTTCGCATATACGGTACCGCCTATCGTTACTTGCGGGAGCTCAGACAGCTTAATTTTGGTCGTTGTCATCCCATATTTTGTGTCCCAATCTGGCGCAAGCATCGCAATGCTGCTAATGGTCGCATTCGCATCTCCCGCGCCCAGCGGAATCCATGCATCCAGCTTGATGCGCTTCACATCCGCCAGCGCATTTCCACCGTCGAGCGCCGGAAGCGCCAGCTTGAATTCCTGCCACGTATCAGCTGCCGTCGCCTGCTGAGCATTCAGCTTCAATACGCCGTTGCCATCAAAAGCATCATGCTGAACGGTCAGCCCCATCGTTTCCGGGTAAGTGCCCGGGTCACCATTTTTGACTACGCCTTCTGTATCTTGGTCAAAGGTGTACGTTTTCATTAAAATCTCACTTGCCTGCACCGAGACCGTCGCCGTTTGCGTCAGCACAACCTGATTGCCGACATAGACCTTGACATTCAGCGCCGTCGTCTTGCCATTTAAGCCTGCTGCTGGAGACCAATCTGCCGTATAGAAAAATCCGTCGCTATCGAGTGCCATTGGATATTCCGCATTCGACCCCTGCACGGTATAGACGACCTTCGTCGGATTAATTTCAAGTGCCCTTGCGCGAATCGTCACAGCACTGCCCACAATGCTGTTATCCGTTGGCGTTGCAATATGCATGAACGGCTGCTCGGGCGCTGTCACGACCGTATGTCCGTATACGCCCTGCACCTCATTGCGGAAGGTTGTAAACGAATCGTTATAGAAGTTAATAAAATCGGGCAAAAGCTCATGGTCGCCGAGTCCGTTTGGCGCATTTTTATACGGCACATACAGATTGTTGCCGAGGCCAAAGTTCGCCCATGTCTGCATGTAGGCAATACGCGAGGCATCCTCATCGGACTTAATCGCATTCAGCAAATCCGTAAACCACGTCGTACTATTGTTCCCGGTTGTCTTCATTCCCTCCGGGCTGTAGCCGAATTCGGAGAACGTGGCGATTTTCCCCTTGCTGTCCGCCATTCTTGAGATCATGCCAAGATCGTTTACCAATCCGTTAAAAAAGCCTGGCGAGCCCGCATTTTCCTTGTTGTCATATTGATCCATGCCCAAAATATCGACATATTCGTCGCCCGGGTATGTCGTCAAATAGGTGCTTTCCGCGCCCCCGAATGAGCCGTTTGGCGAGAACACATACAGGAAGTTGCGAACGTCCTTCTTATCGCGCAGGTATTCAACCGTATAGCGGAAAATCTCCTTGTATTCGCTAGTGGTCGTCGTCTTCGCGCCCCACCAGAACCAGCCGCCGTTTTGCTCATGGAAGGGTCTGAACAGGATCGGGATGAGCTTTCCGTCATCATCCTTCACATTGTTGGCGAAATTCGCAATCGTATCCAGAAAAGCATTAAATTCCGCGTGCTTGTCGCCGCCCGGCAAAATATGAGCTACGACATTGCCTGACGTATCATTAAAGCTGCCGCCCGTCACAAAGTTTGGAAAATGGGTGCTGAGTGCCACAATACCGCCGAGATTGTGGGCGTTTTTGACCGCAGCAGTGAGATTAAGCCTGCTTTGCTCCATATTGTTTGGCACACCGGGCTTCTCTTTGCCTTCCAGGCTGAGCGTATCCCAGCCGAACACCGCCGGGAAATCGCCGACGGAATTTTTCACCTCGGATTGCGAGCCATCCGTAGAGGTCAGTGTCACACCTTCGTCCGTTGCATGCTGATGCCCAAACAAGATTTCTTGCCCGCGAATGCCATTCAAATAAGCAAATAATGATTTGGTCTCTGCCGTCGCATGCTGATCGACAAAATTAACCGTCTGCTCCGTATTCCCGCCGTTATTGCCACCGGTTCCTCCCCCGGTGCCGCTGCCTCCGCTGCTGCCACTGCCGCTAGAGGCCACGTTCGCTACGGGCGGCGTAGCGGTGCCGACTGGCGTGAGCGTACCATTTTTCAACGTATAGCTGCCTTGGGCTGCCGGTTTTCCATTAATCGTCACGGAATCGCCTTGCACAGTCAGCTTCCCAATCGTGGTGCCTGAGCCGGTTATGAGCTCCGTAGGCTGATTCAGTACGATGCTGTCTACCTCCGCGTTGTCGCCTAGCTCCAGTATGGCCTTGCTATTAGCGACAATGCTGGCGATGGTTGTTTCCCCGTCTGCCTCGACATGCACCTTGCCGTCCTTGCGGTTAATTTCCACGCCTGCCAGCGTCGAATCGCTAAAGCGAACGGTATGCTCGCCGCCGCCCGCAATAAACGTCATCCCTTTCACGCTGGCATGCTCCACGGCGGCCTCTCCATCTCCAATCCCTGCGGTAAGATAAAGGTTGCCAGCAATATGGGCATCTTTAAGTGTCACGCCAGTATGATTGATAATCGCATGGCCGGAAATTGCTTGCTCCGCCGTAAAATCACCCGCCTTGGCATATAGCTCGGCCACCAACCTGTCCACCAGGGTTATGACCTCGGCACGAGAGATGCTGGCCGCAGGCTGGAAGGCACCATTTTCGTAGCCGCTGATTATACCTTGCAGCGCGTCGATTGCATTTTTAGCGTAGCTGGAAATTTGGCTGCTATCCTTGAAGGAGCTGGCGTAAGCCGCATTCTCCGCCGCTTTCAGCTCGAAAACACGCGCCAGCAGCGTAACCGCATCCTGCCTCGTTAGAGGCTGCTCCGCCCTCGCCTCGTTGCCCGGAAACCCATCATAATATCCCGCAGCCCGTGCCTTGCCAAGCTCGCTCGCATACCATGCCGTCTCCGGCACATCGCTAAAGGCTGTAGGAGACAATACCGATAAACCGAACACCCGATTTATGACCGTAACAAATTCCGCCCGAGTGATACGGCCATCTGGCTGGAACTCCCCGTCAGCGTAACCGCTTACAATTCCTTTCGCACTCCATTTCTCTATAGCCGCTTTCGCCCAATGCTCCTGGGTATCTGTTACATACGTCTTGACTGCCGCCCCTGACTGAGCGAAAGCAGCAGAAGAGAGCATCGAAACTGCGATAGCTGGGGCCATAACGGCCGCGATCCATTTGCGTTTTTTATTCATGCGAGCCTCCTATATTTCCGTTTTTTGAAAGCGCTTCACAACATTATATAGGAAAAAAATGATAAAAATAGGAGGCTCATTTTGTTTTTATTGTTCTCTTTTGTCTTCTATTTTGTTATGTTTCTCTGTGAGAGGATGGGAAAATCATATCGCTCCCTAAATATTTTAAAAAATGCAACCAACCTTCTGCTACACCGTATCTAATCAGACATCCCTGCTGCAGCAGGACTGTAAAACCATTAACAACTACAATAGCAATCTGCTATACTACAAATAGTTTCATATCCTTACACAAAAGCGACAAATTTCACCATTCTGGCCTGTTAAGCGCTCCAAGGTGAATAACTGTCGAGGCAGATGGTTCTCTTATTTTATATTTAGGGAGGCAATACAAATGGGTATTGGATCGAATTCTAACGGTGGAAACAATTTTGGTGGACAAGGCGGCATCCAAGGCGGTATCCAGCAAGGCGGCATTCAACAGGGCGGTATCCAACAAGGCGGTATCCAGCAGGGCGGTATCCAGCAGGGCGGCATCCAAGGCGGCATTCAGCAAGGTGGCTTTCAAAATGCTGGCAACGCAAACCCTTTTGGCGCAGCGCCTGCCCCTCAAGGCGGCGGCTTCGGCGGCGGACTTGTATTGTCTAAAGGACAAAAGCTCGATTTAACGAAAAATAACCCCGGACTCGACCATTTAAAGGTTGGACTCGGTTGGGATACGAACCGCTTGCAAGGTCAAAATTACGATTTGGATGTTGAAATTTTCCTACTGAACCAAGCAGAGAAGCTGATATCGAATGGCCACATCGTTTTTTATAATAATTTGAACAGTCCCGATGGATCGGTTCGCTATAACGGCGACAATCGGACCGGTCAAGGAAGCGGCGACGATGAGTCCGCAGAAATCCAATTGTCCCGTGTGTCCCCTGACGTTTCAAAAATCGTATTCACTGTAACCATTGATGATGCTATTCGCAAAAATCAAAACTTCGGCCAAATTGGCAATGCCTATATTCGCATCGTCAACCAAGCGAACGGCGCTGAAATTTGCCGCTTTGATTTGTCCGAGGACTACTCTACCTCCATTTCCTTGCTTGCGGGAGAGGTATACCGTCACAACAATGAGTGGAAATTCAATGCGGTAGGCACAGGCCTTTCGCTTGATCTAGCTGGCATTTGTGCGCATTACGGCGCTATGTAATTCATAACACATTCAACTGGAGGTCAACTCATATGCCATTTCAATTTCAAGTGGAACGCGAGCTGTTTCTGAAAGCAGAAGGTCAAGGCAGATTTTTCGCGAAAAAAGGCTCCATGGTCGCTGATCAGGCCTACAGCGGCAAATTTAAATATTCCAAGCGCTTGCTGGGCACTAACGGCGGCAACATCGTTGGACAAGTATTAAACCATGGCATGCGCCGTATTACGGGCGAGAACCTTGAAATTATGGAGGTCGAAGGCCAAGGCTCGGTCTATCTTGCCGACCAGAACACGCATGTGACCGTCATTAATTTGGAGCAAGGCGGCCCTTGGCAGCACGTTAGTGTTGAAAGTGAGGATCTGCTGGCATTTACAGAAACGTGCCACTATGGCGTTACGGTTATTGGCTCAGGTGTCATTTCTCAGCGTGGACTTTTCACCTCTAAGCTTTCCTACAACGGTAATGGCGCCCAAGTTGCTGTAAAAACGAACGGAAATCCGCTCGTGCTGCAAGCTCCATGCCGCGTCGATCCCGATGCGATTGTGGCATGGACAGGCCCTTCTCCTAAAGTGAAGCTTGATGTGAACTGGAAAACGTTTATCGGACAAACCTCCGGTGAATCATATATGTATGAGTTTAATGAGCCAGGGCAAGTCGTTATCGTTCAGCCTTTCGAGCGTCAAAGCGGCGTGAAATTCGGCATTGACGACAATCGCTATCAGCCGCAGGAGCAAAGCAGCGCCTTCCAAAACACCTTTGGCGGCAATGGTGGGAACGGTGGCAATATGGGCGGCAATCCTGGCAATAACAATAATAATAATGAAGGCGGGCTCGGTGGCATCATTGGCCGAATTTTGCGTTAGGCTCTTTATTATACGTACATCCGATAAGAAGATTAAGAGCATTCCTGCTCATCATTGCTGATGAGCAGGAATGCTCTTTTTTCCTATTTTTATCCTCCACTCCTGATATATCTGCTGTCCCTGTTATTCCTGCCACTCCACAAGCTGTGGATTGTCATCTAAAATGGACAGGTATTGCTCCTTCCAGCCATACTTGGCATCGGGGTCAAGCATTTGGTAGCGGTGCAGCTTCTCCCGGCGATGCTCGACTTTCGCCCAGCCGTAATGCTTAAGGCGAATTTCCGACAGCTGATGAGGCAGCTCCAAAATATTAGCGGGAAAACGCCCGCAATGCTGCGGTGTATTTTTCCACTTATAATTAAATGTTGGATCATAGCGGAGCAAAAAAGGACGATAGCTTTCATGCGCCCGCCAAATCGCATCCGATCTATAGGAATGAAGGCTCCAAAAATCGTATAACCGGAAGCAAAATACGTTCGTAGTCCGGCTTCGCAGCAGGGTGTCGAGCTCCTGAGCGAAGCTTTGCTCAAACCATTCATCCGCATCGAGATTCAGAATCCACTCCGGATTTACAGTCAACGTCTCCTCCCACTGCTGCTGCCGAAGCGCAACTTCATTGCTGAAGCGCGAAAACTCGTTGCGGATCAGCTTAACCGGAATGCCTTCCAGCGCCTGCAAGCACACATCGGCTGTGTCATCCGTACTGCCATCGTCAATAATGACCGCGTCATCAATATATTGGCGATGCTGCTCCAGCGCCTGACGCAAATAGCGGCTGCTCTCATTTCTTACGACCATCGACAGCGTAAGCCGCCCTTTAGGTATAGGCTTCTGACTCGGACTCGGATTCGGATTCGGCTGAACCTCCGGTTCTTTCTGTAGAAATCGCTCCGCCCCAGCCAAATCCGCACTTCGGTAAATATGATAGGCAGGGTAGTGGGTATCCACAAATAGCTTTAGGCCAAGCGCGGCCGCCCTGATGCAGAAATGCCGATCTTCCCCCCAGAAGGTTAAATTGCTAATAGGGCCAAAATGTACACCTGCTTTAAGCGCACGTCTGCTAAGCAGCGTACATGCACCAAGCCCTCCAACCTCATAAACGCCAGGCTCGCTAATTTTCGCAAAAAAATGCTCCAAGCGCACCGCAATCTCCACATCGCTCAGCTTCTCGCCCCGCCCCTGCTCCCACTGTCCGTATTCATCATGCAGCCACACTTGCGGCTGCGGGCGCGCTTCCGGCTGCCAGCGGGTCCAAAAAATTTCCGAGACAATATCCTTGTCATCAGCTACTAGCTGTTCTAGCGTTCTCGCATCCAGCAGCAGATCGGAATCGAGCAGGAATAAGTAGTCTGCTTGGTTATGCAGTGCATGATCAATGATGCGATTTTTAAAATCGGCAACCTTCCAAATGAGCCGCTCATTCCAGCAATGCGTCATATCTGTACGCACATACTCTTCTTGGCTATCAGAGGATTCTGGCGAAATAATCGTCACGCCATCGCGAGCGGCAGCAAACTGTGATAGCAGCAGACTGCTCGTCGCATCTGTATTATCGTCTATAAAGAGATAGCTCAGCTCCAACTGGTTTGCATGGAGGCGCTTCAGTGAAGCGAGAAACAACGCCAAAATCGTAGGCTGCTGCTGAACGGGGCTGGCGATGAGCACATGCTTTTTTTTATTAAACAAGCACGACCCCTCCCTCATCCCTCTTGCTCAACCGCTTGCTCAAATATTCCCGATTCGCAATCATTCGCTCATCCTCTGGCCGATAGCTGGCCGCTTGCTCATTATGAAAATTGGCCGCCTCAAAGTCGCCCAGACGGTCATAACAGACACATAGCTGAAGCTGCGGCAGCCACGTAGAGCAGGCTACATTCGCGAAGCCCCAATCTGTTGTATCTGCGTGCTCGACCTGGAGCGCCTGCTTATACCAATAAACGGCCATCTGGAGCTTATCCTGCTGCAAAAAATAATACCCAAGACGGCAGCAAAATTCTGCCCGCGGCTTATCATAATAGAAGGAGCGCAGCACGGAATCCATCATATTGCGAGGCTCGTTCAACTCGTGATAGCAATCTGCAAGCCGTCCGCAAGCGAGAATATTATCTTCAATCCAGCCTTTTTCCGTCGCGAGAAACTTATCATAATAACGAATAGCCGAATCATAGCGACCATTATCCTTCAGCTCATTCGCATAATAAAACAAGTCGCGCGGGGTGAAAATCTCTCCTCTACGGAGCCTGTTCTCATACATTGTTAAATTGCGGTCACTGTCATGCCCAAGGCTTTTATGTGTAACGATCACATCGCAGTGGACAATGTTCCCATATACCTCCAAATACTCATGAACCGCACCTATCCACTGGAAGCCCCGCTCACGCTTTACAATGCGATTGCGCCGCAGCTTATTAACGACATTCCCGAACTCGTCAAATGACAGATGGTAGTCCATGGAGACAGAGTCCACCGTATCGTCAAGCTGATGCTTGAGCGCCTTCAGCTTGTGCACCTCGGAAACCTCCAGTACATCATCTGCATCCAGCCACATCATATAAGGCTTCGTTGCAAGCGAGAATGCGTAATTGCGGGCTGCGGCAAAGTCATCCACCCAGGTGAAAGACTCGACGCGATTCGTGAAATCAGCAGCGATTTCTCTGGTAGCATCGGTCGAGCCTGTGTCGACAATAATAATCTCATCTACGGCGGGGGCGATAGAGGCGAGACAGCGCGCCAATGTTTTTTCTTCATTTTTGACAATCATACAAAGGCTAATTGCGATCAATGAAACCACACTCCTGCGAGTCGATTCTATTGACCCATCTTATTCATTACTTGTTGACTTCGTGCCCAAATTGACGAATTAGCTTAATTGGATAATGGTCAATGCCGCGCCCGCACTGCTTCCAAGCAATGTGGCTGAACCCAGAAGTCCAAATAATTGCAGAGTAATGGTTGAGCCTGCAGTTAGCGTCACAATGATATCGTTGTTGAAAGAGGATAAGCTTACTATCGGCTCCAAGGTGGATGCCGTATTGGCTGCCCCGTTAATGAGCAAACGCGTGTTAACCAATAACGCAGCTGTTGTATTTATTTGATACGTAATAAAATACCTTCCCGCAGCAGTAACCGTGAATGTATCGTTGGCTCCATTGACCGTTATGCCTGCGCCGATATTTTGAGCGCTTGGGAGCGGCACATTCGTCCCTCCAAGCACGACAGCAATAACGCCTCCTGTTGTATTAGCCGCAAAAGCAGACACTGCTGTTGTACTAACACCCGTTGCTCCTGTTGCTCCGGTACTGCCGACTCCGGTTGCGCCTGTAGCGCCTGTAGCACCGGTGGCTCCTGTTGCTCCGGTCACGCCAGTTACTCCAGTTACTCCAGTGGCTCCCGTATTTCCTGTTGCCCCAGTATTTCCTGTCGCTCCAGTTATACCCGTTACTCCTGTTGCTCCCGTACTTCCTCTGTCTCCTTCATCTCCATCCGCTCCTGTTGCTCCCGTTGCTCCTCTTGCTCCTGTTGCTCCAGTGGCCCCTGTATTTCCGGTGGCTCCAGTCACACCAGTTGCTCCGGTGGCTCCAGTCACGCCGGTTACTCCAGTGGCTCCCGTACTTCCCGTTGCTCCGGTATTTCCTGTCGCTCCACCTATACCTGTAGCACCTGTTGCTCCCGTCTCTCCGGTTGCCCCGGTTACGCCAGCTACTCCGGTGGCTCCTGTACTTCCCGTTGCTCCAGTGTTTCCTGTCGCTCCATCTACACCTGTAGCGCCTGTTGCTCCCGTCTCTCCGGTGGCTCCGGTTACGCCAGCTACTCCGGTGGCTCCTGTACTTCCCGTTGCTCCGGTATTGCCTGTTGCTCCACCTACACCCGTAGCTCCTGTTGCTCCCGTCTGTCCGGTTGACCCGGTTACGCCAGTTGCTCCGGTGGCTCCTGTACTACCTGTCGCTCCTGTAGCTCCTGTTGCTCCTGTTGCTCCCGTCTCTCCAGTTGACCCGGTTACGCCAGTTGCTCCAGCGACTCCTGTACTACCTGTCTCTCCCGTATTTCCTGTCGCTCCACCTACACCTGTAGCTCCTGTTGCTCCCGTCTCTCCGGTGGCTCCGGTTACGCCAGCTACTCCGGTGGCTCCTGTACTTCCCGTTGCTCCGGTATTTCCTGTCGCTCCACCTACACCTGTAGCTCCTGTTGCTCCCGTCTCTCCGGTTGACCCGGTTACGCCAGTTGCTCCAGCGACTCCTGTACTACCTGTTGCTCCGGTATTGCCTGTTGCTCCACCTACACCCGTAGCTCCTGTTGCTCCCGTCTCTCCGGTTGACCCGGTTACGCCAGTTGCTCCAGCGACTCCTGTACTACCTGTTGCTCCGGTATTGCCTGTCGCTCCACCTACACCTGTAGCTCCTGTTGCTCCCGTATTTCCAGTAACACCAGTTAACCCTGTAATTCCAGCACCAGTGGCACCAGTAACCCCCGTCGCACCTGTAACTCCTGCACCGGTTGCCCCAGTTGCTCCGGTTGCCCCTGCGCCAGCAAGCAGCGTATAATCGGACGAGCTTCCCGGCACTCCACTTGGCGGTGCCGTATTCACGACATAAGTGCTGCCATTGAACGTAACGACCTGGTTAACTGGATAGGTTGGAGCAATCAGCGGGTCAAACGCTGCTATTCCTTGCAGCCCCACACCCGTTGCACCAGTGGCTCCGGCTGCGCCGTCGACTCCCGCCCCAGCAAGCAGCGTATAATCGGCTGAGCTTTCTGGATCCCCGCTTGGCGGTGCCGTATTCACGATATAAGTGCAATTATTGAATGTAACGACCTGATTGACGAAATAAGTTGGTGCGACCATTGAATTAAACGCCACTACTCCTTGCAGCCCAGCTCCAGTTGCACCCGTCGCGCCTGTAGCTCCGACAGCGCCAATTGCCCCTGCTGGACCAATGGCTCCCGCAGCCCCTTGCGGCCCCGGTGGTCCCGCGGGCCCAACTGCCCCGCCAGGCCCCATCGCCCCAGGCTGCCCTACAGCACCGGGTGCTCCTGCCGGACCAGCGGCTCCTGTAGCTCCATCTACTCCAGCTGAGCCGCTGAAGCCTCTTAAGCCCCGCGGCCCCCTCGCTCCTCTAGGACCGCGTTTGCCCCGCCTTGTATGCGTTGACCAGTGGACATGGCTATGCCGAGGTTTTCTATTTGGATGCTCATCCAGACATTTCAATGCCTCTGTCAGCAGCAAAATCGAATCCATTACTTCGTGCTCTGCACGAGCAATTTTATTTTTCCCAGCCAGCCTCCGTGCTAATTTCAATTCAAGAATGGCGAGATTTAATTTACGCAAACAACTTGCTCTTCTTTTCGCCAACCTGCTCATCTCCTATTATTTTTTAGCCTTAACGCTTCTTACTCACTGTGCGCCTGCATGCCGAAATAACATGTCGAATATGTGCACTAGCTCGTTTAACACGATTTTGTCGTATTAAACCTTTTACATGCTGGAGCTGCTTAATCCATTGGTTCAGCTCTTGCGTTTTCCGTCCCCTGTTCATTTCCATCCCTCTTTACCTAATTATTTACTTGCTCCCTATGCAAAAATATAAATAATAGACTTTTATCATCATTACATCAGTCTATGTATGAACCCAAAATGCAACACGGTATTCACCCATCCCCTAAATATAAAAAAAGCCCAATCCTCCGCAGCAACGCAGAAAATTGGACTTTAACCTACAATTAAGTGCTTTATTATTTGATGACAAAAGCAATTCTCGAGCCATCGGGATATTTCTCCAGCTGGTTGCTGACCCACGACCCTGCACCGCGATTATCCGATGGGTCAATATAAGCAATATGTGCTCCGCTCCCGCCTTCTGCACACATAGCCATTGGCCATTCATCACGATCAAAGCCTTTTTTCACCTTGACGCCCTGCAATGATTTCTTTCGATTCTGATCCGCGCCATCCCGATCAATCGTACAAATAGGGGATTTTCCCGCAGCAATCGCATCTTTAATGTGCTTGCCTGTCTCCGGATACCGATCAGTCGGAAAATATAACGTATAGTCCGTTCCTTCTGCCGTATTCCAATCTTTCGCCAGCTCATCGAGCCAGCCCATATAGGATGCACCAGCCAAAGCCAGCATAATAAGCAAGGAAATAAAGGCATTTTTCATTTTAAACTTCTTTTTACGGGACTTCCTTTTCAATGCGCGCAGCCTCCTGATGCTCTTTTTCCTTATTTTCTCATCATAAAGGCGCGAGGACAACCCTCAGCCAAATTATATTTTCGCACCGTCATGGTGAAAAGACTCTTGCCGCCTTTTGTAGCGGGCGCGGTCTAAAAAGGCTGAAGCAGCGTCACTTGCCCGCCACTCCAGCCTCCACTGAAATCCATCTATATCTATACATTTAGCGTAACATACGATTAGGCTTTGTCGGAATGGGCATCCTTAGCTGCATCCTTAGCTGCCGAAGGCGCACAAGCGCCGTCTGAACAAGCTGCACCATCCATCGCGTCAGGTAAATCATTGATAACGGTCAGTGTCGGATATGCTTCATCCCAAGCTTGCTTGATTGCATTCAGGAATACTTCATCCGGCTGCGCACCCGATATGGCGTATTTGCGATTAAGGACGAAAAATGGCACACCTCGCACTCCTAACCGCGAAGCCTCCTCCTCATCCCCGCGCACATCCTGTGTATGAGCATCGCTTTCAAGCATAGCCAGTACCTCCTGACGATCGAGTCCAACCTCAGCAGCCAAATCAGCAAGCGTGTCGCGCTCTCCCAAATGCTTCGAATCAGTAAAATAGGCACGGAACAATATTTCCGACATTTCCTCCTGCTTGCCGTATTTTGCAGCAAAATGGGTCAGGCGATGCCCATCTAGCGTATTCGTCAGCACCAGCGTATCGAAGTTAAAGGTCAAACCAACCGATGCCGCCTGCTTCGCCAAATCTCTATTCATCTCGATTGCTTTCTCGCGGGGCATGCCGTATTTGCGGGACAGCATTTCATGTACATCATGCTCGTAGCTGATCGCGGCGTTAGGGTCCAGCTCAAAGCTGCGGAACACGACCTTCACTTGCTTGCCATGCTCAAACTTTGCTAATGCCCCCTCCAGTTTCTTTTTACCAATATAACAGAACGGACATGCGAAATCTGACCATACATCTATTTGCATTACAATTCCTCCTTTAAACTCATATACGTATAGTAATATACTTTACTTTTTAAAGCAATAGGAGTATTAAGGCTACTGCCGCAGCGCTATAAAAAAAACCGCTCATTCGCTAAGAATGGCGGCTCCTTTTGTATCCTTTTAAGCTTTCAAGCTACAGGCCTAGTCCCATGCCAGACATCAGCTCATCCATCTTAACTGCGTCGGTCGGAATTTCATACAGGAATTTAGGCGCTTTATTAATGTTGTGGTATTCAGCCGTTAACGAACCGCCAATTTTCACGATACCGCCGCTTTCATCCGTAAAGTCTACGTTGATTTTAGCAGTCTGCTGCGATAAATAGCCGTCTTTAATGGCTCCTACAATGGAGAAATCATTAACTTTCAGGTTGGATTTCAGCTGTTCCAACGTCTCTTGCTTGTTTGCTTCAAATTCATCCTTCAGCTTCGTTACATCCTCATTTGAGCTTTGTAGCATTTTCATAAAATCTTCGTTTTTCGTCAACGTGTCGATTAGCTCTGGAAGCACTTGATTAACGATGGTTTCTACAGCCTGCTGATAGTTCCCTTCATTAATTTGGAAACGAACCACTTGATCAGCCTCTACCCCTTCAGGGAGCGCCGCATCTTCTTTTTTCAGCGTAGAAAAATATGTTTTCTCATCAAAATGTTTTAAAATAATGCCGCTCACTTCTTGACCAAGCTTCTGCTGGGCAGCCGTATCCATCATGGCTCCTGTTTTTGCTTGCTTTGACAGCTCCTCCAGATCAATCTCCACGAATTTATCCGTGTATTGCTCTGGCAGCATAAGCATCGGAAGTGCTGGAATTTTAACGTACAATTTTTTGTCCGTCATAATCATCGGAATTTTAACAGAAAGGCCGGCTGCCGTAACATCCATTTCCATATCTGTGCGCAGCGGCTCTTGTTGATATACCGCTTTAACATTTACTTTAGCGCCTTTGAGCAGGTTGATGACGTATTGCGCCCCAGCTCCCTCTCCCTGCAGCAACTCGTCTGGCACCGATAGCTCATCTATCCCAAAGGACATGGTGGACTCATATGAGGTAACTTCCGTCATTTTTTGAGTAGCTTTCTCCAAAGATTCCTTAGGCGACGCACTCGCGCTGCAGCCTGCGACAATAATTAAAGCAGCAGCAATAAGTAGCATAGCCACTTTATGAAGTCTGTTTTTCATTCTAGTTGATCCTCCCTATTTGTATCTCTGAATGACATCCCCCCTATTTTATATCAAAACGACCGCTCATAGAAGCAATATCCAAAAAATCCCGCTTCTCCAAGAAGAAACGGGACTTTTGTATGAATGCCTTGCGTTTAAGAACCTTCCGGATTTAGGTGAGAAGTATGATTTTTCTTCTTTGTTTTTTTAGACCCGGACAATGGCTGCTGCTGGGCAGACTCATCATTGCGGCTTCTTTTGTCCTGAGATGGACGCTCTGCCTCCGGTACAGGCATGCTGTCTGGCTTGCTCATATTATCGTCCTCCTTTAAGCATGCGTTAGCTGTCCAAGCGCTTGGGCGCATTCATGAATATGGCGCTTATAGTCATGAATCAGTTGTTGAAGGATATCTGTGCGTTCATCCACAGCACGATGATCCTTCTCCACATCGACAAGCTCGACTTTAATTTCACGGCTATCCACATAGGTTACCTTAAAATCAATCTCATACGACTGGTGACCCGCTGACTGAATCGTAATTCGCAGCGATTTTGGATCTGCCTCATCGGCTTGTACCAGACATTTATCCGGCTTGTTCATCAATTCCGGCAGTGTGCGATTCCATGCCTCCACAAGCTCTGGCTGGCTATAGGTCAGCTCATCATTTTTAGCCATCTTTATCAACACCTCCACATCTTATAAGATGCAGCGCAAGCCCGCCAATTATTCAGGCAAAATCCAACATAACGACATGCTTAATCACAACGTTATCCACAATGTTATACACAATCCATGCGAGTTATCCACATTATATACATTTTGCCCACAACGCATCCGTGGATAATGGTGATAACTGCTGTTAATACGTTATCACCAATTCCAGACAACAAAAAAACGCCCAAACCGTAAGGTTGGACGTTATCGTTTATTAAGTTGGCGGAGAGGGTGGGATTCGAACCCACGTGGAGTTGCCCCCTAACGGTTTTCAAGACCGCCCCGTTATGACCGCTTCGGTACCTCTCCGTATACAAAATCATCACAAAACTTATTATACCACAGGTTAAAAAGGAATATCAACCCCATTTTTAACCTGATATTTCAGGTTAAAACTCAGCCCTGTAGAAGAAAAAAATGAAAAGTCATTCACGCTATCGTCTAGGGCATGTCCGAGAACACTGAACACAGCAAATTTTGCCGAATTATCGTTCCATGCAAAGCGTTGTGAAGGTGTGCCAGAGTACGTCAAACAACGGGACGAAGCAGGGGCGAAAAAAGGATGCGTTACACCAGCATTAGTTCAAGTGCTATATTCGGCGAAGGCTTACCGTAGGCTGAACTGTAATCTGCTATAATCAATTTTCCTAAGTTACTTATTTACTTCTAACTGATATTGCTATATCATATTCAGGAAAGTAAAAAAATAGAAACGTTGGTTTTATATGAGAAAATACCTAAATTTAGCTCTGTCATTAGCAATTTTTCTATTATTCATAGTTCCATCTGTCGCGAGTGCCAATCAAATTACTCTACAGGCTGTGTTACCAGAGTATTACCCAGGATCTAATGTTATTATTAAAACAGGTGATGTACTTTATTCTTCAAAAACATTCGGAACATCTACACAAATAGTTGGACACATAGCAATCGTTGCTTCAGATATGAGGGTGTACCATGTAAATCCTGCAGATGATGGAGCAGGATCGGGAGGGAAGGCCGATGCTCTGTATAACTACTTTGGTAGACATGGCAAAGGAGAAACAATTAAAGTGTATCGAGCTGCGCATGGTAGTAAGGCAGCAGCATGGGCAAAGGATAACTATAATAAAGTAACAAATTATAGTATTCCAATATTCAGCTGGAATGACTTCAAGCTGGGAACAATTAATCCTAACTACTGCTCAAAATTTATTTGGCAAGCATTTTATTATGGAAATAGCAATACAGATTATATTATTGGTTATTATACACCTAGTAAAGAAGCTTATGTAACACCTGCTCAAATTATTGACAGTTCTGATTTGACATACGCTGGATCATTCATAACTCCATAAATATTCGTTTCTATGTGTAGGAAAAATTGTGGTCTTTAAATGAGAACAGATCAAACAAGAGAAATAATAAAAGAGGTTCTCGGATTTCAATCTGAAAACCTCTTTTATTATTTCTCTTAGAAAACCTTCGCTTTATTATTTAAATTATATTTTATAATTAAAAAACTTCTTCAAAATAAAATTCTTGAGTATAATAATTAAAACTTCAGGTATTAAAACGAATAGTATAAATAAAGGTATGATGAATGGCAATGATGAGGTGAAAATAGCGTATCCTTGATCTTCTCTTAAACGCTCTATCAGTAACAACCACATAGGTACTGATATGCTCCACATTAGAAGGGTAGAGTAGATTAAATATCTGATATTACTCCATAACAAGCAAAATAAAAAGGTAACAAACGCAGGAATAAACCATGACTCAAGTGTTCGATTTATACTTAGTACATAAAAAACTATAATGGGATATATAATAGTTGTTAAAATTTGAATTTTTTTACTATATAAAACTCCCAAATATTTCACTCCTATTTTATAATTTTTCCTTTTATCAATTATAACATACAATATCCCTTCATACTAGCATGGAAGCAATTCAATCCAGCATATGAAAATTTAGAATTCATGTGGTATATGGTTAAAACTAAAGGTCATGATCGAAAAGTTGTATGCAGCTATTGAATGATTACGCGGCTCCCTTGACAACAACCTGAGCGAATGAGCCTTGAAAAAATGCAAAAACCGCCAGAAGATGTCTGGCGGTTTAAAAAAGCACAGTGTTATGAAGCATTTGCAATACATCGGGCGATGCAGGCTTCCGCAAGTGCGCACTATCCTTTACCTTAGAAACGACTAAGACCGTTCTATATCGACAAATCTGCCGTTCCACGTTGAAAGTTAAGCCCGTTATAAGCGCGAGTCTTATATACTCATAATTTAAAAGAATTTTAAGCTTTTGGTCCAATTACGCTGATTCCGCCCATGTAAGGACGCAATACTTCAGGAATAACGACGGAGCCGTCAGCCTGCTGGTAATTTTCAAGAATAGCAGCTACTGTACGTCCAACTGCAAGACCTGAGCCATTAAGCGTATGAACGAACTCCGGCTTGCTCTTCACATCTCTGCGGAAGCGGATACCCGCACGGCGCGCCTGGAAGTCCTCTACGTTCGAGCAGGAGGAAATTTCCCGGTATGTGCCTGCGCTTGGCAGCCATACTTCCAGGTCATAGGTTTTTGCAGCGGTGAAGCCCATATCGCCTGTGCACAGAGCAAGCACGCGATAGGACAGGCCTAGCAGCTCAAGCACCTTCTCCGCATTCGCCGTCATCTTCTCCAGCTCATCGTAGGAATCTTCAGGCTTCGCAAGCTTGATCAGCTCGACTTTGTTGAATTGATGCTGACGAATCAAGCCACGGGTATCCCGGCCTGCTGCACCAGCCTCTGAGCGGAAGCAAGAGCTGTAAGCGACAAAGTGCTTCGGAAGCTCCTCCAGCGACAAAATCTCTTCACGGTGCAAATTCGTAACCGGAACCTCAGCTGTTGGAATGAGGAAATAATCCGAATCGGATATTTTGAACAAATCCTCTTCGAACTTCGGAAGCTGACCCGTACCAATCAAGCTGTCGCGGTTGACCAAATAAGGTGGCAGCACTTCCTCATAGCCATGCTTATCACTATGTAGATCCATCATAAAATTAATCAGCGCACGCTCGAGACGCGCACCTAAACCCCGATAAAATGTAAAACGAGAGCCCGTCACCTTAGCCGCACGCTCAAAATCAAGAATGCCCAGCTCTTGTGCAAGATCCCAATGCGCTCTCGGCTCGAAATCAAATGACGGCTGCTCGCCAATCCGACGAAGCTCAACATTTTCATCCTCAGAAAGACCAACCGGTACGCTTTCATGCGGCAAATTCGGAATGGCAAGCATAAGCTCGTCGATTTGCACCTCTAACGCACGAACTTCATCATCCAGTTCCTTGATCCGATCGCCTACCTCACGCATTTCGATAATAAGCGCATCGGCATCGCCACCGGTTCTTTTCAGCTTCGCCACTTCCTGTGATACGGTGTTGCGGCGATTTTTCAGCTGATCCGTTTCCTGCAGCAGGTCACGGCGTTTTGTATCCAAAACAGGAAAATCAGCGATTAATTCGAGCGATTTACCACGTTTTGTTAACCCTTGCTCTACTTTTGCGTATTCATTACGCAGCCATTTTATATCTATCACGCTTGGATGGACTCCTCTCTGCTACCGGCTCACTGCCACTTGTTTAATCATATCGACAAAATAGGCATGCAAACGGTAATCATCGGTTAACTCAGGATGAAAGGATGCTGCCAGCAGGTGTCCCTGCCGAGCCGCCACAATTTCGCCTTTGTATTCCGAAAGCACATCAACCTGCGGCCCAACCTCCTTGATTAGAGGAGCACGAATAAATACCGCACGCACCTGCTCATCAATGCCTTTAATATCGAGATCGGTTTCGAAGCTTTCCTGCTGTCTTCCAAAAGCATTGCGCACCACCGTCATATCCATGAGCTTCAGATGTGCATCCTCTTGTCCATCAATACGGTCAGCAAGCAAAATCATTCCCGCACAGGTGCCGAAAATCGGCTTGGATTGCTCAGAAAAAGCTTGAATCGCTTCCAAAAATCCGTATCTGCGAATCAGCTTGCCTATCGTCGTGCTTTCGCCGCCTGGAATAACAAGACCTTGCAGCTCATCAAGCTGCGAGGTCTGTTTAACGGCGACCGCTTCCGCGCCCGCCGCCTCCAAACTGCGTATATGCTCTGCAACTGCGCCTTGAAGCGCAAGTACACCAATTTTCATCGCCTACACGCCTTTCTTATCCAAGCTTGTTGCTTAAATTCCGCGATCCTGCATACGCTGCGAAGCGTCCAGCTTGGAAATTTCGATGCCCTTCATTGGCGTTCCCAGGTTTTTGGATACTTCTGCGATCAATTTGTAATCTTGGTAGTGCGTTGTAGCTTCTACAATCGCACGAGCAAATTTCTCAGGGCTGTCGGATTTGAAAATACCCGATCCTACAAACACCCCGTCAGCGCCCAGGTGCATCATCAGTGCCGCGTCAGAAGGTGTTGCTACGCCGCCTGCTGCAAAGTTAACGACTGGAAGCTTGCCGCTCTCGTGCACGCCCAGAAGCAGGTCATAAGCAACGCCAAGAACCTTCGCTTCATTATAAAGCTCGTCCTTCGACAAGCCTTGAATTTTACGGATTTGGCCATTGATCAAACGAAGGTGGCGAACAGCCTCAACAATGTTTCCTGTTCCTGGTTCACCTTTTGTACGAAGCATTGCTGCTCCCTCTTGAATACGGCGAAGCGCTTCGCCCAGGTCTTTAGCGCCACATACGAAAGGAATTGTAAATTCGTTTTTGCTGATGTGGAACACTTCGTCTGCTGGAGTCAAAACTTCGCTCTCATCAATATAGTCAACGCCCATCGACTCAAGCACCTTAGCCTCTACATAATGGCCGATACGCGCCTTCGCCATAACGGGAATCGAAACGACCTTCATAACCTCTTCTACGATAGTTGGGTCAGCCATACGGGCTACGCCGCCTGCTGCACGGATATCGGAAGGAACGCGCTCCAGCGCCATAACTGCTGTTGCACCCGCCGCTTCTGCTACCTTTGCTTGCTCGGCGTTCATAACGTCCATGATGACGCCGCCTTTTTGCATTTCAGCCATACCACGTTTTACACGCGAAGTTCCTGTTTCCATTTTCAAAAAATCCTCCTCAAGGTTTTACGCTGCGACCTTCATTCTGAAAGGTAAACGCTTAGCTCCCAATATAATATCGATACTTGCTCTAGGCACTAATTTTACAGGAACGCTCCTTAATCGACAACCATTGTTTTCCCTGTATTTATGTCATTAAAACAGATTCACAATATCATTGAACAGTCCCACGAAAAAACTGCCGATGGCGCGGAACATCAGACGCAGCCAGCCGCCTTTTTCCACATCCTCCGAGGCAATCAAATTAACCGTTCTGTCCACTTTGTTTCCTTCCGCATCCGTGTACTCGTAGGTGACTGTTCCAAGCTTCTGACCAGCCGTAATGGGAGCAACCAAATCTTCCTCTTTCAAAATGTTGCTTTCCTTCAGCTCAATCTTAGGCTCAGCGCCCTTTTTCACCGTAAAAGTGATGTCGGACTCGGTAACAGCTGGGACGGTTTTTTCGACACCTTTCTTAATTTTAACCGATTCCAGCGTTTCTACTACAGATTTTGCAGCAAGCACAGATTTCTTCTCAAAATTGTTGAAGGCATAGTCGTACATCTTCGCTGTTTCAAAGAAACGAGCCTCTTTGGACTTTGTATTCATGACGACGCTGATATAACGCGTATCGCCTCGTTTAACGGTACCCGTAAAGGTATAGCCTGCTGCCGAAATATAGCCGGTTTTCATACCGTCTACGCCCTGATAAGCATAAGCACGAAGATATGTGTTGCTTTTGTTCGTTTCAAGCATCCAGTTATAGTTCTTCATGGTCGCTGTATCGCGCTCACGGAACTTGTACTCCTGAATTTTCGAATAGTCCAGAAAGTCCGGATGTTTTTTCAATATCGTCTGTGCCAGCTTCGCCATATCGCGAGCCGAAATCACCGTTGTATCAAGCAGCCCCGTCGCACTTGTAAAATGAGCCGTCGTCAGTCCCAGCTCTTTCGCTGTTTCATTCATCTTGGCAACAAAGCCCTGCTCACTTCCGCTAATTTGCGAAGCAAGAGCAATCGTTGCATCATTCGCCGAGCCTACTGCCATAGCAATATATAAGTCCTTAACCGAGTGCTGGTCGCCTTTCGCTAAATAAATTTGCGAGCCATCCGCAGGAGTATTCGCTGCTTCTTCACTAACGGTAACGACCTGGTCCCAGGTTAATCTTTTATTCGTAATTTCCTCAAGTACGATATACTCCGTCATGAGCTTCGTCATGCTGGCAGGGGGACGCGGTGTATCCGCATTGACTTCATAGATGACTTGTCCCGAATCTGCATCTATTAAAATGGCTGAAGATAATTCCATGCCTAAAGAGTTCTCGACCCAATCTTCCTTACCCGCAGCCGCTGCTACTCCAGACCCTAATGACAGAACAACCAACCACATCGCCATAAAAGCGGCGAGAACCGATGTCCATTTAATCGGCTTTACCTTTGCCTTCAACGTCTTCTCCCCTTTTCATCCAAAAGTTTGTCGTTGTTAATTGTATCACAAGCAAGCAGGGGAATTAAACCTCTACTGCACTAAGCCCCTTTCACCACCCGAGCCCTTGCAGGAAGCCCTTTTGAGCCGCTTAGCCCCCTTAAAGCTACAATAAAACAATAATTACCATGTGTAATAGTGGCAATACTAACGCCCGTTATTCAAACGCTAATGACTATCGCCTTCTTCTAGGGGCAAAGCTTCCGTTGCGAAGGCAAAGGATACGAATGAAACCTACACATGCCTATTTTTGAAAAAAAGACAGACCCCGAAAAAAGCGATTTTCCGCTTTCTTGTGGTCTGTCTCTGTCCCGTTAGTCGGGTTATTAAAGCGAGTAGTTTGGAGCTTCCTTCGTAATTTGCACATCATGTGGATGGCTTTCACGAAGTCCTGCGCCTGAAATACGGATAAACTGTGTATCGTTTTTCAGCTGCTCCAGGTTTGATGTCCCACAATAGCCCATACCGGAACGCAAGCCGCCAAGCAGTTGATGAACGGTATCGGACAAAGGACCTTTGAATGGCACGCGGCCTTCGATGCCTTCTGGAACCAGCTTGTTCTCATTCTCTTGGAAGTAACGGTCCTTGCTGCCTTCTTTCATTGCGCCGAGGGAACCCATACCGCGATAAACTTTAAAGCTTCTGCCTTGGAAAATTTCTGTTTCGCCAGGGCTTTCAGTTGTGCCTGCAAACAAGCTGCCAATCATAATCGCGCTTGCGCCTGCTGCAATGGCTTTCGTAATATCACCGGAATATTTGATGCCGCCATCAGCGATAACCGGAACATTGTATTCACGAGCAACGGAAGCACAATCATAAATCGCTGTGATCTGTGGTACGCCGATACCAGCGATTACACGAGTTGTACAGATCGAGCCTGGACCAATGCCGACTTTAACGATAGATGCACCTGCCTCAATCAAATCACGTGTTGCTTCACCTGTAGCCACATTACCTGCAATAATCGTCAATTCCGGATATTGCTTGCGGATTTTGCGAACTGCCTCAATGATATTGATATGATGGCCGTGAGCCGAATCTACAACGAGAATATCGACGCCTGCTTGTACAAGTGCTTCCGTACGATCCATTGTATCTTTAGAAATACCGACAGCTGCTCCGCAAAGCAAGCGACCGTGGTTATCTTTTGCCGCATTAGGGAATTGAATCGCCTTCTCAATGTCCTTGATTGTAATCAAGCCTTTGAGTGTATTCGAATCGTCTACCAATGGCAATTTCTCAATTTTGTGCTTTTGCAGCAACACTTCAGCCTCAGCAAGCGTCGTGCCAACTGGAGCAGTTACTACATTGTTACGTGTCATGACTTCATGAATTTTTATAGAATAATCATGTATAAAACGCAGGTCACGATTCGTCAAAATACCAACAAGCTTCTTGTCGGCATCTACAATCGGTACGCCTGAAATGCGATATTTACCCATTAACTCTTCTGCATCATACACATGGTGATCTGCTGTAAGCGAGAATGGATTCGTAATAACGCCGCTTTCCGAACGCTTCACACGATCTACTTCTTCCGCTTGTTGTGCAATGGACATATTCTTGTGAATAATGCCGATTCCGCCCTCACGCGCTATTGCTATAGCAAGAGCTGCTTCCGTAACCGTGTCCATCCCTGCGCTGATCAATGGAATATTCAGCTTGATGTTAGCAGAAAGTTTTGTCGAAATATCCGATTCTCTTGGCAGTACTTCTGATTTCCTTGGAACGAGCAGCACATCATCAAATGTTAGGCCTTCCTTGGCAAATTTTGATTCCCACACGAATATGTTCCTCCCTTAAATTGAGCCGTCTTCACGTATATTATTGCAATATTAGCAGAGGGGTCATGGGCTGTCAAGGCTGACGCAGAGCTAGCATTTCGTGTTTTGCAATAAGCCTTTTGTCTGAATTTTCTCACTAAATAGAAGCATTACGCTTACATTCAGTGACTTCTTATTTTGAAGGAACTAATTAGTTATAATGATAATGGTTACAAGGTTGCTCCCTTTGAATTTTAAATATTAGCGTTTGCAGGCAATCATTTCAATTTCCACTTTAGCGCCCAGTGGCAGCGCTGCAACGCCAATCGTCGTTCTCGCTGGATATGGCTTTGTAAACTGCTGTTCATAAACGGCATTCATCGCTTTAAAATCGTTCATATCCGTTAAAAATACGTTTACCTTGACGATTTGCTCCTCGCTCAACGCAGTCTCAGCCAGCACCTGAAACAAATTCACAAAGCACTGCTTCGTCTGCTCCATAATGTCAGAGCCAATCAAAACACCGGTAGCTGAATCAATTGGCGTTTGCCCAGAAAAATAAATCATCTCTCCTGCTTCTACGGCATGTGAATACGGCCCTACTGCAACTGCTCCTTCTGAGCTATACGCTTTTCTCCTCATGTCACACACCTTCCTATATAATAGTAAAGCTTTTCGGTTAAATCGAAATCAAGCTATAGATCGGTTCTACGTTCTTCCTTTTTAAAGGAAGCAAACACGGCAAATTCATGATTTTTGTAGACGCAATCCGCAACTGCAAAGCCGCTATTTTTCAACCAAGCTATTTGATCGTTAACTGTAGCATTCTTATCCAGCTTTCTTCTTTCAATGGCTGACTGTACAGCCTGCTCCGTTAATTCTCCTTTACCGATTTGCGCCTCCCATTTTTCTTTGTATGCAAGATCAAAATAAGGCGAACTTCCAGCAGCCTGATCTGCATTCACAAAGCTTCCGCCCTCCTCCAGCAGCTCATGCACTTTATGAAACAATCCTTGCTTAGCCTCATGCGTCAAATGGTGAATAGATAATGAAGAAATAACGATGTCATACTTATGCTCAAAATTATAATTGGTATAGTCCGCCGCAATGTATTCTACTTGCTCGCTGCCTTCAAACCTCAAACGCGCCACCTTCATCATCTCTTCGCTCAGATCAATTAAGGTGAACTCTGCTTGTGGATATTTCTGCTGAACGAAAGCCGCAAACAGACCTGTTCCAGCACCCAGATCCAAAATACGCGGCTTTTGCTTGGTTGTATGAACCCACTCTACTGCTGTACCATAAAACTCATGGAAGCAAGGAATTAACAGGTGCCGCTGATAATCATATTCCTTTGCTACCTCATCAAACTGTGCTTTTATTGACTGATCCATTGTGTAGCCTCCTTATGTAATCTCTTGCACGCTTAGGCGTATTCTTCAGGTTAGTTACCTGAGCTGTCGTATCTTTTAAGACTCCAGTGAAAAGCAAAAATAGAGCTGGCTAAAAGGATAGGGCCTATCAACATCGTTAAAGCAAACATGATGGGACTAATGCTATGCTTAGTTATGATGACGACTGGATAATAAGAAACGAAAATATAAGGAATAAGGAAAAATACAAATTGAATACCTTTATTAAATATTTCCATAGGATAGCGGGACATGATTTGAATATCAATGACAAAAATCATAATCAGCGCTAAAGGCCGCTTCAAATAAAAATGTATGCATAAAAAAAAGATAAGAATACCTGCATGTACTGTAACGGCATTGATTACAAAATAGGCCAATTTAAAAATCGTCGCAGCATCGAGCATCTGCCCGTTGACCAGAGAATAGCCAATCATCACCAGACTCACGATAATATGACCAAAATACGTATGCTGAAAATTATTGAATATCAATAAAACTAAAGGATGTATCGGTTTATATAAGTACAAATCAAATTGACCTTGATTAATGAAGGTTTCCAGTTGCGTTAACGGTGCATACAAAAACAATCCTGTAATGCCCCAGCTTAACAACCCGATTCCAAACATTAAAATTAATTCTGCATTGCTCCATTCGGTTAACGTGCCCAAACGAAACACAATAAACGAAATAGCAGCGAAAAAGCTAGTCGGCGCTATCATATTTACAAATATTTCGATGAAGAATGAAAACTTATACTGTACTCTGGACTTTAGAATAAGCTTTATGAAGCGCAGATAGAGTCGAGAGTAATACAATGCCGCCATGTCAGCCTCCTTGTGAAATAATATTTTTCCTGCTTATTCTCCACACCACAGTAATAATCAATAGGAGCAATACACTCCATGCCGCACTAATCCCAAGCTCCTGAACGACCTCCTGCTTGGAGTAGTTACCAATGATAATATTTAGAGGGAAAAAGTACATATATTTAAACGGTGTAAAGTTTGAAATCGTTATGAGCCACTGCGGGAAAAACCAAAGCGGCACATAGAAGCCGGAAAAAATGTTGCCTATATCTCTAACCAAATATTTAATCGGCCATATTTTCACAAAAACAAATGCCATCAAACCTATAATATAGTCCAAACAAAAGGACATAATGATCGCATTTCCTACACTTAAAAGAAAATAAAAGCTGAAGGATAGATCAATATTCAACTGAGAGCCGATGAAAGGCAAGCATACCAGAACAATAATAAGACCCCTTGTAATAAACAGCCCTGTTATTACTGCCAAATGCCGAGCAAAGGAGAAAAAGAACAAGCTATAAGGCTTTACTAAATATAAATCAATGCTTCCCTTATTGATTTCCTCAGCCAAAAAATCAGAAATATCCGCCGTCGTTAAATTGCGGATAATCATGCCGAGTATAATGTAGGTGGACATCATCCCTATTGTTAATTGACTATCTGAGCTGCCATGCTCAATGATTTGCTGCCATAAAGAATATTGAAGCAGCACAAAGATCAAAGAGGATAAAATAGAAAAAAAGACATTCGAATTATAAGTAAATTGCAATGCGAGCGTTTTGCGAAATACCGTTATATATTTCCTCATCCGCCTTCTCCTTTGAGCGGAGACACATACGCCTTGCTTAGCAAGCTTTCTAGTTCAATGCCGGATATTTGGATGTCCGTAATCTCATAGAGATTAACAATATCTTTGATGAGCTCCGAAACTGGAATCGTATTATTTACTTGTAGCCATAACCGATTACCTTCCATACGACTAATATTGCCGTTTATGGACATGTTATTAACCGATTCCGGCACACGATCCCCGGCAAAGGTAAGAATGATTTCCTTCTGCTCCGAGAACATTTCCTCCAATAGTTTGGCATTGCCGTCGAAAATTTTCTCGCCTTTATTCACAATAACGATTCGCTCACATACTCGCTCAATATCCGTTATATCATGCGTGGTCAAGAAGATCGTTGTTTTTTTGGCAGCATTCAATTCTTTAAGGAAAAATCGAATTTTCTCCTTAACAATAATATCCAGACCTATTGTAGGCTCATCCAGAAAGAGAATTTTAGGATCATGGAGCAGTGCGGAGGCAATCTCCACCCGCATGCGTTGCCCCAAGCTTAAACTCCGAACGGGTCTTTCCCAAAATTCATGCAGCGAAAGGATGGAATTAAACATATCAATATTCTCCTTGTACTGCTGGAGGGAGACCTTGTAAATATCACGGTATAATTCTAAAGAGTCCTTAGCCGGCAGATCCCACCACAATTGACTTTTCTGTCCGAAAACAACTCCTATAAGTGACCCATATTTCTTCTGGTTCAAATAAGGTCTCATGCCATCAACCAATATCTCTCCGCTCGAAGGATGCAAAATACCGGTTAGCATCTTTAAAGTAGTTGATTTCCCTGCCCCATTCGGACCCAAGTAACCAATGATTTCGCCTTCATCAACGTTCAACGATATTTGGTTGACAGCACATAACGTTTTGTATTCAGGCTTCAAATATTTTTTGATTAGGCCTGCAAAACCTTCTCCTTTAATAGGAACACGATAGTTTTTTGTAATCTCCTTTACCTCAATGAAACTCATGTTGTTCCCCCTAATGGCTTCGGTCGTGTAAGCTATCTAAATATTTTATTTCGTCTTCAAGCACATCTTGGATAGTAGCTTTAATATCATCCAGATATTTAGCATTTTTTTTCATTCTAATGTAATTCATCAACGTCTTTTTCCAGCCAATTTTAATTTTTTTTACATACTCCTCTGGCGCCTCTACTGCTCTAAAATAATTCTCACGTGCAATTTCTAGTGTCCGCAGCCCGCCAAAAAAAGCCTCCACATTAAATTCATCATCCAGATTGCTGCAAATACCTTCAAGAATACGATATAGTTCCTGCTCTGCGTGTTTATAAAGCACTTTGTAGTCTTTGTTCAAAATGTATGGCCCTTTATCCGATGCTACCCGATCGGATACTGGCAGGCTTACAAAGGTATAAATAGGTCTTCCCGCCACAAGCGTATTTAGGAAGGACTCAAGCGGCATATGCTCATGGATTTTCAAATATGGATCATTAATATTTACAATGCCGTCCTCTGATAAATAGGCTAGCATGCTATGTCCAGAATGATGCTTATTATAATAACTGTTTCCAGGCACATAAAATACATCCACCGTCACCATGAAATACTCGTTAGTCGGTATACCGTCCACACCGTTTTCCTTTAATTCTATATTATAATATTCTTTTACAAAATCAAATAAACTTTGATTAGACATAGATCCGGAAATGGTCTTGTTATCAAAACTGCAGCTGAAATTGAAATTATGGCTATAAATCGCATCTATACTAATGTTGTGCTTGAGTAAGTATAATCCAACTGCATTCATTGTACAATTATAGGGACCATAAAAATAGCTGTTTTCTGGAATTTCATTAATCGTATTATTCACTGTAAGCCTCCTGAATTTATTTTTTTGAGACAATTAAATCCTTTTCTATTACTAATTTATGGGGTGTCTCTATGCCCCGCAGTCGCGATTTGCACCATTCCAAAATCAAAGGAAGTTCGTTCTCAGCTGCCTCTGACACTAGCTTTATAGCAGCAGCGGGAACATTCCCCCACCTTTCGCTAGGCAGGCTGAAGATCATCGCTTCTACTACAAGTGGGTGCTGCAGAAGAACATTTCGAATGATACCGGGATATAGCTTCTCACCGCCGGAAACAATAATGTTTTTCTTCCGTTCCACAAAAAAAACATCTTGCTCCAAGCCCTTTGTTCTTCGGACAATATCGCCCGTTCGCAGCCATTCCCCGTTAAAATCATCTCTCCGAAACTGCTTGTCCTGCAAATATCCCAACATAGCTGTAGGGGTTTTCACCCATAGCTCGCCATATTCATCGCCGTCGATACTATACGCATCATCAAGCTTAAGTTCAATTCCAGATAAAGGCCTACCCATCGGTACGCCCTGCTCTGCTGTGTAATTCTTCTTTAGTTTCTGTGTCATTACCCTCGGGCCGGCTTCTGACAATCCGTAAGTAAGATAAATATCGCCTGAGTATACGGCTTGCAGTTGCTCGAGATCCTCTTGATCAGACAGATCGCCTCCGATCGTAAGCTTACGAAGCGTGCTAGGAAATATCCTGTCTGTTGCAAGCAATCTTTTTAATAAGGAAGGGGTAATAGATGCTAGCGAGATATTTTGCTGCTCGCACAAATCAAACCAGCCTCGCGGATAAAAGGGCTGCTCTGGAAAATAAATATTTTTGCCTTTGCTCAAAGCCCCTAAAACCCCTGCAACCAAGCCATAGGAATAAAAAATAGGCAGAGAGGCAATATAGCTGCCTCCCTCATGTTTATCTATTTCATTCATATGCAGTAAGGCATTTTGCAGGAGACTGCTAGAAGCATGGACCACTGACTTAGGTAAGCCCGTGCTTCCAGTAGTTGAGAGGATGCAGCAATTTTCTAAGCTGGAATTAATAGCCCTGTTCTTCCTCACGAATAGCTTTAACGGATGAAAAACAGCAAACCGGGCGGATTTTACTTCGAACTCTGTTATAAGGCTCTGCTCCATTTTTGCCTGGGTAGACAGGATTGCACAGGGTTGAACCGTATGACAAATATGGCGAAACGTCTCACCCGTCAGATGATTGGATATAGGGGCAGGAGCTGCGCCCAGCTTTACTAAAGCTAGCGTGTGAATTAGTAAGGACAGGTGACTAGGCAAGGAAAGAAGCACCGTACTGCCTGCAACAACGCCAAGCTTACTCCATTCCATCGCCGTTTCGCTCACACAATTCATAAATTCTTTGTAGCTCACTTCTATAATGGATGCCCCGGAAAAATCCGTTAACACCGCATTTTTATTAGCTAAACTATCCAGCCACTCCGTTACTTTTATCATAATAAACCTCTCTGCACGATTACTCGTCTTCCAAACTGACTATTATAGACAAGCGCTTCGCTGTCTTCGTTCGTTAATAAGCAGGTTTCGATGCAATCATGAAGATGGTCAAGTCCTGTAGGAAGGAACGAAGCCGCCAGTCCTTGTTTTTGCAGCGTTGCAGCAGCAGAGTCATTGAATATGAAACGATCACTATCCGCAAAATGAACCTTCACAGTCTGGGCATCGTCATCCTCTTGCAGCTTGGCCAAAGCAGTCAGTCCACAAATCCCATGCTTCCCGTCTTCTGTAACTTCTACCTGCCCGACCCATATCATATCTGCATCGCCACGTGCTATGTAGTTGCTAGCAACTATGAGGCAATCTGCCCAATTGCTTTGCTTTCCCGCTATGACTAGTGATGGACCATTTATTTTAGCCGAAAATGCAGCAAGCCCGGCACAGATGCTGTAGCCAGAGGTCGAAAAAAGAACCGGCGAGCTAGCTTGACGGCGAATTCGGTCACCATATTGCCGAGCCAGAACATGATTGCCAGCCCTTGTGCCTAAAATAATACCTATACGCTCATTGTCTATTCGCGGAAGCTTTTCTCTCATTGCCACAGCTGCTGAAGCAGATAATTCTGTGGCAGGGTCTATTTTTGATACATGTCCTCTCAAAGCTTCAGGACGAAGAATATGCGGCTCGGCGGGCATTTCGCATTCAAAGCTTTTTTGCAGCCCCTCCAGCCCATAGCCCTGAAAGGTCACGATAACAGAAGCAAATAATTTTAAAGGCATCACTTTGTTTTCATACCTTTCTTTATTGTGGTGGAAGCGGACTCACCGTAATCGCAGCCTCGACAATCATTTCTCCCTCTGCCGTTTCCAACTTGCAATCCGCTAGAGCAAACTTGCCTTTCTGCCCTACATCTGCCGAGAGCACCAGCTCTCCTACAGGATAGGAATCAAAAATTTGCTTTACATAGCGGACATTTTTGATTTGAACCGGAATGGTTCGAGCCCCCCCAAAAAAAGCAGTGCTAGAGGCACGACAGCTAATTTGGGCAAGCGCCTCAATCATAATATATAGCGGAATCGCTCCAGCTTGGCCGCCTTCCAGAAACGGCATATATCGTTCTGGATGAAAGATCGCCCTATACCTCTGATTTTCTAGCTCAACCGCACCGCATAAGCTTAAGTACATGGCACTTCCTCAGTCCACGTGCCCATAATATTGTAGCCCGCGTCAACATGTATAATTTCCCCAGTAGTTCCACTAGCTAAATCACTAGCAAGGTATAAAGCTGTCTTGGCTACATCCTCTTGTGTCACATTCCTTTTAAGAGGGCTTTGCCCCGCTCTTTTTTCAACCATTTCCTTAAAATTAGGCAGGCCAAATGCAGCAAGCGTCCGAATCGGTCCAGCAGAAATTGCATTTACCCTAACCTGTTCCCCTCCTAGGTCAGAGGCTAAATATTTGCAGGTTGTTTCCAATGCCGCTTTGGCTATGCCAAGCACATTGTATCCTGCACATACCCTTTCAGCACCCAAGTAAGAAAGAGAGATAATAGAGGAGCCCTCTCTAAAATACGGACGGCTATACTGACAAAAAGGGATGATAGAATATGCGGACACATTCATCGTATGAAGAAAGCCCTGTCTTGAAGTATTAATTACTCCTCCCGCTAGCTCGTTTCCATCAGCATAGGCAATCGCATGTATAATAAAATCAACGGATTCATAGCGACTGCCAAACAAATCGCATACTCGCTTAATCTGCTCGTCGTCGGATACATCACAGTTTTCAACAAAATCCGCGTCAATGGACGAAGCAAGCTTTTCTACCCATTTCTTTTCACGATGATACGTAAATCCAAGGGTTGCGCCCTGCTCATGAAATAATTTTGCAATTCCCCATGCAATGGAACGGTGATTAACTACACCTGTAACAAGACCACGTTTTCCTTCCAGCAGCTTCATTGTGCCCTCCCATTATCGTAAGTGACCGCCGCCGCCAAGCGGAATATTGGCACCTATTAACAGCGGTTTCCTCCCCAGCAAAAACATGACCGCATCCGCCACTTCCTCTGGCAAAGTAAAACGGCGCAGTGGAATCTCCTTCAGAAGCTCTCTTCTCTTTTCATCAGTAAGCAGCTCTTTAACCAAATCCGTTTCTACAAAGCCCGGGGAGATTATGTTGCAGGCTATGTTCATTCTCGCAAGCTCTATTGCCAGCGTCTCCGTAAAACGATTTACTGCAGCCTTGGAAGTACCGTAATAGGCATTTCCCACCCGCACATTATCGGAGGCAAGCGAGGAAATCATAATAATGTCTCCATTCCTCGCTCTATTCATTTGTGGGATAAGCTCCTTGCAAAAGTGGAAGCTCCCCCCCAAATTAATATTCAAGGTGTCTTGAAAATCCTCCCATGTTCCTTCTTTAGCCAAAGCGTTAAACGTGATACCCGCATTATTCACTAAAACAGTTATAGGTTCCGCTGAAGAAATATTCTCAATATATTTGCGTACTTCCTCAGGATGCCTGCTATCCACCTTCGCTCCTCTGCATTTGCCTGCATAACGCCTTTCCAGCTCTTCAGCATGCTCATAGGATTGCACAAAAGTAAAATCTACAAAATAGCCTGCAGCAATTAATCGCTCAGTAATGACTTTGCCTATTCCTCTCGTACCTCCCGTTACAACTGCCCTTTTAACGGCTTCCACTACGCTTTCAATCCTTCCTCTGCACAAATTGCCCATTACAAAGCAAGTTCCGCCCAAAGTACTCACTGACTATAAAACTGATTTTGTCAGCATCCTCTATTCGCTTTAGCTCTATTTTTAATAGATCGCCTGGCTCACACATTTTCTTAAAATTAATCAACTTTAATTCCCATTCCATCAAAACATCCATAGCTTCTTCATATTGAAAAGCAACCTTTAAAGCAGAAAATATGCTTTGCAGCACCATGGACCCTGGATAGACCTCACGCTCAGGAAAATGCTCATTAAAAATCGGCTCATTATAGGATAAAAACTTTAAGGCAGTAATGAACCTCCCCGGCTCCAGCTCAATAACACGATCCAATGAATGGCTTCGTATTTTCATGTGAAAACACCTGTCTTTATCATGGCTTAAAATATCCTGTAAACACATTCCTCAAACTCTCTGCGCTTAAAGCTGGAGGCAACTGCCCCTTACCTAAAGCCTCTGTTAGCCTCTTCATTGAAAAAGTGCATGTTACACCCATAAATTTGTTATTATCCGCATTCATTCTGTTGTAGACCTTGTTAAACCCTTCATGCCCAGCCCCGAAATCTATAGAAAGCTTGCTATTCAGCGTTTCCTCCAGCAGTCTGAAATGCTCCCTCGCCGTCCATAATCCCTCATTTACTGCATGAACGATTTCACAAGCCGTTTTTTGCTCCCGCTGACGAAGGCGTTCACATAACTCAACTAAATGATCGGCATGAATAACAGGAAACCTTTTATCCGGATCAATATCCACATAAAAAACCATCTCTTTGTTTTGAAATTTCTTTAGCGGATATAAATAGGAATAATATCCATAGCGGCTTCGGCCCGCCCAGCCTGTCTTACTGCTCCCAATGACACTACCCGGCCTTATAATGGTGAGAGGAATCCCCCGCTTGCTTGCAGCATCTGAAAGCATGTATTCCGCCAATATTTTGGAAAGGGTGTAGGGGTTTACAACATCAAACTGGTGCAGCAGCTGTTCAGGCACCTCATGTTGTCCGCCTTCTCCTAAGCCGGCTACACCGGTACTGGAGAAAAAATAAAATCTGCTGCAATGCTTAAGGGCATTTAACAGATGGGTAGAAGTAACTGCATTAAACTGGACCGTTTGCGGCAATTCATTATAGTCATAGCTCATTTGGGCGGCAATATGCCATACCTCATCTACCTCCAACTCGCTCAGCACCTTCGATAATTCCGCAGAATGATTAAAATCCGAGCAAATAAGAGGGGTAAGGCTGCTTTCCCAATCTATTTCAAAACTGTCGTCCTCAAGCCCAAATTCAACAGCTTGACGTGCCTTAGAGCCATCCATGTCATCCTGCGTTAAATAATAAATATGAGGCGGATTAGATTGTTTTAGAAAGGACGCAGCTAAGTAGCTTCCAATAAAGCCAGTAATGCCGGTCATTAAAATATGTTTTCTTGAATGCAAAACAGACCACTCCTACCCTTTTGTCAGCTCATGTCCACTGTCTATTTTAGAAAAACAAGACACGCATTAGCTCCGCCAAAGCCATAAGTAACCGTAACTGCGGTCTCGGGCTTCTCTATAGGCTGCGGCTGATTAGAAAAAACGACATTTGCCGCACTCCAGTCCTCATGCAGCTTTGTTGTATTTGCTGTAGGCGGTGCTTGCTCGTGAACGAGTGCAAAAATAGCGATAACAGCCTCAATGGCGCCTGTTGCCCCCAGTGTATGCCCAAAAGCAGCTTTAGTGGAGGAAATCGGTATAGCCCTTGTTTGAAACAGCTCTTGGTATACTCTTGCCTCCATTGCGTCATTAACTGGAGTTGCCGAACCATGAGCATTTACATACGAGACACTTTCAGGCCCGCTTTTACTCTGTCCAAGAGCTTGACTGATTGCTCTTATTGCCCCGCCTCCACTTTCATCTGGCGAGGTAACTGATTTCGTATCGGTTGTACTGCTGCGCCCGACTAGCTCAGCGATGCGCCTCCCACCACGTTCTTTAAGGGCTTCTCTATTTTCTAAAATGATAAAGGCCGCGCCTTCGCCAAGTGAGGTTCCATCATTATGCTGGTCAAACGGCTTACATTTATTAGGAGATAAGGTGTGCAGACTAGAATGTCCCATTAATTTATATAAATCGAGTACATCTACCCCGCCGCAAATGACCAGATCGTAATTTAAAAACTCAATAAAATCGCCGCCATTGGCAATTGCATCCGTTCCTGAGGAGCAGGCCGTTGAGACTGTTAATACAGCTATGTTCAAGCCAAGCTTGATTTTAAGTTCCTCTACAAAATCATCCAGCACAACAGGCCCTGATTCATTATCAAAAATATGCCCCAGGCTTGTTCCAATAATAAGCGCTGCTCGAACAGAATGAACGTAATCACAATCAATATTCGCATTGATCATAGCTGACTGAATAGCTTGCACCGAGAAGGCAAGCATTCTATCATATCCCTGAGCAACTGGCTCGCTGGAAACTTCCCCCCCAATAGAGGAGCGGCTTTTTGAAGTATCAAACAATGTAATTGGCCTTAAACCGCTAGATCCCTCACATACCTGCTGCCAAATATCAGATAAATCATTGCCTAGACAGGTAACTGCACTCATACCGCTAATATCAATAGCTTTCATACCATCACCTATTTTATTTTTTACTTTCAACTAGGTTGATAAGAGCATCTATGTTTTTGAAATTTTCCGGAATAAATTCTTCATCTGAGATACGAATGTTATATTCGTCCTCCAAATGGGCCATAATTTCTGTAAAGCCTAATGAATCTACGTTTAGCTCGCTCGCCAAGCCCATATCCGTACGAATTTCCTCAATCGGTGTTTCAACCAACAAATCGTTTACCAAAAAGTTTTTCAAGCTAACTACCATGTCATTTCTAGTCATAATGTAGACCTCCATATATTTAGTATTCGTTTTTTTCCAACAAAGCAAAGCTTCCATTAGCCAACAGCAAATTCGCATTATTAAGCATCAGTCTGGATGAACGCATATCACGGAATATTCTCTCAAGAGGCAGCGTTTCATTTTTCAAATAGCCGTATTTCAAGCCAACTAATTGAATGAGCTCATCAATGGCCTCACCCAGCATTTCAGAACCTAAAATTTTTAAATAATTGATTCTCATTTTAAACGGCTGAGTATTAGTCTTGGCATCTACAGCCTCTAGGCCGCGATATTGGCTATATTCTTGTGTAACAGCCTGTAAATAAGTTTGAACAGTATCAATCTTCATCCGAATGCGGGCTAGCTTCTCAATAAGGGAGCTTGATCGAAGATCATATGCCTGGCGGTTCTCAGGATGGCGCAGCCATTTAAGCGTCTTAAAGTAACCTGCTTTAACCGCTCCGAGCCAGCAAGCAACCCACGCTATATGGGCAATGGGATTCATGGTCTGATGGGCAATGCTTGCAAAGCCCCCTGGAGGATTAATAAACTGATCTTTAGGAACGGTACCGGTGAGTGAAAGCTTGCAGCTTTGTGTACCCCGCATTCCCATTGCATCCCAGGTAGGTTCAGAATCCATTGTCAACTGGTTGCGTTCTGCATATACAAAGGCCAAATTTGATTTATTATCATCCTCGCGGATAGTGAGCAGGTATCCATCTCCATAATTAGCCCCGGTAACGGTCGGTGCATTTCTTTCAAATTTAATTTCACTACCCGCTTTCTGAATTGCTGATTCTGACGCAAAGCCGCTGCCCGTTTTGTTATGACTGGAAGTGACTGAGACCACATACACCTCGCCCCTTGCAATTCGTGGCAACAATCGGGTTTTTAAGCTATCTTCAGCATATTCCGCCAAAATAGCCACCTGCTGCATATGCATGCCCCATATCATCCCTGTATTTAAACAAGCACCCGAAATGACTTCACAGAGTTTAACCAGCACATCCAGCGGTACATCTGCACCCCCGTATTGATGAGGAATTAAAACACCCATTAAGCCGTTGTCCCGCAGCAGCTGTACAGATTGCTCTGGGAATTTGCCCTCCCTATCAACCTGGTGTGAATAATTTTCTATTTGCACCGCCAAGCCCTTAGCTGTCTTCAATAAATCTGTTAAGGATTGCTCTGTACTAGCAGTCATTTTATCCCCTCCGTTGTCTGCTCATTTACAATTGAGGTTACGGCGTCCACAAGCTTCTGCAGCGTATTCATATCCTCAAACATAAGCAGCTCATCTGGATATACAATATTAAAATGTGTTTCAATATCCAGCACTAAATTAATGGATGAGATGGAATCAAGCCCATAGTTATTTAAGTTTAGATGGACAAGCTCCTCTTGGGGAAGCTCCGGCAAATTAGTATAGGGCTTAATTAGAGTTATTATTTGCTCATACAAGCTGTTCACCTACTTCCGAAGTGAAATTTATTAGCTGGGCTCGATCAATTTTTCCATTTACAGTTAAAGGAAATTGCTCGAGTGTTGTTATTTGTGCGGGTATCATATAGCCCGGCAGCTGACCGCCTAAATACTCCAATAGCAGCTCTTTATTCAGTTCAGCGGTCACGGTTACAAATGCCTCTAGCTGTTTATTCCCTCTCTCATCCGTCCTAACAACCGTAATAGCTTCCTTTACTCCTGCGTATCTGCAAACGGCGATATCTATATCCGAAAGCTCAATTCTGAAACCCCTAACCTTTACTTGATGGTCCACTCTACCAAAATAGAGTAGGTCTCCTTCGGTTGTCCAACAGCCTATATCACCTGTCCTATAGAAGCGTTCCTCTGTGTGCTCTGCATTCAAATGATTGAAGTGAACAAATGCTGCATTCGTCTTGTCCTCCTGGCTATAATACCCTCTACCTACTCCTATGCCAGCAACCACAATTTCACCTTTAACCCCTATTTTGCAAAGATGATTGGTATTATCGAGCACAAGCACCTTCATGTTATACAATGGCTTACCTATTGGAACTACATCTGGGCTTATTTGACTACTCATAAAACAATGAGTTATATCATCTGATGCCTCTGTCGGGCCATATGCATTAACCATATCAATAGCTGGATAATGCTCCTTCCATCTTTTTACCAGGTTAAGAGACAAAGCCTCTCCAGTTACCATTACAAATTTTAAATTCGGAAAATCTGCGGGTCTTCTTGCTAGCCAATCCAGCATGACAGACAAATAAGATGGAACGACCTCCAATATTTGCACCTTATCTGCAGCAATACGAGCAATAAACTGATGAATTTGTTTAATTAGCCGATTGCTGTAAATAACGGTTTTGCCTCCAAGCAATAATGCTGCGAGAAGCTGCCATATGGAAATATCAAAACAGTGGGAAGCATTTTGAGCTATAATACTTGAAGAATTAATGTGCAAATCAGCTATTTTCCCAAATAGATGATTGTTCATTCCTTTGTGTTCAATCATGACTCCCTTGGGACGTCCTGTAGAACCGGAGGTGTAAATGATGTAGGACAAATCATCCGCTGAAACATTCAATAGGATATTTAGCTTAGAATATATCTCACTTTCTTCTAACGCAGCCTTGAGGTTAATCGTCTTCACCGCTGATGGGACTTTTAAATCTACTTGGCCGCTCGCGATAAGCAGGACCGGTATACAATCCTCTATGATCATTTCAGTCCGTGTAGCTGGGTATTCCGGGTCTAATGGAATATAGACTGCCCCTGCCTTCCAAATAGCCAGCATACAGATTACCAACAAAGGGGAACGCTCCATATATACAGCTACAAAAGCAGCCGGATGCAATCCATTTTCAATAAAATAACGTGCCAGCTGGTTCGCCTTCTCGTTCACCTCTTGATAGGTTAACTGTTCTTCGTCATATATAAGTGCGATTGAATCTGGCGTCCGCTTTGCCTGTTGCTCGAACAACTCGGAGTAGGTCTTTTGTATGTCCTCTCCCCAATCTCTGGACGATTGAAAATCCTCTATTATCTGTTGTCGCTGCTCAGTGGAGAGCTCTACAAGCTCCATTACAGTCTCAGCTTTGGAATCTAAAATCCGATTAACAATACTCCAGTAGTGAGCTAGCATGTCCTTCTCAATAGGGATAGGAAATACGAGCTGATTCAACACTATTTCCAAATAAGAAGGATTGTGCTGATGAAATTGCAGAGACCAGGAATACCCTTGCTCAGAAAGACTAGTCGTTCTCTGATCTTCCCCAACACTCATGAGCACTTTACAGCTTTCATCTAGTTCAGCTGCTATGCCGCTTGGCCTACTATTCTGTACGGTAATATCTTTGCAGAGGATTTTTAACGACTGCCCTAACAGATTCTTTCTTTGAAAAGTATAGGAATGGAAACCTTTTTCGCCAAAGCCTGCTCCTGCACAATCCACGACAATCGTCTCATGACTTGTATAGCTTGCAGCTAAAATCGCAGAGAATCCCACTACTAAATCGGGAATTGGTACATTTTCACCCTTTGAGTAATCGTTTAGTCGTCTTTGCATTTGCTCATCAAAAATATTTAGGAATTGCTTGCTATCCTTCATAGCTTTACTCCCACTCCCTGAAGAACAGCTTTATCCAAATAATAATTTCCGATAGCTATATCAAAAACCCCCATGCCCATAGGGTTAAAATGAAGCGTTGTTTGAGGTGGCAGTTGCGTTAACCGCTTGTTACAAATGACATCTGCTAGTGTATAAACCTCTTCTTTCTGCAAATTGCTTTCGTGATGCATGAGCTCTACACTTGTGCCTTCTCTACAAACCTCATCCCAATCATCCACAATGATAACCGTATGATTGCGGTCATAAAATTCAGAGCCATAATCCCTTAATGAAATGTTTAAGTGCAGCGAACCTGCTTTCGGGCGGGTATGAATATAGGGCTTGGATGCAACCGTGCAAGTAATAACAATGTCACAGTTTTCATAAGCCTCCTCCCACTTATCCGCTATCACAATTCTCTCATCCGCTGCATACTTCTCCTTAAAACGGATCGAAGCTTGCCGATTAATATCAAACACATTAATTTGCTCGATTTCTTGCTGATAGCATTCACGCAGCCAATGGTAGTGGCTCTCCCCTATAGGTCCAAGACCAATCAATCCTACCTTTGCTGCTTGTAAAGGTTTGTAATCGTGATAGCTTTTAACAAATGCGCCCGTAATTGCTACTGTGCGTATCGTACTTAATAACGCTGTATTGATGACAGCATGAGGCTCACCCGTCTGTGTATTGTTTAAAATCAGCATGCTATGGGCACGCGGCAGCCCCTTATCCACATTGCCAGGAAAACTGGAAACCCACTTTATACCTGCTGCGGCATGATCCCCACCAATATATGCAGGCATTGCGATAATACGGTTACGTGAATCTCCGAACCTCAGATAAGGCTTTAAGGGTTGCGCGTAATCCTTACTTTCAATGCTTGCCGCCGCAGCTTCAATAACAGAAATTAACGCTGCCCACTCTATTCCCATTTTATCAATGTCCGTTTTATCTAGATAAAGCATGCTTATCACCGCCACTTAAAATATGTTGTTCAAACACTTCTTCGACCCAACGATCATCATATATGGTTGTCGCATAACGATCGCCTCTATCACAAAATATGCCCACTACAGCAGGAGGTACAGAAAATGTTTGCTTAGCAAAATATGATGTAATTGCTGCCATAATCGAACCGGAAGAACCCCCGGCAAAGATGTACTGATTTTTCAGTAACTCGCGGCAATGCATAACGGTATCATATTCATTCACAACCACTACTTCATCAATATAAGCTTGCTCCAGTATTGGGGGTACAAGACTGGAGCCAATGCCCGGTATGAATCTTTTTTTAGGAGTGCCTCCAAATAAAACAGAGCCGTCTATATCTACAGCAATTACTTTGCAATGAGGAAAATTCTTTTTGACACTTTGGGATAGACCCGTTATTGTCCCCCCCGAGCTGACCCCGATAAAAATATAATCTATTCGTTCACATTGTTTATTCAGCTCTTCACCCAATGAATGATAATAAGCCTCTGCATTATAGGGATTTTGATACTGGTTAATCCAGTAAGAATCCGCTGTGACTTGCCTTAACTCTTCTATTTTCTGAATACGATTGAGAAGATATCCACCATTAGCATCTCGTTCGGTAACCTTAGTAACCTCGGCACCCTGAGATCGTATAAGCAACTCGTTAATAGGTGAAATTAAAGGGTCGATCACGCAATGAAACTTAAGGTTATTAAATTTGCAATACGCAGCCAGAGAAATTCCAAAATTACCGGATGAAGACTCTATAATTAAAGTATTTGAGCTAATCTCTCCAGTATGAAGCAGCTTATCAATAATATATTTGGCCGCCCGGTCCTTCACACTTCCATTAGGGTTGAAATACTCCAATTTAGCATACAAGTCAATATAGCCCAGGTGTTTAGGCGTTAATTGGACCAGTGGCGTATCTCCAACCAAACTTAATACATGGTTATTTAACATAGCACCCTTCCTTATAAAAATATTATTTCAATTATCATACTACCAACTGAAATAAATATTTAATTCTCTACTTATTTCATAGTAAACTTCGTTTAATAAATATTTTCATTTGGAAACTAATAAGCACCAACAAAAATAACTATTATATATTATTCCAAATCAAATTTTCCACATTATTTAGATATAATCAAAAATCATTATTTATGAATTTCTAAATACAAAATACTCAATCCACATTTTACAATCAATACAAAAACAATAAGAGTATAGGATGATCACCTTCCAAATAATATAAACACTTACGAATGGATTTTACCGATTATACACATTGATGTCAACACAAAAATACCATACCATTTTCAACTTTTTAGAATTATGGTGCAACCAAGGAATTAATTATTTGTATAATCATTGAAATTTGTGTATAATCAAGTTATTTTCAAATACAGCTTGGAGAGTGAAATTATGAATGAAAAAAGGCTTCCCATAATAAAACCTGTAGTACACGGGTATTTATGTAACGCGTACCCTCTTTCAATAGTATTGCAAGATAATAAGTCGGATGATTGGTTCTATAGTAACTACATACAATTGGTATGCGCAGGCAACTTCCCCCAAGGTAAATTTTTCTCTTTCTATAATTCTCATTTGCCTTGGTATGAGTTCTTTACAGGTTGTCCACTAATTAATTATCAAAAGATACATTATAGTTATACTGAAAAGTACAATGACGGCACGATAGGCTTTATTCTAGATGCAATTGATAAAAACGAGTATGTTTATCTGCATGTAGATGAATATTATGTGTCTCATAAAAAAGCGTATAAATTTAAAACAGTGCCTCATGAAATGATGATTTCAGGATATGATAAGGACACAGAAAAACTGTATGTATCAGGATATGACAAAAATATGAATTATGGAGAGTATGAGGTGGATTTCAGTGAATTTCAAACTGCATTCACTATGCTTGATAAAACTATAAATAACAGAGGATATATTTATTTATTGCAGCATAATAAAGAATATAAATATAATTTTGATATAAAGTTAGTTATTCAATCTTTAAAGGAACTTAGATATAGTGAAAATACATCATTACATTATCGTTCCATCACTCCACCTGCAAGTTGGATATTTGGAATCTCTATTTACGATGAAATAATTAAATATTTGGAAGCTGACATAGACGGATCTAAGGAAAAAATTGATGCTAGACTATTTCACACCTTATGGGAACATAAGAGTGTCATGGCAAAAAGAATTAAATATATGGAGGAGCATAATTACCTGGAGGATGGTTCGGCTTTTATTGAAAAATTCTCCTATTTGGAATCTCTCATTTTAAATATGAGAAACCTGGTGTTAAAATATAATTTAAGAGAAAACCCTTCTCTTATTAAATCGTTAATTGAGAAAATTCGTGAAATAAAAGAAGTGGAAGCTGCTACCTTAGAAGATTTAATTATAGTGCTGGAGAATAGATGGAAAGATGCGCCTGAGCTTCTGATCGCCGACTACTATTTGTAATAAATAGGAGCAATAGCAGATCTCACATGGCCAGCCAGCAGCTCACGTATATGGATCAGATGTTAAAAACATGACGCAAAGCACGTCTGTCTGTAGTCATACAACATTTCTGTCTCCTCTTCAGCTGCACTGGCTAAATGCTATGCTTCGATAATTAGTCGGCTGAGTGCTTATCTTCACATGGAGAGCGTGAGTTATCTTTTTTATGAGGAGCATGCATTATCTATCACAATATAACAGTAGACTTAACGTGCCCTGTGGATATGACTAGCGACTGCCTTCATAACTTTCGCATTACAGAAGATCGCACAAGCTAAGCTGAACTATCTACTAATGCATGTGAAACAGCCGCTAGAATGTCTTATACTCGATAATCAGACTACCAGTCCTTACTTCGAATACTTGAGATCATTCCACCGGATAATCATTATTTATGACAAAAAAACTGTCCTCCATTGATGACCGAGGACAGTTTTTTATCAATATTCCACCTCATATAATTGAGATGACATCTTAGAACAAAACAAAAAACCTGCCGCAAACTGCGGCAGGCTTCTCGTGCTTGGCGACGTCCTACTCTCCCAGGACCCTGCGGTCCAAGTACCATCGGCGCTGGAGGGCTTAACGGTCGTGTTCGGGATGGGAACGCGTGGTTCCCCTCCGCCATCGCCACCAAACGGCCTTACGTAAAGGTATTGCTACCTTGAAAACTGGATGCAAAAGACAAGCTCTGAAACTTTAGCGTATTTATTAGGATAAGCCCTCGACCGATTAGTATTCGTCAGCTGCACGCATTGCTGCGCTTCCACCCCGAACCTATCAACCTCGTCGTCTTCAAGGGGTCTTACTAAATTGGGAAATCTCATCTTGAGGGGGGCTTCGCGCTTAGATGCTTTCAGCGCTTATCCCGTCCGTACTTGGCTACCCAGCGGTGCTCCTGGCGGAACAACTGGTACACCAGCGGTACGTCCATCCCGGTCCTCTCGTACTAAGGACAGCTCCTCTCAAATTTCCTGCGCCCGCGACAGATAGGGACCGAACTGTCTCACGACGTTCTGAACCCAGCTCGCGTACCGCTTTAATGGGCGAACAGCCCAACCCTTGGGACCTACTTCAGCCCCAGGATGCGATGAGCCGACATCGAGGTGCCAAACCTCCCCGTCGATGTGGACTCTTGGGGGAGATAAGCCTGTTATCCCCAGGGTAGCTTTTATCCGTTGAGCGATGGCCCTTCCATTCGGTACCACCGGATCACTAAGCCCGACTTTCGTCCCTGCTCGACTTGTTGGTCTCGCAGTCAAGCTCCCTTATGCCTTTGCACTCTCCGAATGATTTCCAACCATTCTGAGGGAACCTTTGGGCGCCTCCGTTACATTTTAGGAGGCGACCGCCCCAGTCAAACTGTCCACCTGACACGGTCCCCGAACCGGTTTCACGGTCCTAGGTTAGAACTCCGATACGATCAGGGTGGTATCCCAACGTCGCCTCCACACAAGCTGGCGCTCATGCTTCTTAGGCTCCCACCTATCCTGTACAGATCGTACCAAAGTTCAATATCAAGTTACAGTAAAGCTCCATGGGGTCTTTCCGTCTTGTCGCGGGTAACCTGCATCTTCACAGGTATTAAAATTTCACCGGATCTCTCGTTGAGACAGCGCCCAAGTCGTTACGCCATTCGTGCGGGTCAGAATTTACCTGACAAGGAATTTCGCTACCTTAGGACCGTTATAGTTACGGCCGCCGTTTACTGGGGCTTCGGTTCACAGCTTCGGGTTACCCCTAACCGCTCCCCTTAACCTTCCAGCACCGGGCAGGCGTCAGCCCGTATACTTCGCCTTACGGCTTCGCACAGACCTGTGTTTTTGCTAAACAGTCGCTTGGGCCTTTTCACTGCGACCCCCTCGGGCTATTCACCCTACCGAGGTACCCCTTCTCCCGAAGTTACGGGGTCATTTTGCCGAGTTCCTTAACGAGAGTTCTTCCGCGCGCCTTAGCATGCTCTGCTCGCCTACCTGTGTCGGTTTGCGGTACGGGCACCTTCACCTGGCTAGAGACTTTTCTCGGCAGCCGGAGTGCATGACCTTCGCTACTGTAATTTTCGCTCCCCATCACAGCCCAGCCTTACGATGAGCGGATTTGCCTACTCATCAGCCTCACTGCTTGGACGGACTATTCCATCAGTCCGCGTCACTGCCCTTCTGCGTCATCCCATTGCTCATAACGGTTTACGGTGGTACAGGAATTTGAACCTGTTGTCCTTCCACTACGCCTTTCGGCCTCGCGTTAGGT
>NZ_CP145905.1:12500-120000 GCF_036894955.1 Paenibacillus sp. KS-LC4 | reverse complement strand
GCATTGCGCGGGAAAGCCTTAATGACGCGCTTATACGTTTCCTTCTGCTCGGCACTCGCTGTACTAGATGCAAGCGCACGCTTAGAGGCTGCATACTGCTTATAGCGATCGAACAAGGATAAGCCAAGCATTATGGCAAGCCCTGCTCCACCGTAAATCACGATCCATTTGGACGCTGCACCGATGCCGAATACGACCCCCGCAAGGGAAAGCGGAACAAGTGTCTTGCTTAGCGCTTCTATATAGAAGTTCATTCTATAGTAACGGTACATGAAATAGAACATCAGCATAATGAAAAATACGGCGTACACATCAATCGTCGCAATGCGCGTCTGTGTGAAATGCATGAAATCGGCTGCCAGCAAAATCGCGCCAGCGGCTGCATAAACCGTGCGGTAGCGGAACAATCGCAGCACGAATATATACATAAGCGGAATCATCGCAATGCCGAACAGCGTCCCAATGATCCGCCAGCCGAATGGGCTGAGCCCAAACAGCTTAATGCCGATGGCGATGAGTATTTTCCCTAGTGGCGGATGTGTATTTTCATATACTGGCAAATCCTCAAGGAACTCATACGCAGTTCGTGCATGATAAATTTCATCGAAATATGAGCCGTTCCAATAGGTCGACTTGTAAGCTGCCGAGCTTTGCTCATCAAATAGATGCTCCACAGGCCCAAAACGCGGGTCCTCGGCTGCTGCCGCATTAGAGCCGATATAAACAATGTCTCCAATAGGCAGCGGCTGATCGCTTCCAATTGGATAGAAAGCCATTTCCTGCAACGAGAAGCCCGTTGAGACGACAGTCACCTTGGCATATCTCGCGCTCACGTTAAGCGGCTGGACGACCCATTTTAGATTGTCGCCGATTTTCAGCTCAACATCTATGCTGCCGCTCCAGGCATCCGGCGCATTCCCAAACTCCAGCTTGAGCTTGCCGGAGCCTACGCCGCCGAACATGTTGACCCGCTCCAGCTGCTGTGTTTGACCAAGGTCAACATAAAAGCTCTGGCCATTCTGCTGCGGCTTCCAGCCTGTATTAAGGCTGTTAAACGAGCCCAAATTAAGCAGCGCCACAATGGCATAGACAGCGGTAATGCCGCACATCCACCACCAGTCCTTGCGAGAGAGCTTATTGCTGCTCTTATCAGAGGAAGAAGCTTGAGGCTCCTTGCCCTTAGGGACGCTCTGCTGCTCCAGCTCCTTCAGCGCCTGACGGTCTGCTTCGCGCAATTGTTCCTGTGTAAGTGGAGGAACTGGTTTGGGAGCATTTTTCACATAGATTGAATAGCCGACATAGAGCAAGTAGGCGAACAGGCACAAATTCGTAATCGAGCATAAAATGACAATGCCGTCGGTCACCGTATGCTGGCCCGCCTCGCTAAATGCAAGCACATAGCCGACATTAATGAAATGCGTGACACTGAAGCCCATTAAGAGATGGAGCAGTCGCCGATCCTGAGACTCGATATAGGCAAAAACATACAACAAAATAACAGGGAACAAGTATCGCTCATGCATCTTTGTCGCAAACAGAAAGACGATTGTAATGAGAATGATCGCGATAAAATAAGAAATGCCCAAATTGCGCTTTGGCTTGCCCTTAAAGGAGAACCAAAGTGCGGCTATAACTGCTAGCGCTATGGCAATGTTGCCCCACGTTTTATAGGACAGTGCAAGCCAGCTGCTCTCCAGCGGTGCCCAGTTCCCCCCAGTAAGCGCATATAGGTTGAACGCATTCAGCGTTGCGTATGGATAGGAGGACAGCGTCGCTTTGTAAAGCTCAATAACGCCAATCAAACCGCCATTGCCCAGGAAGAACGGAGCCGCGAATATCAGAAACGCAATTACGCCATAAGCGACGCTCAGCAAGGCACGCTTCCAATCCCGTTTATGCCAGTACGCAAGCAATACGACTGGAGCGAAAATCAACGCCTGCGGTTTAATGAGTACGGCAAGCGCAAACCAGATGCCTCCTCGTTCCAAGCGTTCCCCTGCCATGCTGCTAATAGCCATAATGAGGAACAGGGTGAAGAAGGAATCCACCTGTCCCCAGCCCGCTGAATTAATCCAGATCGCCGGGTTCCAGACATAGAGCAAGGCAAGGCCTGCCGCTGCCACTGGATTGAGCTTTGTTTTGGCAAAACGGTAAATGAGCCAACTGGAGACTAGATCAGCCGCGATGGCCGGGAGCTTAAACAGCAGCGTTACTCCGCTTGTATCCGGATTTATGCTGAACCATGACTTGATGGCAGCAAGAACATACAAAATGTAGACGTAGCCCGGCGGGTAATCCGCGAAAACTCCTTCTTCATAAAAATGCTGTACGCCATTTTGATAGGCGCGATCCGCCCAGTACATAAAGGTTTTAATATCATTGACGTAGCCCGGCACCTTAATTGCAACCCATAGCCTGAAAATAAGAGCCGCCGCCATAGCGGCAATCAGCCAGCCACGGTATGAGGCGTGAGGCTTGCCGAGCGGCTGAGTCCGAAGCATTTTTCGATAAAGAAAAGCAAACAAGAGGCCGAATAGGGCCGATATTGATAAGACGGGGAAAGCGGATATTTTTTTGGGGTCCAAATTATCAGTTCCGGAAGCTGCTCCCCCGCCACCTGTCAGCTTTGATGGCTCGAAGGACATGATTTGAACATTTTCCGGCTTTGCTGGAAGCTGCTCCATTTTCAAATCGTCAAACAGCGCTGTTCCCGTATTCAAGCTTCCGTAGCCGCCAAGGCTGATGCCCATTTGCAGCTCTTTTTGCTCCGGGCCTGTACGACCGTAAAATTCAAGCAGCTTCCATTCGCCCGCAGTATCGGTCAACTGCGGAAATGGATCGCCAACTCCTACAATAAACAAATTAGCGCCGATTGCGTCGCTCTTCGCATCTGAAACCTTGACCCAGCCACTCACATGGTAATAGGCATCTGGACTAACCGTCAGCTTCTGTATCCACTTGGCATGGTTCGGTTGAAAATTTTGAATTTTAGCTGCGCCGGTGCCCGAATAAACATCGGACTGCTCCAGCGTGAAGCGCGAAATGCTCTCGCCTGCCTCCCATACATCCTGCGTCCATGACAAAGGCACGCCAGACTCGCTACTTTCGAAGCCTGCATTATGTATAATATTAAATTCCTCCGCGAACACCTGCTTGCTGCTATCAGGCAAAAAACTGAATAAGAGCATTACCATGCATATGACCAACCGCAAACTTCTCATCGAACCTTTCAGCAACGTCTGTTCACCTCTGATTTCTATAGTTAATACCTCGCTAAGATAGCTTTTTTTGTCTGAAAATACATATTCACTTTAAAGGAAAATAAGGCACGGGTCAATGGATGGAGGAGGCATCAGCCCAATGCCTAGCCTAAGGTGCGATCAAACAGCTATTCTAGCCTATTTACAGAAAAAAAACCTGTTGAAGCCCTAGGCCTCAACAGGTTAGTGGAAAACTATGATTGGCTATTCGCCTGCCAGATTGCGCATATGCGGGAACAGCAGCACGTCGCGGATGGAAGGTGCATCGGTCAACAGCATGACCAGACGGTCGATGCCGATTCCTAGTCCGCCAGTTGGCGGCAAGCCATACTCAAGCGCGCGGATGAAATCATCATCCATCTCATGCGCCTCGTCATTGCCTTGCTCCTTCTCCAGCAGCTGCGCTTCAAAGCGTTCGCGCTGATCAATTGGATCGTTCAGCTCTGTGAACGCGTTGGCATGCTCGCGCGCCACGATAAACAATTCAAAGCGATCGGTAAAGCGCGGATCAACCGGGCTTTTCTTCGCCAGCGGCGAAATCGCAACCGGATGCCCTGTAACGAAGGTCGGCTGAATGAGCGTATGCTCGCAAAACTCTTCAAAGAATGCATTCACAATATGACCAAACGTCATATGCGGCTCAACTTTGACGTTGTGCTCCTTCGCAATGGCATGCGCTTCTTCATCCGTCATTTGAACGCTGAAATCAACGCCTTTGATTTCCTTAACGAGATCAACCATTGAAATACGGCGCCATTGCGGCGTCAGGTCGACCTCTTGGCCTTGGTACATGATTTTGGTTGTGCCGAGCACATCCTGCGCGATATGCGCGATCATGTTTTCAGTCAATGCCATAATGTCCTTGTAGTCAGCGTAAGCCTCATACAGCTCCAGCATCGTAAACTCTGGATTATGGCGTGTCGACATGCCTTCGTTCCGATAAACGCGACCAATCTCGTAAACCTTCTCCATGCCGCCAACAATGAGGCGTTTCAAATGCAGCTCAATCGCAATACGCATGTACAGCTGCATATCAAGCGCATTATGATGCGTGATGAAAGGGCGTGCAGATGCTCCGCCTGGGATGGTGTGCAGCGTCGGTGTTTCCACTTCCAGATAGTTCTGGCCATCCAGATACCGTCTCATAGATTGGATAATTCGGGAACGGGAGATGAACGTCTGTTGAACATCAGGATTCACAATTAGATCAACATAACGCTGGCGGTAACGCAGCTCGACATCCTTCAGTCCATGGAACTTGTCCGGTAAAGGCAGAAGCGATTTCGTAAGTACGAGCACTTCCAGCGCTTTTACAGACACTTCGCCAGTATTCGTCTTGAATACCGTTCCCTTCACGCCAATGATATCGCCGATATCAAGCAGGGTGAACGCTGCGAATTGATTTTCCTCAACCGTATCCTTGCGCGCATAAATTTGAATTTTGCCGCTTAGATCCTGAATGTGGGCAAAGCTCGCTTTCCCCATGCCGCGCTTCTGCATAATCCGGCCCGCAATGCTTACCTGTACAGCTTTCTCCTCCAGCTCTTCCTTCGTAAACGATTCATAAGCGCTCACGATGTCCTTCGCATTATGCGAACGCTCGAATTTGCTGCCGAATGGATCAATGCCGAGTCCTCTCAGCTCGTCCAGTTTGTCACGACGGATTTGCAGCAGCTCGCTTAGCTCTTGTTCTTGTTCATGACCTGTCTCGGTGTTCTGATGTTCCAACTTGATTTCATCTCCTAAGGCACCGCTTTAACGTTCAAAAAGCTTCCGCTTAAGGAAGCTTTCTGAATCAGACACAGTGCAAACCTTATTTTTTAATATCAATGATTCTATACTGTATAACGCCGGCAGGTACGCTGACATCAACGACCGTGCCTTCCTTTTTACCCAAAATCGCTCTGCCAACAGGGCTCTCATTGGAAATCTTATTGTTAAGCGGGTCCGATTCAGCAGAACCGACAATCGCATATTCCATTTTATCGCCAAATTCTAAATCTTCTACGGTTACCGTGGAGCCGATGCTGACCACGTCCGTATCAATTTCATCGCTATTGATGATCCGAGCGTTGCGGAGCATCTTCTCCAACGTGATGATCCGACCTTCGATGAAGGCCTGCTCATTTTTAGCATCTTCATACTCGGAGTTTTCGCTAATATCGCCGTAGCCAATCGCGATCTTGATCCGCTCAGCTACCTCGCGACGCTTGACCGATTTCAGCATCTCCAGTTCGTCCTCAAGCTTTCTCAAACCTTCCTGAGTCAGAATGATCTCTTTATCGCTCATCTTTCCGATTCTCCCGTCGTGTGACCAATTTTCATACCAGGTATGAATTCACTGTTAATTAATATATTACGCTCCTCTTGCCTCAGACCTGCTGAGGGAGCAGATAAGCCGTGTTGACTATAGTCATTAAGGTTATATTGCACGATTATATGCAATGTTCTCCTGAATGTCAATCAAAGCCAAACGACTGGAACGACTTTCGCTTGAGACCCTTGAAAGCGTTATCCACCATTTATGTATACCCGTCTGAAAGGAACGCGCCGATTGTAAAAGCGCCTATGTCTATGCCAACTATTGCACTTCGCGAGACAGCAGCACGGCCCTTCTTTTTTTATTCGTTGTAAAACCGCTCATTCCTTCCTAGCTCGTTTACAAAAAACACAAAGTTCCAAATATATAAGATTTTTTACATAACCTTTCCATTTTCACATACAGCGGGCATAACTTGAAAAAAAGACAGGCCTCTGAACGTTCTCAGATAACCTGCCCGTTTATTTTATTCGCAAATCAAGTTTGAGCATGTTCGGCATGTCGCACAGCTGTATCCGAACAGTCCGCTATTTCGAACTACAGGCTCGCAGCAGCAAGACCCTGCTCTTCAAGCGACAGCACATATCGCTCCAAAATGCCCACCATCCGGTCACGGCCGGTTTCTTCCATAATAACATCCTTGACGCGCGCACCGCCCGGCAAGCCTTTCAAATACCAAGCCAAATGCTTTCGCATTTCCCGTACGGCAACCGCTTCTCCTTTTAGATCAATGAGACGATCCAAATGCAAGGTAGCGACCAGCAGCTTCTCACGCGGCTTCGGATCGGGCAACAGCTCGCCATTCGTCAAATACTGAATGGTTCGGTAGAGCATCCAAGGGTTTCCAAGCGCACCGCGTCCGATCATGACGCCGTCACAGCCCGTATGCTCCAGCAAGCGCTTGGCATCTTCAGGTGAAAAAACATCCCCGTTGCCGATTACCGGAATCGACACCGCCTGCTTCACCTCGCGAATGATGTCCCAATTCGCTACGCCTGTGTACTGCTGCTCGCGCGTACGACCATGAACGCTGACCGCCTTGCCGCCAGCACGCTCAACGGCGCGCGCATTTTCCACCGCATAAATATGCTCGTCATCCCAGCCGATACGCATTTTCACCGTTACTGGCTTATCCACAGCTTCCACTACGGCAGAAACCATTTCGTAAATTTTGTTCGGGTCAAGGAGCCAACGTGCTCCAGCATCGCAATTTGTTACTTTTGGAACCGGGCAGCCCATATTAATATCAATAATATCAGCATTGGTTTGCTTATCCACGACCTTCGCCGCCTCGACCAGCGATTCACGGTCACCGCCAACAATTTGCAAGCTCAGCGGCTTCTCGCGCTCGTCCACGAACAGCATTTCCATCGTCCGCTTATTGCCGTGCAAAATCGCCTTGTCGCTCACCATCTCCGCGCATACAAGGCCTGTTCCAAATTCCTTTGCAATTAGACGGAAAGCGGGATTACACACGCCGGCCATCGGTGCAAGCACAACTCTATTCTTCATCTCGATTTCTCCGATTTTCAGCATGTTTCTCCCCGCTCCTCCTTCTGGTTTGTTTCCTAATACGTGAGTTTCTTACACGGCTCCGTTCGAACCCGAATTCGTCAACTCTTCATAGCTAATGCCAAGGGTGTTTGATATATGAAGCAATAACTTGGCGTCCGCCTTGCGTGTACCGCGCTCAAGGGAGCCTAATACCGCTACCGAAACGCCAAGTACTTTTGCTAATTCCTGTTGTGTGTAGCCCTTTAGCTTACGAAATGCCCGGACTCGCTGTGCCAATTGATGATTTTCCATAACATGATGCCTTCCTTTCCATCCTGAAGCGCTGAAGCCGCGGCCGCAGCCACCTGTTCCTTAAACGGATGGGACTGCTCGATCACATCACCAAGCGGAACGAGCACGAAGGCGCGTTCCATCATTCGTGGATGCGGAAGCGTCAGCTCCTCGCCATCCATCACGACATCAGCATACAACAGCAAATCGAGATCTATAGTGCGCGGCCCCCAGCGAATATCTCTGACACGTCCAAGCTGCTGCTCGGTATCCAGCAGAACGTGCAGTAAAGCAAGCGGGGACAGCGTAGTTCGCACGGCGATAGCCATATTCAGAAAAGGGGGCTGATCCGTATAGCCGACCGGATCGGTCTCGTACACGCCAGAAACGCGAAGCACCTCGATGTCTGAGCGGCCACTTAACTGCTGGATCGCTTGCAGCAATAGCTGCTGCCGATCACCTACATTTGAACCTAGAGCCACATAAGCGTAGGCGGGCGAATTAAACGGTGACAACGCGTCCATCAGCATCCCGCTTTCTGCGCAGCTCTACCGTCACGCCATCAAAATGAATGTCGAACGGTGGGTTCGGCTTCGTCACACGAACCGTTACTTCATTTATCATAGTATAAGCCGCTAACAACTGGGTTGCAATGCTACCCGCTAAAGCTTCAATCAATTTAAACGGCGTTCCTTCGACAATTTTCTTCGTTAACGCATGCAATTCGGCATAGTTCACCGTTGCTTCCAAATCATCCAGCGTTGCCGCCTTATCCAAATCGAGCAACAGCTCCAAATCGACGCCAAATTTTTGGCCCAGCCTGTTCTCCTCAGCAAATACACCGTGATAACCGTAAAACTGCATGCCTTTCACAAGCATTCTATCCATAAGCTTACGCCCCTTATACTTATATCTGAATCTACAAGCAAAAACGACTTCTTCGTCCTTCTAGGACGAGCGAAGAGCTTTGTCAGAGAAATATAAGCTCATTTATAAGTGCATAACTTATAAATTCTTATATTTTGAAAAACGCGGATAAATAATCGCGTCCGACATCACAGCTGTTCTTTTATTCGCGCGAACATCATGCACCCTAACGATTTGGCAGCCTTGGGCAATGCCAAGCGCCGTCGTTGCTGCCGTACCCTCGACCAGCTCTTCCCTTGGCAGATCAAGCGTCTGCCTAATAAAGCTCTTGCGTGAAGTACCTAGCAGCACGGGATAGCCAAGAGCATGCAGCTCGGCGAGCCGTCCTAGCAGCTCCATATTTTGCTCATAGGTTTTGGCAAAGCCAAGGCCGGGATCGAGCCAGATCTGCTCCTCCTTCACGCCGGCATGTATTGCGATTTGAATGCTTTCTTTCAAATCGGCAATAACATCCTCTACAAAATCAGCGGCCAGATAGACGGGATTCGTGCGATTATGTGTCAAAATAACCGGGCAGCCACACGCGGCTGCGACTGACGCCATTTCCTCATCATATTTGAGTCCCCAAATATCATTAATAATCGTTGCTCCTGCTTCGAGCGCATGGCGCGCAGTCTTTGCCTTATACGTATCAATCGAAATGGCGATGTTCGGCAGTGCGGCGCGGACAGCTTGAATGACCGGAATTACGCGGCGCAGCTCCTCCTCCGCATCGACCGGCACAAAGTTTGGACGTGTGGACTCGCCGCCGATATCAATAATATCTGCGCCCTCCGCGACCATCTCCACTGCGCGGCTGACAGCCGCCTCCACTGCATTAAATTTCCCGCCATCAGAGAAAGAATCCGGCGTCGCATTCAATATGCCCATAATCAGCGTGCGCTTGCCCAGCTCCAGCCGATTGCCGCAAGCCAGCCCATAGCTCCTGCTGTAATATTCAAGCTTGCCTTCTCTTGCTGTATTCATAAGCTACGCTCACACCTTTAGCTATACTAGTCTTAATATGCAGTCGCCTGACGCTCCTGCCTTACTTGCTTCTCATCGTATCAGAGCGATAGGCCTTTAGAAGCTGACGAGTGATCGGCCCAGCGATAGGCCTAGCTTCTGCCGCGGCGGGTTCAAGCATGGCTGCATTTCTTGCCGATTCGTAGCCCACGCCGATTCCCGCAGCTGCCCCTTTGCCAACCTGCACCTGAGTGCCGTCGGTACCACTTAACCGCGTCACCGGGACCAGCTCCTGTACAGAGCCCGTCAGCCATATTTCATCTGCCCCCAGCAGCTGATTCCAGCTGTAGTAGCCCTCCTCCACCTGAAAGCCCGCCGCACGGGCAAGCTCTAACACACGCTCTCGCGTAATGCCAGGCAGGATGCCCGTATCTACCGCAGGCGTCCGAATAACCCCGTCCTGGGCGAAAAAAAGATTGCTGACGATACCTTCCGTCAGCAGGCCATCGCCGCTCAGCATCAATCCCTCTGCCCCCGGCGAGGCATCGCTCGCGGCAAGCTCGCGCTTCGCTATAATATTATTCATATAGTGCAGCGATTTAAGTCGGATCTCGCCCTCTGGCGTATTGCGCTTCGTATGCAGCAGCCTAAGCTCGCGGCCATGCTCATAAAGCTCCGCCTGATAGGGAGGCAGCGCCTTCATCAAGATCAACTCCTGCGGCTGCTCGTAATCGCCCATCGGCAAGCCTAGCCCGCCTTCGCCCGCTGTAACGGTCAGCCGGACATAGCCGTCCGTCAGCTCATTTGCCTGAAGCAGCTTGGCAATGCTCGCCTCCAGCGCGGTTTGATCCGCTTTGTAGCGGATGCCCAGCGACAAACAACCTGCTTCCAGACGCCGCAAATGCCGCTCCAGCAAGTATGCGCGGCCGCCATAGGTCCGAAACGTCTCGAACAAACCCAAACCGTACAAAAAGCCGTGATCATATATTGAGATCACAGCTTGCTCAGCATCCAAGACAACGCCGCCCAACGCAACCTTCATCGCGGCGCGCCTGTACGAATTTTCAAAAAGTTACGCAGCAGCGTCAGACCATGCTCGGAAATAATGGATTCTGGATGGAATTGCACCCCTTCAATCGGGTATTCTTTATGGCGAAGGGCCATAATTTCGCCTTCCGCTGTTTCTGCGCTGATTTCAAGACAGTCAGGCAGGGTTTCTTTTTTCACGATAAGGGAATGGTAACGGGTTGCGGTGAACGGTGAAGGGATGCCTTCAAAAATCGTCTTGCCGTCATGCACCATTTGCGAGGTTTTGCCATGCATCAGGCGCTCTGCGCGTATGACATCGCCGCCAAACGCTTGTCCGATTGCCTGATGGCCAAGGCATACGCCGAAAATCGGAATTTTCCCTTTAAAATGCTCAATCAGCGACAGACTGATGCCCGCCTCATTCGGAGAGCAGGGTCCCGGAGAAATCAAAATATGATCAGGTGCCAGCTGCTCAATGTCCGCCAGCTCCAGCTCATCATTTCTTTTGACCACAATGTCCTCGCCAAGCTCGCCTAAATATTGCACAAGGTTGTAGGTAAACGAATCATAGTTATCTATTACGAGAATCATCGCATGCGCCCCCTCTATTGTTTGCGCCCGCTTGGCGCAGCCTGCCTGAACCGCTCACTATACTCAATCGCCTTCCACAACGCCTTGGCCTTGCTTAATGATTCCTTATATTCGCGCTCCGGCTTGGAATCAATAACAATGCCTGCTCCAGCCTGAATATGCACCATGCCATCCTTGATGACCATCGTTCGTATAATAATATTAAATTCCATATCGCCATTATAGTCAATCCATCCGAGCGAGCCGGTATAAGGACCGCGCCTCACAGGCTCCAGCTCTTCAATAATTTCCATCGTGCGGATTTTGGGAGCGCCTGTAATGGTGCCGCCCGGGAAAGTCGCCGCAATGACATCATAAGCATCCTTGCCCTCGGCAAGCCGCCCCTCGACCTGGGATACCAAATGCATCACATGCGAATATTGCTCAATTACCATCAGCTCTTCCACTTTCACTGTGCCGTAAGCCGAAATCCGTCCCAAATCGTTGCGCTCCAGATCGACCAGCATAATATGCTCGGCTCGCTCCTTCTCGCTTGTCCGCAGCTCCTCCGCCATAAGCTCATTTTCTGCTTCTGTACGGCCGCGCCTGCGCGTTCCGGCAATAGGGCGGGCTGCAAGCAAGTCGCCGCGACGCTCAACCAGCAGCTCCGGCGAAGCCGACACGAGTTGAAAGTCAGGGCAGCGCAGAAAGCCCATATAAGGAGAAGGATTAATGAGACGCAGCCACTCGTACAGCTCTTCCGGCTGCGCAGCAAGCGCCCGGCTCTGGCGTACCGATAAATTCACCTGAAATACATCGCCTTGTCCGATGTAGCGCTGAATTTGCCGAACTGCCTCTTCAAAAGCTTCCTTCGAAAACCGCGTGCTGATCCCATCCAGCGCGTCCCCATTGCCGTGCAGGGAAGCATCGTCAGCGAGCCGCTGCCGCTCAAGCCGCAATCGGCGGCTATCGCTTTTGCTTTCAGCATCCTTCTCTTCTCGCTGGCCATTCGCTGCGCTCCCGAAGCGCTCCTGCCAATAAGCAGCCATCTCGCCGGCTCGTGAGCAAGCCTGCACATATAGCAGTCTCAGCTCCTCTTGCCCTGCTTCACTTGGCACAGGAGTGTGCACAGCGCAATATAGCTTCTTGTCGCTATGATCGACAATCCATAGCTCATTTAAACGCAAAAATAAATAATCCGGCACATTCAAATCATCTTCCGTCAGCTCCGGCAGCCGTTCAATCGAACGAATGACGTCATAGCTCCAAAATCCGACACATCCGCCCGTCCACTTCGGCGTGCCAGCTGCTTCAAGCTTTGGCGAGCGATATGGCTCCATCCAGCTCCGCACCACTTCGAGCGGCTTGCCCTGGTAGCGCAAGGTCGAATCAGCATCATCTGAAGCTTCAGCTCCATCTATCCGCAGCGTCCGGGCTTCCGCCTCCAAGCCTTTGCCGCGAATGACGCTCTCCGGCTGCAAGCCGAGATACGTATAGCGTCCATCCTTACCGCTCTCCAGTACAAAAGCATACGGCGATGCATCCCGCCATGCCTCTTCCCATGAAGCGACGCCTTCTTCTCCAAGCGGCAGCTCCCGCAGCAGTGGAAAAGTCGTATACTTCCGCTCGGCGTGCCACCCTAACCAATAGTCAAAGGCGGTGAACATCACCTTCCAACCCCCGATCGACAAGCATGTTTATTTTGCCTAGTATACAGAATACCCGCCCAAAAGGAAAGAGCGCTGCCGCCATACAAGCAAAAACGACTTCGTCGTCCTTTTGGGACGAGCGAAGAGCTTTGTCGGAGTATTCTAAGCGGATATAAGGATGAAACTTATAAATTGTTAGAATATAAAAAGCCCTCCACTCAAATGAATGGAAGGCCAGTCAAACGGTATACCGCTCCTGCTTCGGGCACGGCTCCGATTAGACATAAGTGTTAGTTCTCGAAATTGAACAGCGGCGTACTGAGGTAACGCTCACCGTTACTTGGAACAACCGCAATAACGCGCTTGCCTTTGCCAAGCTCCTTCGCTACCTTCAAAGCAGCATAGATCGCAGCACCGGAGGAAATTCCGCACAGGATGCCTTCTTCTTTCGCAGCACGGCGTGCGTAGTCGAATGCATCATCATTTTCAACCGTAATGACCTCGTCATAGATTTCACGATTCAAAATCGTCGGCACAAAGTTAGCGCCAATTCCTTGAATTTTGTGAGGTCCCGGCTGTCCACCCGAAAGCAGTGGGGAAGCCGCAGGCTCAACCGCATAAATTTTAATATCCTTGAAGTTCTTTTTCAGTACTTCACCAGTACCCGTAATCGTACCGCCAGTACCAATACCCGCTACGAATGCATCCAGCTTGCCATCCAGAGAGTTGATCGCCTCAACAATTTCTGGACCTGTTGTTTCGCGGTGGATTTTCACATTCGCTTGGTTATTGAACTGCTGCGGGATAAAATAGGACGGATTTTCTTTCGCCAGCTCTTCCGCTTTGCGAACAGCTCCGTTCATGCCCTCTGAGCCTGGCGTCAGAACAACTTCTGCACCATAAGCACGAAGCAGGTTGCGGCGCTCAATACTCATCGTCTCAGGCATAACGAGGATAGCTTTATAGCCTTTAGCTGCTGCTACCAATGCCAGACCAATACCCGTGTTGCCGCTCGTAGGCTCAACAATTGTATCGCCTGGCTTGATGATGCCTTCCTGCTCAGCTACTTCAATCATGCTGATTGCGATACGGTCTTTTACGCTCGCACCTGGATTTTGATATTCAAGCTTTACATAAATCTCAGCGCTATCCTCAGGAACTAGACGATTCAAGCGAACTAGCGGTGTATCACCAATTAGGTCAGTAATGCTTTGCACGATTTTTGCCATATGTCATACTTCCTCCTTATTCCGACTGATTCAGTTGGTTTTTAAACTAATTCCATCTTATCAATGAGTTGTATTCGTTGTCAATACCTTCATTTCCTTCATGCGAGTACGGCTGGCTAACGCCATCCCTGACCGATAAAGCATCCATTTGCGCTGAAATATAAGCCCGCTATAAGTGGAAGCCTTATAAATGCTTACATTTTGAAAAAGCAGAATGGTTCGCCCATTTTCTAATCATCTGGCGAACACAACTATATGATGCTCCAATATAATGGAAGCTTATGGACAAACCTAAAATTTCTTATATTTATGGAAAGGTGACAGCGTCATATTTCTCCAATAGCTGCTGCTCAATTTGGCTTAGGGAAGGAGCCTGTGATAATGCCAGCTCTTTGCGGACCAGCTCATATAGCTGCTGACCCTGTGGCTTATCCGTTGTGTGGCGCTCCATCAAACGAATGATGGCATACCCTTCGGCAATCGCTATCGGGCCAGCAATCTCTCCCGTACCCAGCTTGCTTGCCGCCGAAAGAATTGCCTGCTCATGAAACGGGTCATCAGCATCAATTAGGCCTAAATCACCGCCAGCATCTGCTGTAAAGGCATCTATCGAATACTTAGCCGCTGCTTGCGCAAAGTCCGCTCCCTCAGAGAGCCTATCCAGCACGCGGTTCGCCTCTTCCACATTCGCCGTCACAATCCAGGATAAGCGATATTGCAGCCTGTCGCCGTATTGCTCCTCATGATCCGCAATGTAGCGTTCAACCTCAGCATCAGGCACATCCACTTTTTGAATTGCTATTTTTTCAGTCAACAGCCTGTACTTCGTATCCTTCAAAACATCCTCTTTGGACATACCCAACTGCTGGTCCATTATGCGGTAAAAGTCCTCTTCGCTATCATATCCCGCTGCCTGCTCCTCAACAGCTCTCTGCTGCTCCGCAGCGGTCACTTCAAGCTGCTGCGAGGCGGCCTCTTGGTCAATGGCGCTGTGAATCATCATCAGCTTGAGGGTAGCTTGGCCATATTGCTCGCTAAGCACATTCATCAATTCGCTTTCCCTAATGCTGCGATCGCCAATTATGGCTACAATTTTATCATGATCCAAGCCGCCTGGCACAACCTCATTGCCTGTTTCTGCACGTGTTCCTGAATCTGAGTCATGATCCGGCATCCCTTCAGAAAAAGGCGACAATCTCACTACAACAACTACACTTAGCACGATCATACATAACGCCTGAATGACGACAATCGTCCTCACTACTCCGATTTTATTCATTGCCCGGTAGCCTCCATATTAATGGATCGGCTTCGGTTTGGCTTGTTCGAGCAATTGCTCAAGCTCTACACGGTTAAACTGGTACGCCTCATTACAGAAGTGACAGACGACCTCTGCTTTACCTTCTTCTTCAATCGTTTGCTGCAATTCCGATTCACCCATGCTGATCAAGGTCTGCTCTACGCGATCGCGGGAGCATTTGCATTGAAAATGCAAGTCCAGCGACTCATGAATGACAACATCATCGCCGACGACCCATTTCAGCAGCCCTTCTGGCGTCTCGCCTTGATCAAGCAGGGCTGTGAGCGGAGGCATGGTGCTGAGCGCTTTCTCCAGCTTCGTAATTTCCGCATCTGTAAGTCCTGGCATCAGCTGTACGATAAAGCCGCCAGCATGAATGACGCGGCCGTCTTCATCAACCAGCACGCCAAGCCCAACTGCGGAAGGCGTCTGCTCCGATACAGCAAAATAATAGGTGAAGTCTTCGCCAAGCTCTCCGGAAACAATCGGAACGCTGCCGCGATAAGGCTCCTTCAGCCCAAGATCCTTAGTAATATGAATATAACCGCTATGGCCTACGGCACCTGCAACGTCCAGTTTTCCTTGCGCATTGCTTGGAAGCAGAACGAGTGGATTGTCCGTGTAGCCTCGCACTTCTCCATGAGCATTTGCATCGACGACAATTTGTCCCATTGGGCCTTCGCCCTTCACTTGAATCGTCAGCTTTTCTTCGCCTTTCAGCATGGCGCCCATAATAGCTCCAGCCGTTGCCGTTCTGCCCAGCGCTGCCGTTGCCGTCGGTAGAGTGCCGTGCCGGCGTTGCAGCTCATCGACCAATTGCGTCGTACGGGCAGCAAAAACACGAATTTTCCCTTCCCATGCCGTGCCGCGCACCAAAAAATCTTTCCTTTGCTCCATCATTTATCCCTCCTGATTCCGTTCATATATGATACGCAAGCCTTCTAACGTCAGCAGCGGATCAACCTCATCTATCGTTTCCGATTCCGAGCTAATTAACTCAGCCAAGCCGCCCGTGGCGATAACTCGGGGCGATACTTTAAATTCCTTGCGGATTCTGCGCACGATACCGTCCACTTGCCCTGCATAGCCATATATAATACCCGCCTGCATGGAGGTGACCGGATTGCGGCCGATGACGCTTGGCGGCTTCACCAGCTCAATGCGCGGCAGCTTCGCCGCCCGCTGATAAAGCGCCTCTGTCGATATCGCAATGCCCGGCACAATAGCGCCGCCCAAATAGCTGCCAGCAGCATCAATGTAATCAAACGTCGTTGCCGTCCCGAAATCGACGACAATAAGCGGACTGCCATATTTGACGATGCCCGCCACCGAATTCACAATGCGGTCAGCACCGACCTCGCGGGGATTTTCATACCGGATATTAAGTCCGGTTTTCACGCCTGGACCAACGATAAAAGGAGTTTTGCGCAAATACTTCATGCACAGCTGCTCCAACGTCCGCATGAGCGGCGGAACGACCGATGAAATAATGACACCTTCCATCTGCTCCAGACGCATGCCGGCAAAATGAAACAAATGATGAAAATTGATGCCATATTCATCAACTGTAGCAGAACGATTCGTGCTGAGTCTCCAGTGATGAAGCAGCTCCTTGCCTTGATAAATGCCCAGCACGATATTCGTATTGCCGACGTCAATGACGAGAATCAAGACTTGGCTCCTCCCTTCTTCGCAAACAGGTCGAGACTAATATCGAGTGATTGAAAGGAATAGGTGAGTCCTCCTACCGAAATGACGTCGACACCGCAAGCAGCTATACCATGTATCGTATCAAGACGCACATTGCCGGAGGCTTCTACAATAACATGCGGCGCGTGCTGCTTGATTTGCTGTACAGCAGCTTTCATCATCTCATGCGGCATATTGTCGAGCATAATAATATCCGCTCCGCAGGCAATCGCCTCATCGACTTGCTCCAAAGACTCCGTCTCCACCTCGATCTTCATCGTATGGGGAATACCTGCTCGAGCCGCTTCCACTGCTTCCCGAATACCGCCTGCTCCCTTAATATGATTATCCTTTATCATTACGGCATCATACAAGCCGAAGCGGTGATTCGAGCCGCCGCCTACGCGAACGGCATACTTTTCAAGCAGGCGATGCCCTGGGGTCGTTTTGCGAGTGTCGACCAATCGAACGGGCAGGCCTTGCAGCGCTGCTACAAACGCACTAGTCTTCGTCGCCACGCCGGACATCCGCTGCATCAAATTAAGCGCTAGACGCTCTCCTGTAAGCAGACTATGGATGCTGCCTTCTACCTCAGCGAGTACAGTGCCTTGTTCAACATACTCCCCATCCTCGACCTTTGCCGTGAAAACTAGCGATGGGTCAACGATTTCAAACACAAGGCGCGCTACTGGAATGCCCGCGATCCGTCCATTTTCCTTCACATGAATGACGGCCTTAGCCTGCGCCCCATGCGGAATAGTCATAGCCGTCGTTACATCGCCGCTTCCGATATCTTCAGCGAGCCAGCCGCGTATTTGCGCGCGCAGCGCTTCATTATAGCCATCCAGCGTTGTCTCAAACATTGGTTAACCGCTCCTCTGTTCTTCCGTATACACGGTGCATTACAGTATGCTTGCGCCATACTTGATCATTGCGCTCTGGGAAGTCCTCACGGTAATGCGCGCCGCGGCTCTCCTCCCGCTGCAAAGCGGATTCTGCTGTCAGCAGGGCGCATGTCAGCATATTGGCAAATTCAAATTCCTCCCGCTTGGTCAGCATCGCTTGAAAAATAGTCAGCTGGCGCCGCAGCTCCTCCAGCCCCTTCTCGAGACCCTTGGCATCGCGCTGTAAGCCCGCATACCTGACCATTACTTTTTGCAGCTTCAATCTTCGCTCCACCACTGCCTGAATCGGCACACTGCTGCGCGGTACACTGCTCTCTATTATAGGCTGAATCTCTGCATGCTCTGCAAGTTTATCAATCTTCTCGACAATCCGCTTACCGAACACGACTGCCTCCGAAAGCGAATTGCTAGCCAATCGGTTAGCTCCATGAACACCTGTCGAAGAAACTTCGCCGCAGGCGAACAGCCTTCTTATATTGGTTTCTCCATCGAGATCGGTTTTAACGCCGCCCATCATATAGTGTGCAGCAGGGGCGACCGGAATCCAATCTGTCGTCAAATCCAAACCATATTGCAAGCAAAATTCATAAATATTCGGAAAACGATGCTTCACCATATCCGGCGACTCATGCGTCACGTCCAAATAAACAAATGTTGATTTCGTTGCTTCCATCTCGCTAATGATAGCGCGGGCCACTACGTCACGCGGCGCCAGCTCCAGCTGATGGTGATAGCGTTCCATAAAACGCTCGCCTCGCGTATTGCGGAGGACAGCCCCTTCGCCGCGTACGGCCTCTGAAATCAGAAAACGTGGCGCTCCGGGATAGCATAGGGAGGTTGGATGAAACTGGACAAACTCTACATCCTGAATAAAAGCTCCTGCTCGATAAGCCATAGCAATCCCGTCACCTGTCGCTACCTCAGGGTTCGTCGTATAGCGGTAAAGCTGACCTGCACCGCCCGAGCATAGAACGGTCGCTTTGCCGCGCACGAGCAGACGCGAGCCGTCCGGCTTTTGCACAACAGCGCCCACACACTCTCCATCATTGGTAACCAAATCAATGACAAAATGGTCGTCCCATACTTCAATACCCGGCTTGGATAACGCTTTTTCCGATAGGGCTCGGACTATTTCGTAGCCCGTCGCATCCCCATTCGCATGCAAAATACGACGCTGGCTGTGAGCGCCCTCCTTCGTCAGCGCGAACTCGCCATTTTCCAAATCGAATTGCGTGCCCATTTCAATAAGCTGATTTACACCTTCCGGACCCTCATGCACGAGCACATTGACCGCATCCTCCGAGCACAACCCCGCTCCGGCAAGTAGCGTGTCCTCGCTGTGGTAAGCGGGTGAATCATCCTCCGATATGACCGCGGCAATGCCGCCCTGCGCATAGCGGGTGTTGCTGTCAAGCAGCGACTTCTTCGTAATCATCAGCACGGAATGCCGATCACTGGCCCGAAGTGCGGTAAAAAGACCGGCAATGCCGGCCCCAATCACAATAACATCCTTCTCGATTACCGGCAGTTCATCCAGCTTGATGTCTATAAGGTATCTGGGAATCATTCTAGCGCCTCCAGGCATAGGAGTAGCGCATGCTGCTCCTATTTCACGAGTAACATGCGCTCCAGGGACAAGCGTGCTTGATCCGCCACATGCGGCGGTACATAGATTTGCGGCTGCATCGTTTCAAGACATTTAACCAGCTTCTTCAAGTTATTAACCTTCATGTTCGGGCAAACCAAATATTTAGATGCAAACAGGAATGTTTTGTCCGGGCTGTCCAATCTCAGCTGATAGCCTGTGCCATCCTCCGTGCCGACAATGAACTCCTTGCAATCCGATTCCTTACAGTATTTAATAATTGCTGTCGTACTTCCGACAAAATCACCTAACTCAACCACTTCAGGGCGGCACTCAGGATGCACAACAAACTGCGCATTCGGGTGTTTCGCCTTCATTTCCTCTACATCCTTCACCGTCAACATGTCATGCGTGTTGCAGTAGCCTTCCCAGATAATCATGTTCTTATCGGTCTTCTGCTGCACATAGTGTCCAAGGTTCTTGTCCGGCACCCAAATGACGTCTTGGCCTTCAACGGAATTTACAACGTTAACCGCATTCGCTGATGTACAACAAATGTCAGTCTCTGCCTTAATTTCGGCGGAAGAGTTAATATACGTAACGACAGTCGCATTCGGATGCTGGGCTTTCAGCTTGCGAAGACCATCGACATTGACCATATCGGCCATCGGGCACCCTGCACGCTCGTCCGGTATAATGACGGTTTTATTGGGAGCCAAAATTTTAGCGCTCTCCCCCATAAAATGCACGCCGCAAAATACGATGACATCTGCATCGGTTTGAGCCGCTTTTTGAGCTAGCAAAAACGAGTCGCCGCGAAAGTCCGCAACCTCTTGAATTTCATCACGCTGATAATAATGAGCAAGAATAATGGCGTTGCGCTCTTTCTTCAATTGCATTAGCCGTTCCCGCAGTTCGCGGTTCTGCTCCGCCTTGCGTTCCAGTGCCAGTGCTTCCACAGTTAATCCTCTCCTCTTATGAGGGAAGGGCAAGCTGATTGCCCATTCCAGATATGGCTACTACCGACTTTGTGAATTGATGCACAAACCTAAAAAGTCGTTCGCCTTTCATTTAACCTTTACGGTAAATTCATTTGATAAGGTTTAATTTACTCCAGGCAGATCATGCTGTCAATGCGTTTATGACAAAAGTGTGAATTCCCTTTAAAAATAGCTCCTGACACAGCCAAACTTTCCATCATTGGCGGCTATTGTGCATAAGTGCAGCATTTGCGCACATGGTTGTCCACAAGTTATCCACAATCGTGGATTTTCTGTGACTAACCTTGTAGAGATGGTTAGAAAACAAAAAACTTCCCATGGTTTTATCATCACTTACGTGATAACCATGGGAAGCTTGAAGCTGCTTCTTTCAATTAGCGCTTAGCCGGATCGTATGGTTCGCCAAGCGAGCCTGGAGCGGAAGAACGTCCTACTGCGCCAACGAGTACAACCAGCGTCAGTACGTATGGCAGCATGTAGAAAAATTCGGTCGGAATTTGCTGCGACCAATCGAACAGCTGAGCAAAGTTCCGAATCGCTTGCGCGAAGCCGAAGAAAATAGCAGCTCCCGCAACGCCGAGCGGATTCCATTTTCCGAAAATGACAGCCGCGATAGCAATAAAGCCTTGCCCGGAGATGGTGTTATGTGCAAAGTTGCTCGTCGTTGTTAACGTAATGGTCGCACCGCCAAGACCAGCAAGTGCGCCGCTGAGCAGCACGCCGATATAACGGTATTTTGTTACGCTGATGCCCACTGTATCGGCCGAGCTTGGGTATTCGCCCACTGCGCGAAGGCGCAAGCCGAAGTGCGTTTTGTACAGCACGATATAGCTGATAATGACAAGCAAAATAACAACATATGTTGTCGGATAAGCTTTAAAGAATGCCTCTCCGAAAAACGGGATATCCGATAAATAAGGAATTTCCCATTTGTTGAACACATGAGTCAGCGTTGTCGTCTGTCCTGAGCCTTCATATAGGCTTTTCGTCAAATAAATTGCGATTCCCGCTGCCAAAATATTAATAACGACACCGACTATCGTCTGATCCGCCTTAAATGTAATGGTAGATACCGCATGTAGCAGGGCAAATATCACCCCATAAATCGCTGCCCCTACTAAACCTATCCACGGGGCAGATTCCTCATAACCAGCTTGTATCGCATAGTCGGTAATGACTGCCGCCGCGAACGCGCCAGACACCATCAAACCTTCGAGACCGATATTAATAACGCCGGAGCGCTCAGAGAATAGACCACCAAGACCGGTAAAAATAAGCGCCGTAGAAAATACAAGCGTAACGTTAATAAGCTGACCCAATATCTCCAGTGCATTCATATTAGATCGCCTCCTTACGCTTGTCTGCACGTCGTCCAAGGAATGGTTTTAAGAAAAACTTTACGATGCCATGCGAAGCAATAAAGAAAATGATCGAACCAATAACGATTCGAACGAGCTCTGGCGGTACGCCCGCTCCAAAGCTCATACCCGCAGAGCCATAGCTTAGACCACCGAATAGTACAGCGCCGAACAATACACCAATTGGCGTATTGCCGCCAAGCAAAGCAACCGCGATACCATCAAAGCCATAGCCCCATGGCGCTGCCAGAATCGTCTGATAGCCAAATACGCCCAGCGTCTCAAACACACCTGCAAGTCCAGCAAACAATCCGCTAATAAACATCGACTTTACAATGGTGCGATTGACATTAATCCCGGCATACAGCGCTGCGTCAGGGCTTTGTCCCACTGCTCTGAGCTCATAGCCCTGCTTCGTTCTCCACAGTATAATGTAAAATACACCGATACCAAGCAACGCAATGACAGTACCCCAATGCATCCGGGCATGATCCATCGCGTCAGATAACCAGCCAATCGATACGAGTGCCGACTCTTGAATCGGGTCCGATTTTTGCTGGCCTTTTGCCACAAAAAACGCACGAATAATGTAATTGGATAAATAAAGCGCAACCCAGTTCAACATAATCGAAGAAATAACCTCGTTAACGCCGCGAACCGCCTTTAAATAGCCAGTCAACGCCGCCCATAAGCCTCCGCACAGCGCTCCGACAATAATAGCAAGCGGAGCATGCAAAAACCACGGCAGGTCAAGCGTAATTCCTATGACGGTCGCACCAGTCATACCCATCATGAACTGGCCCTCTACCCCGATATTAAACAGACCCGTACGGAAAGCGAACGCAACCGCAGTACCTGTGAAGATTAGCGGAGTAATCGCACGGATAGCCTCGCCCATATCATAAGGACTTCCAAACAGCTTCTTAATCAGTGATTGGTAAGCCAGAATAGGATCAAACCCACCTGCCAGCATGGCTATTGCCCCACATAACAGACCCAAAATGATAGCCACCAAGGGGACGAGGAAGGATGTTTTATTGAATAGTTTATCCGCAATTCCTTTGACTTTATCCATGGCTGCTAGCTCCCACCTTTATTCGGCTGTTTCGCTGATGAATTGCCTGACATCAGTAGACCCAGCTGTTGATCGTCACGCTGGTCGGCATCGGCGTAGCCCATTATTTTTCCTTCATACATGACTGCAATGCGATCAGACAAAGCATACAGCTCATCTAACTCAAAGGAAACGAGCAAAATCGCTTTGCCTGCGTCCCGCGCTTCAATTAGCCGCTTATGCACATATTCAATCGCGCCTATATCTAGACCACGAGTCGGCTGTACAGCAATGAGCAAGGACGGATTTTTCCATATTTCACGGGCAATAATAGCCTTTTGCTGGTTTCCGCCTGATAAGGAGCGAGCCTTAGCTCCAATACCTGATGAACGTACATCAAACTCCGTTACGAGTTGGTTCGCAAGTTCATCTATAGCTTTAAAATCAATAAAGCCATGTTTGCCGAACTGTGGATTAAAGTACGTATCCAATACCATATTTTCGCTGAGCGTGAAGTCAAGCACCATTCCATGCTTGTGACGGTCCTCTGGAATATGGCTGACGCCTGCAACGGACATTTGGCGCGGTGTTTTATTAATCATCTCTTTACCTGATAGCTTCACAGAGCCGCCATACGCTTTACGCATACCCGTAATAGCCTGTACCAGTTCACTTTGTCCATTGCCATCAACCCCAGCAATACCCAAAATTTCCCCTGCGCGGATATCCAAAGCGACCCCATTTAAAACGAGCTTATTCTCCTCGCCCTTCATCGTAAGGTTATCAACAGATAGGATAAGCTCTCCAGGCTCTTTCTTGGTCTTTACCGCCTGAAAATTAACGTCACGGCCAACCATAAGCTCCGCAAGCTGCTGCTCATTCGTTTCTTTTGTCGTGACGGTTCGAACCACCTTGCCCCGACGAATAACCGTAACCGAATCCGCAAGCGCCATAACCTCTTTTAGCTTATGCGTTATCAAAATAATGGACTTGCCCTCTGCTGCCAAATTGCGCAAAATGCCAATCAGCTCTTCGATCTCCTGTACAGTAAGCACAGCAGTAGGCTCATCAAAGATTAAAATTTCTGCGCCACGGTATAAGGTTTTTAATATTTCCACGCGCTGCTGCATACCTACCGTAATATCTTTAATCCGCACCTGCGGATCTACTTTCAATGCATAACGCTCCGAAATGGAACGGACTTTTTCATTGGCTTGCTTATAATTGACGAATGTGCCAAATTTACGCGGCTCATTGCCAAGCACAATATTTTCCGCCACTGTAAATGGCTGTACCAGCTTAAAGTGTTGATGTACCATGCCAATTCCAAGCTCGATCGCTTTTCCTGCACCTTCAATAACCGTTTTATTGCCGTTGACCCAAATTTCCCCTTCATCCGGCTGATATAAGCCGAACAATATGTTCATTAACGTAGACTTACCTGCACCATTCTCGCCCAGCAAAGCATGGATTTCGCCTTTCTTGAGCTCAAAATCAATCGAATCATTGGCTACAAGCCCGGGAAAGCGTTTCGTAATCCCCTTAAGTGTGACAGCCGCTGCACTTTGTTTCATCCAGTTATCCTCCCCGGTTTGTTAGCTCCCAATCTCAAAAAAGGACAAGACCGGCTTGAAGGCAGGTCTTGTCGGCTGTACATAATAAACAAACGACATTAAATCATAAGTTTAAAACTATTTCACTTCAGAAGGAACGACAAGCGAACCACTAATAATTTGTTGTTTGTAGTCTTCAACTTTTTTCATAATTTCTTCAGAAACGTTAGGGTTGCTTTCCGGCAGACCTACCGCGCCGTCTTTCAGACCAAGAACAACCGATTTGCCGCCTTCCCATTTGCCGTTAATCAGGTCATTGGAAACTTGATAAATGGCAGCTTCAACGCCTTTAAGCATGGAAGTAAGCGTAACTTCGTTACCGAACTCAATCGACTGGTCTTTATCAACACCGATTACCCATACATCTTGTCCTGCTTTTTTACGAGCTGTTGCTTCGTTGAATACGCCGTTGCCCGTACCACCAGCAACTTGGAAAATAATATCTACGCCGTCATTGTACATAACTGCTGCTGCGGCTTTGCCCAAATCTGGTTTGTTAAATTCACCTGTGTAGTTGCGAATAACCTTCGCTTCAGGGTTTACTGCTGCAACACCTGCATTGAAGCCTGCTTCAAATACAGTAACACTCGGAATTTCCATGCCGCCTACAAAACCAATTTTATTTGTTTTTGTTGTCAAGCCGGCAACTACACCTACAAGGAACGAACCTTCGTTAGCTGCGAAGTTAACAGAAACAACGTTTGGTGCGTCAACAGCGGAGTCGATGATACCAAACTTGGAGTCCGGGTTGTCTTTCGCTACTTTGCCCATTGCATCTTGGAACAAGAAGCCTACGCCCCAAATCATATCGTATTTTTCAGAAATAAATGCACGCAGATTTGGTTCCATATCAGCGTCGCCTTTACTTTCCAAATATTTCGTCTCAGAGCCTGTATCTTTCGATATGCGTTGCAGACCATCCCAAGCGCTTTGGTTGAAGGACTTGTCATTTACGCCGCCTGTATCAGTAACCATACCAATCTTCAGCTTAGCACCTGCTTCAGTCGATGCCTCAGAAGAGGCTTCAGGCGATGCTGCTCCGTTTGTGCCAGAAGCGGCATTATTGTTTTTGCTGCCGCCACCACAAGCAGACAATACTAATGCGAACATAAGAACAATAGACAACATAAAACCTAAACGTTTTTTCATCTTCGATTTCTCCCCTTAATATAGATGTGTTGTTACTGCAACCTGCTTGCTTATATTATTGTTGTTGTGCTTGGCTGCTATTCTCTTTATTATAATTGCTTATCCACATACGTCAACATTTTTACGTCATGTAACATAACACAGAAATTTTGTTCACGCCTATATCTCACAATTATTTAACATTCGTGCCAAACACACCAATAAAACCTCACACACTCCCGACAAAACCAAAAAACTTCTAAGTTTTACCTCTATTATTATAGGCTAAATCCGAACATTAATAAAGTAAAATTAATCAAGTGTAAAAGGGCTAAAGCTGACTCTCGAGTTAAAGCTATCGTTACGCGATGAAATAAAAGACAGCTATTTTCTCGGTCACTACTGAGAAAATAGCTGTCTCCATAAATAACTGACGAATACGATTATTCAACTACCGAAAACGGTAGTTTTCTAAAGTCTCTTCAGCCTGCTTACTTCGAGTCTTCCCCATCATTCGGTTTATCATCAGATTTATCCAATGAAGGGATTTCTCCTGCTTCTCTTGATTGAATACGAACCTTAACATCGCCGATAGTATCGACGATTGGTTCAGTTGTAGGCTCAACAGCAACATTCTCTGTTTCACCTTCCGCCAATTCAAGCGTGCCTGTTTCGATCAAACGTTTGATTTGTTCCATTTCAAGCGTCTCTACAGACAGAAGCGTCTCCGCAATTATGTGTACTTCTTTTGATTTTTCGGTGAGCAATTTTTTTGCACGCTCGTAACAATCTCTCATAATCGTTTGCATTTCTTGATCAATCTCATAAGCAATCGCATCGGAGTAATTTTGTTCATGGCCGATATCACGTCCAAGGAACACCTGTCCTTGCGAGCTTCCGAATTGCAATGGACCGAGCTTATCGCTCATTCCGTATTCCATAATCATCGCACGAACAATGCTTGTCGCTTGTTTAAAGTCACTGTATGCGCCTGTGCCAATTTCGCCGATAAACAACTCCTCAGCTACACGTCCGCCAAGCAATCCAGTCACTTTATCCAGCAGCTCCTGCTTCGTTACCAGCATCCGGTCTTCCTTCGGCATCATGATGACGTAGCCGCCTGCTTTGCCGCGAGGAATAATGGTCACCTTATGAACGAGATCCGCATGCTCCAGGAAGAAACCAATAATCGTATGTCCAGCTTCATGGAAAGCAACAATACGCTTCTCACGCTCACTGATTACGCGACTTTTCTTCTCCGTACCTACGATTACGCGGTCAATCGCTTCATCAACCTCAACCATAGCAATATCCTTCTTGTTGCGGCGGGCAGCAAGCAATGCCGCTTCGTTCAGCAAGTTTTCAAGATCGGCTCCAGAGAAGCCTGTTGTACGTTTTGCGATAATATCCAGCTTGACGTCTTTGTTAAGCGGCTTATTGCGGGAATGAACTTTAAGCACCGCTTCACGGCCCTTCACATCAGGACGATCTACCGTAATTTGACGGTCAAAACGGCCCGGACGCAGCAAGGCTGGGTCCAAAATATCAGGGCGGTTCGTTGCTGCAACGATAATAATACCTTCGTTCGCTCCAAATCCGTCCATTTCGACGAGCAATTGGTTGAGCGTTTGCTCACGCTCATCATGACCGCCGCCAAGACCTGCACCACGTTGACGTCCAACGGCGTCAATTTCATCAATAAAGATAATACAAGGAGCATTTTTCTTCGCATTTTCGAACAAGTCACGGACACGGGATGCACCAACACCGACGAACATTTCCACAAAATCCGAACCCGAAATACTGAAGAATGGAACGCCTGCTTCACCAGCTACTGCACGGGCAAGCAACGTTTTACCTGTTCCCGGAGGTCCGTTAAGCAGAACACCTTTAGGAATACGGGCGCCTACCAGATTAAACTTACGCGGATCTTTGAGGAAGTCAACAACCTCAACCAGCTCTTGCTTCTCCTCATCCGCCCCTGCCACATCCTCGAAAGTGATGCGCTTCTTCTCTTCATTGTAAAGCTTGGCACGGCTTTTCCCGAAGTTCATGACTTTGCCGCCGCCGCCTTGCGCTTGATTCATTAAGAAGAAGAACAAAACAAATATAATCACAAACGGAATGATGGAAGTAAGGAGTGTAAGCCAGACACTTGGCGTATCCATTGGTTTATACTGTAACTCAAAACCGTTTTTCACTGCGGCTTCACGCAATACCTCGCCTGAATCAATCCCTGCACGCGATGTGAACTGTATGCTCTTCGCGTTCTCGGGCTGTTGTTTGTATTTACCAGAAATATAATAAGACTGACCATCGTACTTTATCATCATTTCCGCGACGTTGTTTTCATTAATAGCAGCGCGAAGCTGATCATATCGTATTTCGACGGTAGTATCATTCTGATTGCTGATAAACTGAATAATCCCGACGGTTACCAAAAAGATGATCAAATAAAATCCAGTGTTACGGATGATCCGATTCATCTCCTACCTCCTCTCAAGACGCTTTTCATATTTTAACATAGCACGACTTTCCATCACAATAGAACCACTTGGAGGACAGTCATACTGGTTAAGCCCATTCAAATTACTTCTCGTACACTTCCGGTTTCAAAACGCCAATGAACGGCAGGTTGCGATAACGCTCAGCAAAATCAAGCCCGTAACCGACAACGAATTCGTCCGGCAGCGTAAAGCCCGTATAGTCTGCTTCGAGATCTACTGTACGGCGTGCCGGCTTATCAAACAGCGTAGCGACCGTAACCGATTTGGAATTGCGGCGCTCCAAAACATCAATCAAGTAGCTTAGCGTCAAACCGCTGTCAATAATGTCCTCAACGATGAGTACATCACGGCCTTCAACCGATACATCAAGATCCTTAATAATCTTGACCACACCTGAGGACTTGGTCGACTGACCATAGCTCGACACCGCCATAAAATCAATCTCCAGCGGAATCGTCATTTCCTTGATCAGGTCGGACATGAAAATAATGGCACCTTTAAGGATACAAATAACGAGAGGATCACGCCCTTCAAAATCCTGACTGAGCTTCTTGCCCATCTCACGCACCTTGGCCTGAATCTGCTGTGCATCGTACAGCACTTCTTGAATGTCGTTTAACAACGGATTAATCCCCCTACAGTACTTATGTTTATGAGTGTAACAGTGCTTCTTATTCTTTCGTCAAACGAATGAATAATAGTTCCTTCGTGCTTGGGCTGATAAGCGCATGGCCGGATCGCCTTATGCCTGGAATCCACAGCAGCCGCCCATCTGCATCGAAAAGCAGTGGATAGCGTTCGCGCTGTGAAGGAGGCAGCTTTTCGTCAACGAACATATCTTGCACTTTTTTAGACCCATTTAATCCTAAAACTTGAATTCGGTCACCACGGCGCCGATTTCGTACAGTCAGCGGAAACGCAAGCTGCTCCAAATCGAAGCCAGCTTCATGGCGGCCCGCCAGTTTTCCAGCAGCCTGGCCATCGGCTGTACGCCGCTCAAATGCGAGCTTCCAGCCGCCCGCCTCTACCTCTATGTATGACTGGGTCAAAGGTACAACAAGCGCATAGTCTATACTCGCTTCCTCTTGTTTCGACATCCTGACAAAACGCATATGATCGTATTCGCGCAAGCAGCGCAAACCGTTTCCAATATCCATACGCCAAGTGCTTGAACTTTCGGGCGCTGCGGCAAGCCGCATAGACTCGATATGCTCGAAGGAGACCACATCAGCTTCCCTCGAAAGATAATCTAATATTAGTTTAATCAATCTCCTTTGTAAAGCGACATGAAGGCCCGCCAAACGACTGCAGCTTACAGAACATTCCTCCGGCTTCATATAGGCTAACTCTTCAAATAAAGCTTTAGTCTGCCTATCCAGCCATTCATCCTCGGCACCAGCCACTTCAGCAAGGCGGCCAAGCGATTCAGATAGATGCGGATTGTAGCTGGATAACTGCGGAATAACATCCAGACGGACAACATTGCGAAAGTAATGGCGCTTCTCGTTGCTGCTGTCCTCGCAATACGGAATGTCGTAATGACGGCAGTATTGTAAAAGGTCTGTTTTGTTCTTACGCATGAGGGGGCGAATGAGTTCCACGTTTTTTTCCCGCCTGCGCAGCGACATGCCAGAAAGTCCCGATATACCGCTTCCTCGAATTAAATGCATGAGCACCGTTTCCGCTTGGTCATCTGCATGATGGGCAAGGGCAATCGCCTGCGCTCCCCATCGCTGCGCAACTTCATGCAAATAGGCGTAGCGTTTTTCGCGCGCCGCCGATTGTGCGTTCATTTTTGTTTCTTCTATATAAGCAGGCAAATCCAGTTCTGTCAGCTCAAAGGGCAGTCCAAGCTTCCCTGCATATCGCCTAACTACCTCCGCCTCCAGCGCCGATTCCTTCGGCCGAAAGCCGTGATTCACGTGAGCCGCAACAATGTTTAGCACCCCGCTTGACTTCAGACGGCTCATGAGATGCAGCAGAGCCATGGAGTCCGGCCCCCCGGAGACAGCAACAACAATGCAGTCCCCTTCGCTCCATAACCGTTCCACTGCTGCCAGCTTCTGAACATCGGGAAGCATATCCATTCCTATCGTCATTCCTCTTCCCTCATTCCCTTCTGGCCGCCGCCTTCATCACAAAAGCTGGCGAAGCCTTGCTATAACATCTTATGTCATTACATACCCACGCGAAGCAGCCAATAAACTGATACAGCCAGCATAATTGCCGAACCCGCAACTAGTCCTTTGAGCCAGAAAGGGGTCGGGGCGGCTTGCTTGCGATTCGTTCCATGCATCAGCACACGCCACGCCTCCGCACCTTCAGCAGCATCTGCAAAACGTCCAGCAAGCGCTTCTGCAAGCCAGCCTGCAATCGGCTTGAGAGAAGCATTGGTCGCTATCAGCTGCTCCAAATCATCGGTCGAACGATTTTGCGGGAGCAGCGTCAAGGTAAGCTGGTGCAGTCTCTTCGGTTCGTGCATTTGGATGCACAGCACCGCAAAAGAAAATAAGTCGTATTTCAAATCGGCAGACCGGGAACCTGCGTTCCAATAACCTCGGTCATAAATTTCAGTAAACTGGCGAATGCTTCTTCCTACCGCTGTTACCCCGCCGTAATCCACCAGCTCGACATGTCCATAATCAGCAACCATCACATTTTCCATCTTTAAATCGCAGAATACCCATCCCTTGCTGTGAAGCTCAGCCAATTTATTCAATAGATTAAGGCTGACCAGCGGGAACCATTCCTTACCGTTCTGAAGTAAATACGCAGACAAATTCACCCCGCGCACATACTTCATAATATAAAAAGGGTAATCGCGTCCATCGGAGCCTTGCAGATCATCCACATCATACAAAAACGCAGGCGCCTGACGCCTTCCCTGCTTCGCAAGCGTCTGAAGCACATTGATTTCCGATTGCAGGTCTACTGCATCAGCGCCAACCTTAAGGGCAACCCACCCCTGATCGGAATGAACCAAGTATACTTTTCCATTAGCGCCTTCCCCAAGCAGACGCTCAACCCGATACTTACGGCGCTTCCATTTTCCAGTCACCACAGTACCACGGCGGAGACTGATTCTAAACGACGTAGTCACTCATCATCCCATCCGTTTCTTCTCTGCTCCTCCTACCATAATCCCCCTGACGATAAAAATCAATCACCTGCATTAGCGCCGGACCCGTTGGCGTCGTGCCGCTCATTTGCAATTTCGGAAAAATCGACTGCGCTCCTGTCAAATTATCCGTCCAGCCCAGATCCATTTTGCACTCTTCTCCATGTCTTCCGCCCGGAAAATGAAAGACAGCAATTTCGCTTTTCCCTTGCCTTGCTTGCAGACTTAGCATCAAGTCGCGAATTGCTTCTTCTACCGCAATCAGCTTTGGCTTCATGCTGGCGCTGGCGTCGATAAGCAGCGCCACCTGTAGATCGGTGCTTTCCCCCAGCTCATCCATCACCCTCACGACCTCGCTGCGCTTCTCCGGCGGCAAATCCTCGATCGCCCCGCTGCCAAGCACATGTTTAAGCTCCCTCTGTACAGCTAGCTGAATCGTCTGTACAACCGTCTTGCGCGTCATCATCTGGACAGTCTGCGCCAGCTGGCGCGTATGAACCATCCGGCTGATGCCTCCGCCAGCCCTTGCAATTTCCTCAATCTCCATGCTGCCGGACTCGCCCGCATCGCCGTAATCAAGCACCCCAACAACATTGACTGCAATACCTTCCGCTTTCGCATGAGCCGCTGCTACAATCGGGCTAAGCCCTACATTCGAACAACCATCGGTTATAAGTAAAATTTGCTTCATCCCTATCAATCTCCCTTCCTAATAACAACTTAAAAATCCTTATATTTGCACAAACAGCCACAAGCCAGCATGCTGACCCACCTAGAGTGACAAGGAGCTGACTCTATCAGTTTTGCCCATTTTAAGAGAGATAAACGGCTATACGCAGAAAAAACCGGCGTTTATTCATAGCCGCTTCCTTTGAAGCGCACTATGAATAAACGCCGGTTTGGTTAATCACCTCCAAGAGAGCATTCTATTTAGCTAACATTTAGCCTCTTCACCTCCAATTTATCATGTGATCCAAGATAAACTTTCTGCCGCCGTTCCTGATCACCCTCCCTTGCAGCCCCCTATTTGCTAGCTTACCGTCCGCGGGCGCTCCATTCGCGACATACCCGGCCAACGAAATGCCGCCCACTCTGGCAAATGCTTGTCCACACGCGCCACCAGCACGGTCATATCATCTATAATTTCCCCCTTATGGTAACGAACAACGGTGTCCAGCAGCACATCGGCCATTTCCTGCGGGTCCTCCGTTTTCAGCTCATGGATCATTCGTTTCATCCACATCTCCTTATTGACCGCGTGGCCTGGCGCATCATAAATACCATCACTCATCATAATGAGTGCATCCCCGGGCTGAAGCTGCATCGAAATCATATCTACATCAATGTCCTGCAAAATGCCGATTGGCAAATTATTGGCCGTAACTGGAATTACTTCCTTGCCGCGCTTAATAAAGCTCGGTGTTGATCCGATTTTCATAAACATCGTTGAGGCGGTATAAAGATCGATAATGGCGAGATCCACGGTTGCGAATACTTCATCTGACGAACGCAGCAGCAGGATGGAATTGACCGATTTGACCGCGAGCTTCTCGTCCATACCCGACTTGAGCAACTGCTGCAAAATCGACAGCGCTGCGCTGCTTTCCTGGCGCGCCCTCTCTCCATTTCCCATGCCATCGCTAATTGCCACGGCAAATTTGCCGTTGCCAAGCTCCACCATGCTAAAGCTGTCGCCTGACAGCAGATCGCCCCCTTTTGCCGCACCAGCAACGCCCGTTTCAATTTCAAACACTTTGGCGGAGCCAAATACGACCCTTGTTGCTTCTCCATTTTTCTCGGGTTCCTCCTCAAGTTTAACTGCAATATGCTCACCTAAAATATCCGTAAGCAGCGGCGCAATAATTTTGCGGCACTCATCATATCCCTTGCTAAATGTATGGTACAGCTCAATATCAACATTGCCCTCCTCCAAATTAATCACTTCAATTTCTCGAATCGACAGCCCAAGCCCCTCCAGTGCCTCCCTAATTTGCTCCTCCTGCAAATGCAGCGTCTGCCCCTCGCGGCGAATTTCCTTCGCCAAATCCTCCATGACCTGGGACACGCCGGTCAATTGCTCAGCTACCAGCTGACGGGAGTCGAATATTTGCTTCTTCCAGTGCATATTATTTTGATAAAGCTCGTACTGCTGCTTCATGACCGACATCACCTGCGTTGACTTCGAGCAATGGGCAGTCCACGTTCGCGGCATTTCCTTAGCTCCAGGTGCACGCTCTTGCTCAACCGTCGTCATCATCTCAGTCATCACTTTATAGGTCTGATAAAATTTATCCCCCCAGCATGCATTTTGCCGATGGCAGCTTGCGCAGCTTCGTGCCGCCACCTCATTCATAAAATGGGTGATCTCATCCTCGCGATTCATCGCCACAGCGCCGCCGTTTAATTGACCAAAGCTTCGCGAGAGCTGACGAAACATCTCCGAATATTGCGTGACCCGCTCAGCCGTCACCTCACGCACACGCTTCGCATATTCATGCTGCGACTTCGCATGCTCATTCGTTCCCGGCACATAGCGGGATATCGTTCGGATCATGACGCGCGGCGTCAAAATCAGCATAATAGCCGCTGTAACCGATTCCCAGGTGGACGCCATCACATCGCCTTGACCGCCTACATATACGGCTAGAATGGATGTTCCGAGCAGCATGCCAAAGGCTACAGCCATCTTCCCTCCATCCCGCAGCAGCCCCGCCAGCAGCCCCGCAAACGCCAGCAGGCTCATCTGCACAATCGCGTTAAAATCCGCAAGACTGAGTATGAGTCCAGCAATGACCCCGACCGACGCTCCAAGCGGCGCACCCCCAGCAAGCGCGAATAGCACGAGCATATAACGCGACATGATATGCTCCACCGACATGCCGTAGACCACCCAGCCAACCGCCCCTGTCATGACGGAAGCGAGCAATATCATCAGGCATATAATTTCCTCGCTGCGCAGCGCTGTTGTCTTCTTAGACATCGTCAGCACCGGGATAGCTTGGATGAACACGAGCGTGAGAACAAAGCCGAGTGCCGCTTCCACGACAACCAGCATGATGCTGTACCAGGTCAGCGTGTTCAAGGTGAAAACATGAAACAATTGGACGAGCAAGGTGGCGGTAAATACGAGCAGCGGAGCCGAAGCAAGCTCAGCCTTCTCGTAGGCTTCGAGCCCCTTGAACAAAAGAAATAATGCGGCAATTTCCATCGCAATCCAGACTGGGGAGGGTGTAACCGCGAAAAAGCTGCCCACCACCACTGACAGCCCGACCCAAGCAACCGCATCCTTTCGAAGAAAATAAATAACGGCGAAATAAGCAGCGGCAAACGGCATAAGCGACTCCAATATGACAGCTCGTCCAAGCAAAAAACCAACAGCAACAAGCAGGAAGGTCCATTTTTTTGCCAGCACCAGCTGAATAAATCGCTGCGAGGCAATACGCTCCTTAACTTTACCGATTCGAGGCTGCAGCCATCCTTCTTTCTTTCCTCTGGGAAATACGAGTACACTTTCCTTGTTCATCCGCAGACACCACCATTTCCGAATGTATTGTGTTTCCCATTATAGGAGGTCGTCCATAGGAAGTTTGTCAGTTTAACGTAGGCGGCCCAAAAGTTTTTTCCGACAAAATCAACTGCCCTCGCAGTCCTTGTCAAAATCAAATTTTCACTTGCCCTGTCTGGGCTCATGCCCCCCTCTTTGCCGTCAGCGCCTCGAACAGCTTCAACAAAAACCGTCTATCAGCATCTCCATTTGTTGGCGAATATGCAGGTGAATGTGTCGGTATTGAAAGAGTAGGGGAGGAAAAAACTTCGAGGCGGCACATAAACGCAAAAAAAGCAGAACCATAAAGGCTCTGCTCTTATCATTAGATTATGCTCTTGCTTAAACCCGCTTGGCTCCGCGTCCACCGCGTTTGCCTTCGGTATTCTTCTTCAGGGAGGAGATGCGTTCTTCACTGTCTTTCAGGAAGCGCGACACTTTATCCTCAAACGTTGGTTTTCCATAAGCTGGTCTGCCGCCGGCCTGCTGCTTAAATGGACGTCCACCACCGCCGCCACCGTGTCCTCCACGATCGCCGCGATCTTGACCGCCACCACCGCCGCCGCGGTTAAAGCGTTCTCCGCTGCCACCAGGTCCGCCACTTGGACGAGTGCTTGGACGTGATTCGCGTGCAGGAGGAAGCTGGCCCTCTGGTCGATCAATGGCTTGTTTAATGGAAAGTCCAATTTTTCCGTCTTTGTCAACGTTAATGACTTTAACCTTGACCACGTCTTCGATCTTCAGGTGATCCTTCACGTCCTTGACGTAATTATCAGCAATTTCCGAGATGTGAACGAGACCTGTGACACCTCCAGACAAATCAACGAATGCCCCGAAATGCGTAATGCCTGTCACTTTGCCCTCTAACTTCGCGCCTACTTCAATTGCCATAAAATAAAATGTTCCTCCCTAAAAGTTTCGCTTAATGTACTATTAACGTGATTATAACCGAACGGAAGAAGGAAGGTCAACAGACGTTCACCCGTTTGTGCGTCTATTTAACTACCTGTATCTGTTGTTCTCCCTCTTTAACCATGCCTTGACCTTTGGTTGCAAGCTGTGCAATATATTCCGGATCGTTAAGACGCTCAATTTCCTGTTGCAGCTGCTGCGCCTGATTTGTGGCATCTTCCTTCTGTTTCATTACAGCTGCGAGCCGCAGTTCGGTAGCGTTTTGCTGCTGGATTTGTCCAAAGAAGGTATAAGCCGCCCAGCCCATGAAGAGGACAATAAACATCATCCACATCTTGATCCGACGCTTGGAGCCTGGATTAACGGTTAACTTGTTTGCTGCTGCTGTCGCCAATTGCTTGTACCCCCTTAAGAAATAGCACCAGATGCATCCATCACTCGATCTGCTCCATGCCATGAAAACTTAGAATAACCTCCGCCAAAGCGCAACCACGCGTGCAACCGCTGCCTTAAAGCGCTCTGTAAGCTTAAACTTATCGGCGTATTTCATAAATAAGCGGCTCAACGGTCGTATGATAGGACCTAATACCCAACATAGCAATAGCCATAATGGACGAGTCAATTTTAACATAGTCTTTAGTACAAAAATAGTGAATGCAGTCCCAAATCCCAGTGCCACAATACCTATTTTGTACAAAAGTAGAATCGGCTTAATAATGACAAATTCCACCGTTTTGACGATTCCTCTGACCAGCGCGCGGATAGCGCGAATAATGCCCTGCACCAGCTTGACGACCGGCTTGCTAAATAGAAAGTAATAGCTGCTCACACCTATGGCCAGCCCTAGAAAGACGTACGCCCGCACCTCGCCATTGTTGCTTGCGTACAACACACGAAACACGATAATCGACGCTGCCAGCCAGTATATAATGTCCAGAAACGGCAGCCACCAACGTGGAAACCGCAGCTCATTCGACACCACACGATAGCCGTCAAAGGCGACACCCATGCCGATTCCTGACAGAAGCATCATCGCGAGCGTGTACCACTGCATCGTCAGTGTCACTTGAATAATTTTCCAAACAGGCTTTTGGATTTACTCGGGGTATTGCCGTCCAAATAGGCGAGCGAATGAACGAGCCCCTCTATAGCGACAAAGCCTTGCTCCAGGCTGAGATGCTTAATATGCAGATTCTGCCCTTTAATCGTCAGAAAACCCAGATCCGTTTCCAGCAAAAACTCTTCGCTGTCAAAGCTTTCCACGTTTAATACCCCGGTAATTTCCAGAAGCTTACGATTGAGCATCTTCACTTCCTGACGCTTCTGCCCTTTATTCTGATCCACCATTAACCCGTCCCTCCACTTCAAAGCGTAGCTTATGCTAAAGCTTATGGGTGTTGGACGAACTTTAGAACCTGTCCAGAGGGACGAACCTATGAAATCTATGAAAGGCGCTCATGAAAATATAACGGCTACCGATATATACCCTATTCTATAAATATGAAACAGCAGAATGCCTTGCACGCAGTAACGATTAGCTGAACACACTATTGCACTCAGCGAGCGCTTTTTACCCGTTTCAACTGAGCCACTATAATAATGCTGATCACGACGAGCAGCAGCCATGAGCTGATTTTGCTCACATGGACGAGCGTCCATTGCTTTTCCTGATCCGGATAGGCCCACGCGCCGAAAAAGGTCATAATATTTTCCGCAATCCATATAAAAAATCCGATTAGAACAAAAGCCAGCGTAAGCGGCATCTTATATACAGCTTCCCCGAGCGTGAAGTGAACATAGGTGCGCCAGAATACGATAATCAGGCCCGCCAGCAGCACCCATCTGAAATCCCACAAATAATGATGAGTAAAAAAGTTCAAATAAATCGCTGCGCTGATTGCTACCGCATACGCCATTTTGGGCCAGCCGACCATCTCTAGCTTGAACCTGCGCCAAGCCTGGCAAATATAGCTTGCTACACTCGCATACATGAAGCCGCTGTAAAGCGGAACGTCGAATACCCTTGACCACCCTTCCCCCGGATATGACCAAGAGCCCATCTTTACCTTATATACCTCAAGGGCCAGACCGATAATGTGAAACAGGCAAATGACCTTCAGCTCATCCCACGTCTCCAGCTTTGTAGCTACCATAACAACCTGCATGACCAAGCAGATGAGCAGAATGAGGTCATACCTTGCAATACCTGGCACCTGGACGTAATGCGTAAGAGCCATGGCCCCGAAGATCGTCACCGGAAATAGACAATTCAGCGCCTGCAAATACCCAAACAGCAGCAGCTTTTTTAAAATATAGAAAAGTATATGATTCCGCCATCCTTTCTCTATATTTCTCGGACTGAAACGGCCGCGCTCCGCCAGAGGACGGCGCGCGGTCGTTTCACCTTGGAAAATGAATCATTTTGCCTCTACTTCATCAGCCACACCGTTCAAATGCAGCGCACAATTAAACCTCTCACAGGACCAGCCGCCTGCCGCATTCGCATATATCGTCGAGATGGACGTGTTTTGAAGCGGCTCGTTCTTATAAGCATCCGGCACAAGCTCCTTCAAGCAGCGGCCAATGAGCGCTCCGTGGCTGACAATAAGTATATTTTGACCCGGATGGTTATGGGCAATCTCCCTCAGCACCTCTAAACCGCGGCCGATAACGGATTCATGGCTTTCACCCTGCCAATCGACCTTGCGCCAGTCGGCTCCCCACTTCAGAATACGCTCCGCTTCCGTCATCCCTTCCAGAAGGCCGCCCCCCATTTCCCGCAGCCGCTCATCCTGCTTGACCATCATGCCGCCTAGGCGCGCCGCTACCGTTTCTGCTGTCACAAGCGCCCGCTGCAAATCACTGGAGTAAATATGATGCCATTCCTCCTTGCTTAGACGCTCAGCCAAAACAACCGCTTGCCGCTTGCCCTCCTCATTCAGCGGAATATCCGTAGCCCCCTGCGCTCTCCCCTCGATATTCCACTGCGTAACGCCATGTCTGATCCAACCGATTCTTGTCATGCTCCACTTTCCTTCCCTTATATTTTCTTCAACCTTCTATAGTCCATTTTATATAAAAAATTCGCAATCGAATAAGAACTATATTCAGGCAACACAGCCGCCTAGTCAACATTTTATAAATAGGGAAATGTATGCTCCTAAAATAAACGCACCGTCATTGGAATGTCAGTAATTGGCGCGCAATCGCCGAGGATACCACCCATTAAATCAACAATATACCAGTTTAGTAATAACCATTTATATTCAAATAGAATAATAAATAATTAGCAAATATTATTGACTATTAATAAATTAAATATTACCATAGTATTCATGTCACTTGAGGGGCTAACAGCTCATTTTTATTCAATATAAAATAATCATTCACTCACTTCACTATCAATTTATTATGAAAATCAGAATAAGAAGGTGATTGTTAGCTAAGAAATATCATAATTACAAGCTCACACCCCCATATACTTTCACCTTAGAATATTCTTTTCAACTTGGCGCATTTATTCAGTGACTAATACCTTTCCATAATATTCTCGCATGAAATAATTTAATTTAGATAATTGAACCATATTTATTTAAATAAGGAGGAGTTTTTGTTGTCGTCTTTTTTGTCGAACAAATACTTCAAGTGGGGTATCCTTTTTCTGTTTACCTCCCTTTTTTGGATTTACATTTTTGCCGCTTCCATTCTAGCAGCAATGCCTACCACGGCTTTGAGCTCTCTGTCCGATGGAAACTCACTCAAAATCATTACTTGGTTCCCGCAGGGCTGGGGGTTCTTTAGCAAAGACCCTAAAGAGCCGCAGTTACGCATTGTAAACATGTCAGACGGAAATTTGGCTCCGCTCTGGCCTAACAACATTCCAAAAAACCTATTTGGGATACAACGATTGGGAAGAAGTCAAGGGATAGAAGGAGGATATCTGATTTCTAAAATACCGGAGTCTTCCAGAATACCATGTACGACCGATCCTTACAGCTGCTTGCAAGAATCAGAACCGACTTTGGAAATTTTGAATGACAATCCTTCTCCTACGATATGCGGAGATGTGGGATTCACGTTTCAGGAGCCGGTACCATGGGCATGGAGCAGCAGTGAGCAACCGATTGAAATGCCATCAGAAGTAGTGAGGGTGAATATCCAATGTTCAGCAAAGTAGGCGAATTCGCACATAAGCTAGCCATAAATACAAATCCGTGGACAAATGTATACGGATTTGCCCGTTCACTGTTGGCTGTTGCTACAGCGATGACACTAGCCTTAAATGACGCCCGGATTTTCTTCCGTCCCTCCTCAGGATCGGAGATATATCCTAATTGCCAAAACACATTAAGTCTATTTTGCACCGTCCCTAATGATTATTTTTACTTGAATATTGTAAGATGGATCGCCGTCCTCCTTTTAATTATTGTCGCCTCCGGTTGGCGCCCAAGATTTACAGGCATCATCCATTGGTGGATTGCTTACAGCTTGAATGTCTCTGCGCTTACACTTGACGGCGGAGAACAAGTAAACACCGTTCTAACCCTATTGCTTTTACCGATTACATTGTTGGATTCACGAAAGTGGCATTGGAAAACAAGCGACTCTGATACAACTGATACAAATCCGCTTGGTGATCAATTGATCACCAAGCGGATTATAGCGATAATCTGTATCTTTGCCATCCGATTTCAAGTTGCTATTTTATATCTTCATTCATCCATTGCCAAAATATTTGAACCAACCTGGGTAGACGGTACTGCTGTTTATTACTACCTTAGTGATCCAATGTTGGGTTTGCCATCACTCCTTCTTGACTTAGTAAATCCAATACTGACTTCTCCCCTTGTCGCCATTGTCACTTGGGGCACTCTTGTCCTGCAAATGTGCTTATTTGGCGCGTTATTCGCTCCAAAAAAACACTGGATTTACTATTTGTACGCAGCGCTATTCTTGCATGAGATTATTGCCTTGATGTTAGGACTAATCAGCTTCTCGATCAGCATGAGCGCCGCATTGATTCTGTATCTAGTACCTGTCGAACGCGAGCTCACATTTTTCAAAAAATTAAACTTTTTCAAAAAGAGAAACCAACCAACAACTAGCGATTACACCTTAGAAGCGAAATATTAGCCAACAGCTCTTTTAAGGGGGTGATCTATGATACATAGGTTACAGCGATAAAACAGAAGCACCTCTTCGAGTACTTAAAAATTGATTTAAAGGAGACGTTGTTTGTGAATTTCAAAGGAATTATTTCTATTTTAATGGTAGCAGTATTTATTATGACAAGCTCTTCTGCGATTGCCGCAAGTCCTGGCAGCACTGCAAAAACAAAATTTAACGGCGAGACGATCTTTCGGGGATTAGTATTTGGACAAGGGGAAGCAGCAAAGCTTTTACCTGATATTTGGACAAAAGACTTGCTTAGCAAAGTAAACACTCCTGAGGCTGCAACAGTAGCCAATAATGTTGTAGCAAGCATCAAAAAGCTTGATCCAACTTATTTCAACACGCTGGAAAAAGCCGCTTATAGCGGAAACCACATACAAGTAAGAGCCGCCCTGAACCGTGGTGGCGAGCTTATTGAGAAAGCATTCCAAGGCAGCCAAGTAAGCAATCCTCAAGTAGGAACGGGTACTGGCGACTGCGCAGCAGTCGTTGCAGGTTATCTTTATTATGCTGGCGCTGTATTTACTACTGGCGCAGCAGTTACGCACGTTGCAGTTATTACAGCTGGTGGCGCAGTAGCCGCTTATCTCGTTGTTGTTGGCGGAAAATATTTCTGGACCAGCTCCGCATCCGCTCAAGAAAGCTCTTTGAAACAAGATATGCTTGTTAACAGTGTTGTTAAAGCTTTCGCAAAATAATGAACTGTCTGTGCATACGCCGTAATAAAATCTATTACGGCGTATGCCATTGTTATTTCCTAATATAAGATTCTTCTGGATTTCATAAACAAAAACAGAGGCCATCCCTCGCAACGATGGCTGTTTTTATTTATGAAATCCGCAGGAGAAGACTTATTTTAGAAAGGGTGTTTACGTGGAGGATATGACGGTTTCGCCAACAAATCAAAACTCGCAATCTATAGTTCTATTTGACGGTGTATGCAATTTCTGCAGCTTCTGGGTTCAGTTTATTTATAAAAGAGATTCTAAGGGCATTTATAAATTCGCTTCCCTTCAATCAGATTATGCTAGCTCCCTACTCCAACAATATAAAGTAGATCGCGATAAATTTGACTCAATCGTTCTTATTGAAGAAGATGCCTATTACACCGAATCATCTGCTGTGCTGCGTATTTTCAGCAATTTGCAAGGGCCTATACGACTTAGCTATTACACGATAATCATTCCTAAATTCATACGTGATACCGTATATCGTTTCATCGCTAAAAATAGATACCGCATTTTCAATAAGCATAATTACTGTGAGCTTCCGTCAAAAGAGCTCCAAAGTCGTATGATTAACTAATTTCTATTACCTATTTTTATTTACGGAGGACTTTCATGAGATTACACATTCGGTTTTTATGCATGATATTGGTTGCCTTGCTGCTTACATCCTGTATAACCCCAATAAGCATCATGGCTCAAGAAACGAGCCAAAATTCAGAATTACAAGAACCCCCAACCAGAAGAATCCCTCCAAACTCAGCAGTCGATCAAATTGTTAAACAATTTAACCATTCAGTGGATCAGCAAGAGACTAATTACAAGCCAGATGATGAACTTCGCGTCATTATTGAATTAAAGAGCGATCCCGTTTCAGAGGCACTTCAGGAACAAGGCAAGGCATTTAATACCGCCTCTGAGAATCAAGTTTTAGAAATTCAATCAGAGATACAGGAGCTCCAAACATCAGTAGTAGAAAAAATAGATGAATCTGGCATCGACTTGAAACAACGTACTCATTTTACAAATGTAATTAATGGATTTAGCGGAACCGTTCAATATAAAGACATCTCCTCCATTCAAAGCATCACGGAAGTCAAATCCGTGCACATTGCCAATAGATACGAGCGCAACCGTTCAACAAGCGTTCCTAGCATTGGAGCTTCAGCCCTTCAAGTCAATGATACCCTTCTAAAGGGAGAAAATATGATTATAGCCATTATTGATGATGGCATTGATTACCGTTTTGCAGAATTTGAGGGAGACGGCACTACCAAAACGGTGTCCAGCACTGACTTAACAGGTATTGGCGGTTATACCCCTAAAGTCATCGGCGGCTACAACTGGGCTGACCGCAATAATGATGTCATCGGTACACATGTAGGGCACGGTACACATGTAGCAGGAATTGCCGCTGGAACAGGCGACCGCAATCAAGAGCAGTATGGTAGCGGAGTTGCGCCACGAGCGCTACTGCTGGCCGAAAAGGTTTTTTCCAATGATCCCGCCTCCAACTTTGCATTAGCAGATGATATTATTGCCGGGATCGACCATGCTATTTCTCATCATGCAGATGTTATCAACTTGAGTCTTGGAAGCCCCGCAGAAGATGTCGATGAGAACGACCCTGAGCAGCAGGCTGTTCAGCGTGCAGTCAATGCCGGAATTGTAGTGACCACTTCAGCAGGCAACTTTGGAGGGAGTATGTATCCTGATAAGCCGGACTGGAAGGATTACGGAATAGTCGGGAGCCCTGGAGTATGGCCGGGAGCCTTCACTGTAGCCGCCGCAACAGCGGCAGCAAATCAAGAGCAGCGTGTAGCGGCTTTTAGCTCCAGAGGACCCGCCCCTAATTTGGATTTCAAGCCTAACATTACCGCCCCTGGGTCTCAAATAGTTTCGACAGCTATATATGGTGGAGAGCAGGCTTATCAGGCTCTAGATGGCACCTCTATGGCTGCTCCCCATGTCGCAGGAGCAGCAGCCCTTGTCAAGCAAGCTATGCTTGAGAAGGGATTAGCCGATCCCTCTGTTTCGCAAATTGAAGCGGTATTGTCTAATACTGCGAAAATTTTATATACCAATGGCGATATCCCATTTCTCCCCAACGCTCAAGGCGCAGGGTTTATTCAAGTAGAGAAGGCAGTCGCAGCCCAAGCTATTTTAACTGAAAATACAGACAAACCCAGCGTTGCACTGAAACAAATTTTAGATAAAGAAGTTTCCTTCACTTTAAAAGCAAGGAACCTTACTAATCAAACCATCACCTATGCTATCGGCAGCAATGGACTGTATACCGAGGATTTAAATGAAGCCGAATCTATTGTATCTAAAGTGGATCAGGCTACTATTTCGACTAATCAACCGAATGATAGCCTTACACTGGAACCATACGGCACAGCCAGTTTTCAAATACAAGTCCAAATTCCAAGTGAATTAGAGCTCGGAAGATACTTAGGAGGATGGATTACATTAACAGGTGAAAACCTAACATCTCTTAGCATTCCGTATTTCGGTTATTACGGCGATTGGAACTCCATTCCCATGTTCAATGAAATTGCCAGATTCGACGGAACAGATAACAACCTCAATAAATTGAGTCCAACAGCTCTATATAACTATCGGAATAACGTCCCTCTAGGCTATGACTACGCCTATGAGAAAATGGATCCGCAAAAAGTAGCCTTTTCACCTTTAGCAACTAATCGGGAACCCTTGGTCATGTTTAACTACCAATTGCTTCGGTTTGCCAAACAGCAAGTGTTTCAAATTGTAAATGAAAATAACGAAGTATTATTCAATTATCATTTTGACAAAATATCTAAAGGATTTCTGCTCAATGGAGGATGGTACTGGAATAAGTCTTTACCGCTAGTATGGGATGGCCTGTATTATAATTCCCAAACAGGAGCAAAGGAGCTAGTGTCGGAAGGGCGTTACAAGCTGCGTGTTCGAGCGTTATCTGAATTTGGAGATGCTGCTTCTCCTGATGACTGGCAAACGATAGAGCTGCCGGTACTTATTGATTTAACGCAGCCTGTCTTGGAGCCAAAGCTGTCGCAAAAAAATGAAAGCGACATCGAAGTTCAAATAAACGGCTCAGATCAAGGCGGAAGCGGGATGTGGGGCTATGATGTCTTGTTGAATGACAGAGTAATTGATTACAAGTATTTAGCGCCAGCCACAGAAACCTATACGATCCATGATGTTCCCACAGGACAACATAAGGTAACAGTACAGGCTTGGGATTACGCAGGAAACTTTAAAGAAGTCTCCACAATAGTGAATGTTGGCTCATCTCATTTGCAAATTGATGATGTAGAGGATGACATATTTACTGCTAATGGGAAAGTACAGTTTCATTACAGCATTTCTGATGAAGTGGCCGCTGTAAGGTTAATGGAAGAGGATGCTGTTTTAGACGAACAACTCAGCAGCACCCTTCAATTACAGGCACAGCTGGATACAGGCCATCATGAGCTTGTTATACGAGCCTATGATAATGACGGAGTAGAATTAGCCGCCTCCAAGCCCATACAGGTTCATGTAAATGCGATTAGTCAATCAATGGCTAGCCATACAGGGGACATAAATGAAGGCGAATCCATTATGATTGATTATACCATTCACAGCGATGCGATGCAGGATGTTAAACGCATCGAGGCTACTTTATACGGCAATTATCAATTGCTGTCAAGTGCCGAGCAAAGTTTAGGCAGCCTCCACACACCCATTACTGTAAAGCATGTAGCTGGTTACAATGAAGGGGTCTACTATGAGTTGGATGCTTATGACGAAGAGGACAATAAAATTGGGCATGATTGGAACTTTATTAACAGTCTGAAGCCAGCAGATATGACAGTGATAAGCACAAATGGTGCACAGGCACAATTTGAATCTGAGCTATTCAAGGTGGCTCCATTAACGGTAAACCATCCATTTATAGCCGAAATGTCCGTTACGGAGCAAGTATACCGCATAGATGTCTCCTCTCAGTCATGGGGGCAGGATTCATCAGATTGGACCGTTATTAACTCTGTATATCCTTCAAACAACTCTGTGTCCGTCCATATAAACCAGCTGCCGCCAGATGATAATCATGCATATCGCTTGCGTTTTGAGGCCTATCAGGAGGACGGAAGCAAGCTGCTTACAGAAAAGTATATCGGACTTTTCCAAGAAAACAGATTAGGGCTCAACGTCGCTTACGAACAATCTGAGTGGCCTGTTTTTAAAGCTGATCAGGTAAATACGATTGATTGGACCGTAACCCCTGGCTACGGAAACCCAGACCATTACACGTATCAAATAGCCTGGAGTGATGGAATTAGCTATATAAATGAAAGCACTGGAATACTTGATGGGGCAGCTTCCCATTTAAATATTCCCGCGTTCTCTAAAAATTCAGGCTATAAAATGGCTCTAATAGCTATTCAATCCTTCGATGCTAACGGCGAGCAAACAGGCCATTTATTTTATCCTGTCCGGATTGATAACACGAAGCCAGTCATAGACCTTTTCAGTATTCCTTTTTCTCCAAATCAGGTTTTGAGCACAAACCGCTTAGTATTTAATCAGTTCAAAATAAGCGACAGTGAATCAAAAGTAGATACCACACTTAGTATTAATGGAGTAGAGGTAAGCGGCATGTCAGTCAGTCATAGTAGCTCATTTTATACCGGAAGCTCGTCTGTTTTGAACGGAACGCTTCCGTTAACAGAGGGGCGACAGACTATAAGTATTGAAGCAATTGATGAAGCAGGAAATATTGCACGTTTAAATCGCTCCCTACTCGTAGATACGAAAGCACCGTCAATACAGTTGGAAGCTGCTAGTCAGGTTACTACCGAAGAATCTGCGTTTATAGTGAAGGGGACGGCAGCTGATGATTTATCCCTTCAAGAGATCGCTGTTAATGGCAACCTGGTGTATAGCGACAGCCAGCAATCCAATTATGGCAAACAAGCTGCCCGCTCATTTAGCCACACCGTTCATTTACAGATGGGGCAAAATATAATTACCGTAGACGTGCTGGATAAGGCAGGAAATGCAGCCGTCACGACGATAACCGTGAATCGAATGGATCCTACTATAAAAAACGGAGGGGCTATAGGCTCCACTTATACGTTCGACACGAATAAGCCACCCGCTATAAAAAACGGTACGCTTATATTTGATAATCAGTTGTTATTGAAAAACACGATAACTGAGAACGGGCAAAATGTCAGTAAGTTAACGATAACCCCAGATGCCCTAAATCAAAGCTTTAAATCGTTAGAAGAAGGCCATTACAGCGGTAATAAAGTATTAAAATTTGTTTTGGACGAAATTAAAGGCCCTATCCACATGAAATTGCCGCTTGCTTCATTAGCAGAGGCAAAGAATAGTGCTGAAGACATCGTTCTATTTATACAATTAGGCGACATTTCGTATAAACTGCCATTGCGTGTATTAGATATACAAAATTTAATGCGCACCTTAAAGGCATCCAGCAATGACATCAATGTTCATATTCGAATGGGAGAGGTGAGTAACAACACCGCAGTTAAACTGGCTGAACAGATTCACGAATTTGATCTCCAACTGCTCGGCGGATTTATTGAATTCGATATAACAGCTGAAGCTGGTGAAAATATAATCACCCTAAACGATTATGACAATATTTATGTTGAGCGAATAATGACATTACCTCTTCCTTATCAAGCGAATGAGATGACAGCTGTTACCATAAACCCAGATAATGGGGGCATATCCTTCGTTCCAGCTACATTTCATAAAGCTTCGGATAACAGAATGGCGGTGATAATGAAGCGCCCTGGAAATAGCATATATAGTGTCGTTAAGGCCAAAAATCATTTTACTGATATAACAGGTCATTGGGCACAAGGCAGTATTAATCTTATGGCAAACAAGTTGATTGTACGCGGAATTAGCGATACAAAATTTGCCCCGGAGAAGGCTGTCAGCAGAGCAGAATTTGCTTCCATGCTGGTAAGGTCGCTTGGATTAAGCACAGATCAAAATGCAGATACCGTCGTTTTTAAAGATATTGCGAGTTCTGATTGGTTCTGGAGCGAAGTGAATACAGCTGTTACAGCCAAACTGGTTAATGGGTACAAGGATGGCTCCTTCCGCCCTAACCAGCCAATAAAGCGAGAAGAGATGGCCGTTATGGCAGCAAACGCTATTAGGTTTATAGAAAACAAAAAAGCTTTGCCGAACAGCGAAAGCAAGCAAGCAATAAAAACGTATCAGGATCAAGACAAAATCAGCAAATGGGCCCAAGCGGACATTAACTATCTAATTCAAAATCATATGATGACTGGGCTAAGTAACGATATTTTCTCTCCTCATAGCATCGCCAACAGAGCACAAGCAACTGTCTTATTAAAGCTCTTGCTTCAGAATAATGGTTTTATAAATGACGAATCATAAAAATTCCTATTAACATTTGAAGGAAATATTTACAATGCGAAGAAGTCTGTTATACTTAATGTATAACAGACTTCTTCATTCTATCCATTTTAACCAATAGTCAAGGGGGTGTACTTGATGATTATACACATTGACATGCAATCAGAGGTCCCTATTTATATCCAGCTAGTAAATCAAGTTATTGAAGGAATAGCTAAAGGCATGCTCCAACCTGGGGAGTCGCTGCCTTCCGTTCGAAGAATGGCTAGCGATATCGGCATTAATATGCATACCGTTAATAAAGCCTACCACTTGCTGAAACAAGGCGATTTTATTGAAATGCATCAACGTAAAGGGGTTATCATTCAATCAATGCCCCCAACCTCATTGATTAGTCAATATAGACCCTTATTAATCGAATCACTTCGCCCCGTCGTTGCTAGCGCTATTTGCAAGGGAATATCCGAAGAGCAGCTTCAAAGCTTAGTTAATGAACTATATCGCAATATAAAAGAATTCAAGGGAGAGAACCATATATGAACACTTTAATATTGACGTTTCTAATTGTTACTTGGGTAATCGTAGTAAGTGTAACCGTATTCGGGCCAAGATGGTCCCTATCTTCTAATCCATTAATTCATTTTGGAATACGAATTCCTTCGGAATTCATCTCACATCAGGCCATTAAAGATATTCGGAGAAGCTATTTTATCAAGAGCACGACAACAGGAAGCATGATCGCAATCGTTTCAATTCTATCAGCTGTGTTGAGTATTGTATCAGTCCCTGTTTCATTAATGGTTGCAATACCCGTATATCTAGCTGCACATGTACTCATTTACCGAAATACGCATAAAAAGGTGAAGGTATTAAAAACCGCACAAAATTGGAGAACGCAGCTCTCATCGCGTATCGGCGTTGATACCTCGCACAGAAATCGACTGACCGTTTCAAGATTGTGGCATTTAATCCCTGTCTTAATCATTGTTATTAATACGATAGCTGTGGCCGGATATTATGACAGCATACCGAATCAGATTCCTCTTCACTATAATTCTAACGGAGAGGTTGACAAAGTAGGCGATAAATCCATCGGGATTGTGTTTGCTACTACATTCGTTCAAATAGGGATTACCTTAATGATGTTTTTTATTCATGAGGGCATTATCCGTAGTAAAAAACAGCTGAATCTCCAGGATGTAGCCGCTTCCCAAAATCAACAAAAAACATTCCGACGCGCTCATGCTATTTTTCTTCATGTCATTACTATTTTAGTAGTTCTAACTAATACCGTTATTCAATGCTCCATCATTCAGGTTATTGATTCGGGTTGGGTGGACTGGCTCATTTTGATACTCCCGCTGCTCATTATTGCCGGGGCGATTGTGACATCCATTAAAGCGAAGAAGAGCGTGGAGTTATTAGAGAAAATCCCTACACCTCATGATAAACCCTATGATGAACTGGAGAAATACTGGAAAATGGGCTTATTTTATTTTAATAAGGATGATTCAGCTTTGTTTGTCGAACGACTGGGGGGGAATGGTTGGACCGTCAACTTCGGACGTCCCGCGGCTTGGGCTTTCCTTGTAGCCCCTTTCGTTTTTGCATTAGGTCTCGTTTTATTTACTTTCATATAAATAATGACCATGCTGAGGTGAAAAAAGATGAAGAAAAACCTGAGGTTAATATTGGTTATAACCGCCTTGGGTGCATTAGGCATATTGTTCAATGTTCCCAATCAAATTTCCTTGCTGCAAAGCACCGCTATTCCGGAAATTCCAATTCCTATATCAATCATTATAGCATTCAGCCTGCTACAGCAAATTGCTATGCTATTTCTCCTTACTTTTGCTGGAATACAGCTTCAGGAAAAAACAGGATTAGACATACCACATATACGTTCATGGGTATACAAAACGGCAAAAGCACCCTTTTCCTCCAAATGGATTCTCTTAAGCCTGACAATCAGTTTTTTCTTGACCTTACTTGTCGTTTTTCTCGATCATTTCATATTAGTGCCCAATATAGACCTGTCGAGCATTCAACCCATTGAAGCCTATTGGTGGCAAGGGCTTTTGACTATGTTTTATGGCGGTTTAACCGAAGAAATCATGCTGCGTTTGTTTACCATGACGCTCATCGTATGGCTTCTAGCGAAAATATTCCGTAGAAAAAACAACGCCGATTCTGCTGTGATCCTATGGGTGAGTATAGTGCTTGCGTCCGTTTTATTCGGCATTGGACACCTGCCTGCAACCGCGACGGTCTTCGGGGAGTTGACGCTACTCTTAGTCCTCAGAGCCATTGTGCTAAATAGCATACTTGGTATTTGGTTTGGATTTCTGTATTGGAAAAAGGGCTTAGAGTACGCAATGATTGCTCACATGGGAGCGGATCTATTTCTACATGTTATTTTAAGCAATATCTTTTCATGAAAGCAGCCACTAACTAGCTATCTTTATAATTTATAAGGCCGTTCCCGCACGATAAAATCCGGGAACGGCCCTTGCTATGCATTATTGCCATTCAAGATCATTGTCACGCGGACGCTGTTCTTCCTTCAGCACCGTGTAGAGCTCACCGGCTTCATCCTTGCGGGTCGTTTCGGCAATTCGCTCGATTCGAACGGTTACTGTCTTCTGCCCGTATTGGATAGCAAGCTCATCCCCAACCTTTACGGCGCTGCTTGCTTTCGCTTCGCGTCCGTTGATCCAGATGCGTCCCTGCTCGGACACATCCTTAGCGACCGTGCGCCGCTTGATCAGGCGGGATACTTTGAGAAACTTATCCAGACGCATGAATTACTGGATAGCTTCTTTCAACTTGTTGCCTGCTTTAAATGCAGGAACTTTGGATTCTGGAATGTTAATCTCTTTGCCTGTTTGTGGGTTGCGGCCAACACGGCTTGAGCGTGTGCGCGTTTCGAAAGTACCGAAGCCGATCAATTGTACTTTGTCTCCACCAGCAAGAGCATCTGTTACTTCACCAAGAAAGCCGTTAAGAACAGCCTCTACATCGCGTTTAGTCAAACCGCTTTTTGTTGCAATGTTGTTAATCAAATCAGTTTTGTTCATTTTAAAATCCTCCTAATGATAAGCTTAGCTAGTGGTATAGCCGCTTAGTACGATGTACGTTCGTGATAGTCTAAAACTGTTACACTTACGAAGTTAACTTATTCTGCTTGCTGACATGAATTCCTGCCACTGACCACAAATTTTTTTCTCGAAAAGTGCGGAATCCTCGCTTCACTTAGCGAACCGCGTCCCCTATTGTCGCTTTGCTTCTTCCCACCAGCGGTCCATTTCTGTTAAATCAGTCTGGTCAAATGTTTTGTTGTTTATACGAAGCTGCTCTTCAATATAAGCAAAACGCGACTTGAACTTCCGGTTCGTCATCGTCAGCGCTTCTTCGGGATCGGCATGAATGAATCTCGCTGCATTGACGACGGCAAACAGCAAATCGCCCAGCTCGCCCGCCTGCTCCAGCTCATCCTTCGAGGCAATCGCTTCGCGAAGTTCGGAGAGCTCCTCTTGGATTTTGTCCAGTACAGGCCCAAGGTCATCCCAGTCAAACCCCACCTTCGCCGCCTTCTTCTGAAGCTTGTAGGCCTTCATCAGCGCTGGAAGGTCTGGCGGAATGCCATCCAGCTGAGATTGACGGCTGGCAGCTGTACCATTGCGCTCCTTCTCCTCAGCCTTCATCTGCTCCCAGTTGCCTAGCGCCTCATCAGCATCCGTGGCACTGCTGGCGCCAAATACATGGGGATGGCGGAACAACAGCTTCTCGTTCAGCGTCTCAATGACATCATAGACGGTGAACGCGCCTGTCTCCTCCTCCATCTGGCTATGCAGCATCACCTGCAAAATCACATCGCCAAACTCCTCGCGCATAGCGTCCGGATCATCATTATCAATCGCTTCAAGCGCCTCGTACAGCTCTTCGATAAAGTTTTTGCGGATAGATGAATGTGTTTGCTCCCGATCCCACGGACAGCCTTCAGGGCTGCGCAAAATCGCAACAATCTCGTGCAGCCGGTCAAAAGAACGGTTCAGCACCGCATCCTCCGTCGTACGCGGCACAAGCAGCAGCGAAAGATTGCCAAAGCCCGGTGTACGATCCAGCTCATAGAGCGGCACGCGAATAATTTGCTCCTCGCCAGCAACGCCGAGTGCATGACCTATGACAACCTCGAAATCATCAGGATAACGCTCCATTAGAGCCAGCTTTACGTCTGATGCAGTAAACGCATCGTAAATTTGCCCAATAATCGTATGTACGCGCGGTTGAAGCATCGCAGGCTGAAGCTCTGCGGCATCCAGCAGCGCAAAGCCCTCGATCGGATCAATGCCAAGTCGAATAAACGCTTGATCCAAGAAGCTTTCTCCACCAACAATGTCGAGCTGCACGCCTGTATCCGCGCAGCGCTCGCGAAGAAGCTGAACCGTGCGCTCTGCAACCATCGGATGCCCCGGAACGGCGTACACGACCTCTCCCTGCGACGATTGCACCTCTAATAACAGCGAAGCCGCTATGTCCTCATACACCTCAGGAAACGTATCATGCTTCTCGTACACCGAATCAAACGAGGTATAAGCAAGCTGATGCTCCTTAAGCAGCGATATCGCCGGATGCTGCTCCGTCCTGACATAGATGCGAGCAGCCTGCTGGAGCCTTTTCCATACGCCTAGCGTCATTTGATCGGCGTCGCCAGAACCAAGACCGACAACCGTAATATGTGGTTCACTCATTTTTCTCACACTCTCCTACAATTAGCTTCTCCCATTAGTATACTAAAGAAGGCGCCGCAACTACAAAAAAGTCGACAATCGTACATTTCCATCCCCCAAATTGGGAATATGAGGTATAAATCACTCAGAAAGGTTCACACTCACCAATTATTCATTTGATTAACAGCCTCTACAGCCCGAAAGGTGGAGAGTTGATTTGAAAAAATCCTTAAATTTAATAATGAAACGAACCTATTACCATTTAACTGCCAACGAACAAAAATTGCATAAATTCTCCGGCATTGCCTCATCACTCCTTTATGGCTCCTTATTCGGCTACTCGCTGAATAAAGACATTTTTTTCATTTGGCTCCTATTGATGCTGGGCGGCGGAATCGCTCTTTTACATGTGAAAAAATGGATCAGGACGGAGCTGCGAGCAAAGGTTATGACCCGAATCATCGTGTTCACCGTCCTGCTCGATGTTTGGATCGTTTCCGACTTCATTCCTGTGCCTATGCTGATTAAACAACTCGTTTTTTTAATTGCTTTTTGTATATTCGCCTACAAATATTTCAAGCTGCTTTATGCAGGCAAGCTCGCCGTTCAAGACGATGACGCTTTTTAAATTCCAGAATAAAATGAGCTCATCTATACTCAGACAACCAGTACCCAGCTATCACAATCACACAAAAGCCCGGTGCTTAAACAGCTAAACTCGCTGCTTGCACCGGGCTTTTGCATTTGATGGGACGACCTGTTTTACTGCTCCATTTGCTTCGCTAAAAAGCCCGCAGCAGTCTCTGCCATTTTTTGCTCCATAATCGACATTTTCACAGCATCATCCTTGCTAAGCAGCACAACCGTACCAATCGGGTCTCCGCCTGCAATAATCGGCGCTACAACGAAGGCCGAGAAAGTGTCGCTTATATCTTTAATCATCTCATAAGCACCAGGAGTCGTTTCAGCTATAGCTTTGCGGTTCTCCATGCAGCTTTCCAGTATCGGCCCCACCTGCTTGTCCAGCAGATCTTTCTTGGAAGCGCCGGCTACCGCAATAATCGTATCCCGGTCAGAGATGAGCGCCACATGATTCGTGCTCTCAAACAATGATTCTGCGTATTCTTTGGCAAAATCCCCAAGTTCGCCAATCGGAGAGTACTTCTTAAGAATAACCTCCCCATCGCGATCTACAAATATTTCAAGCGGGTCACCTTCCCGAATGCGTAGTGTCCGGCGAATTTCCTTCGGAATAACTACACGCCCAAGATCATCAATGCGGCGTACAATTCCAGTTGCTTTCATTTCATGTTGCCCCACTTTCCTAGAGGATTTTAAGTCTACTGGGTACGAACTGCCTGTCTAATAGCGTAAACGGCTATCGCCGTCATTTATCGGCAAAGGCTCGTTTTGCACTGAAATATAAGCGGGTTATAAGCAGGAACTTATAAAGTCTTATATTTAAAAAACACGGCTAACAGGGGAATCCTCGAATGCTGAAGCAGTCGTTTTCCGATGCATGACGAAGGCCGCCACTCGAAGGATCGTTCTCTACTTGATCAGGCTAGGCAATGCGTTTGCTGTGAATCTGACCATAGTATTCATCCGCTCCCAATTTCTTATGCACGAACCTTGAACAGCAACCCTTTAAACTATTTTACCCTCTGCATCCCCTGCATTAACACCGCCTTTCAGCACTCCTGAAAGACGGCGGGCAGCTCAATCCCCGACTTATTTCCTAGTTCCAGCGGGTTAATATCCCTGTACGTAGTGGTTAGACCTGTATCTCTTGCCCACCGTCTGCCTTCGCATTTTTCCCTTCTCCTCGAAAAGTAAAACATCCCGCTGCTCCATTAAGAGCGGCAGGATGCCTAAATAACATGACGGTAGCAAGCAAAGTCATAGCCGCAATCATTTTGGGACGAGCCTTGAGAACCTCGGCAGTAGGAAAATTACGCTGATCTTTCCGATCCTCTTCCAGCACAGCCCTAGTCAGCTTCTCCATTATTAACTCCTCCTTTAAAATCAATCAATCACGCCTCAGCAGTTCGGCATGCTTCCGCTTTAAAGCTAAAAACGCTTTGTGCTCACGCACCTCCGGCAAGCGCTCTGAAGGCAAATCCACTTCAAATTGCTTTAAAATTCGTACAGGTCCAGCTCCCATTACGACAATACGCTGCGACAGAAAAATCGCTTTATGAAACGTTCAATTTACACCGCCTGCCCCGCTTACAATCCAGCAAGCGGGCTGGCGGCGTATTTGTCATAGCCGCCGCCCTCATCGTTAGATAACCTAACATTTTTTATTAGAATACCGTAATTTTTTATGGTTTGTCAATTTATATGTTAGATTTATTTACATTAGACTACTTGCTCGCTGATATTCCCTCCAGTTTTGTAAATCAGCAGACTCCACCCAAAACTGATTGTTATCCATCCACTGGTAGTCGACGACAGGCCAAGTTGGCGTGTACATATACTCCTTGCTCATCTCCGCACTCTCATAAGGAACGACCTTCATCTGCACCAAATCAACAACAAACAACACATGCCTAATAACCTGTCCACCCTCATTGTAGCCATATCTCAACAGCAGCTTGTTTTTCTCGGGGGAAAGCTTATAATCTTGAAAAATGCCATCCGCCAAACCAACGCTCTCTACTTTGGAATCATGTTCCTTTACCAAAATAGTCGAGCATCGCTTATTGGCACAATTGTACTTCAGCAAAATAAATCGCTCTTGGTCTGCGAGATCAAGCAACTCCAATTTGGGTCGGGCAGCCTCATTTTCACTATCCGCAATATCCGTTTGCTGGCCCATAGCAATAATCTTCCTGCCAGGAAATTTATAGCTAACGACGTTTTCTTCTGCAAAAAAGTTACAAGGCGGCAGTGCTCATTCAATGACCCTTACTCCAGGGACTTACCAACCTCAAACAAAGCCAAACAGCAGCGCCATCACCATTTGACGGCAGCTGCTGTTTGGCTTTATTTCTCGCCTATATTCAAGCTCATTATCTGCTTCTCTCTATTCCCTAGACTCACCGGCGTTTTCCAGAGGCTCGGCTGGCCGCGGCTTCGGCAGCCTGCCCGAACGACTAAGTGCTTCGCGGAGCAAAAACTCAATATGACCATTGACGCTGCGAAATTCCTCATTAGCCCATTGCTCCAGAGCACGGTGAATGTCAGGATTCAGTCGGAGCGGAAAAGCTTTCTTTTCTTTTCCCATTATCGACAGCTCCCTACGTGTACAAAGACCCGGTGTTAATGACCGGCGTGGCAGAACGATCCGATACGATCGCCACCATCAGATTGTTGACCATCGCCGCACGCCGCTCCACGTCCAGCTCAATTCCGCTATCCTCCAATTGCTTCAATGCCGCATCCACCATACCAACCGCGCCTTCAACGATTTTCTGGCGAGCCGCCACAATCGCTGTCGCTTGCTGCCTTTGCAGCATTGCACTAGCAATTTCCGGCGCGTAGGCCAGATGCGTCAGCCGAGTTTCTATGACTTCAACCCCTGCAACCGCAAGCCTGCTTTGCAGCTCCTTGAGCAGTTCCTCTGCCACTTCCTCGGAATTGCCTCTCAGAGACATCGCGTTCTCATCCATATGCGTATCATAAGGGTGCTGTGCTGCCGTGTGGCGAACAGCCGTCTCGCTTTGAATTTCCACGAAACGCTCATAATTGTCGACATCAAAGCTTGCACGGGACGTATCCGTTACTTTAAAAACAACAACCGCACCAATTTCAATCGGATTGCCGTCGGCATCATTGACCTTCAGCGTATGGCTGTTAAAGTTGCGCACTTTAAGCGATACCTTCTGCTTGTTCGTCAGCGGAAGCGTCATCCACAGCCCCGCACTTATGACCGTACCGATATATTTTCCGAAAAAGGTAATGACCTTCGCTTCATTCGGCTGCACAATCGTCAGCGAGGAGGCCGCGATAATAAAAACAAAAATCAGCAATGCACCCGCGATAATCGAAAGAAAGTCCGGTTGTGCGCCCGATGCGCCAAACAAAATCAGAATAACACCCCCAATAAGCGACAATACGCCAACCAGCAATGCCAAAAATCCATTCACATGCCAAGCCTTGAACTCCTTCATCTGTCAGCACACCCCTTAGTATTAATTTGATATATTTATGATATCACTTTTTACATTTATATGCAAATTCTAAAAAAGCCCACAGCCACCGTCATCCTCTGGCGGTGAAGCTGCCGTTCCGCTGGTGTTATATAAGCACGTACAAGGGTATAACTCATACATGTGTATATTTCTAAAAAAACAAAAGCCCAGGAGATTGTGATCTCCCAGGCTTTTATCCTTCCGTCTTATTTATTCAACCCTCGTCTAAATACTTTCTATTACGCAGCAGCTTTCACCGCTGTAGCTTCAGGCACTTCCAGCGCACCATAAACGGTGAACCATTTTTGCATAGTCGGGAAATCGCTTGTGTACGTCAGAGTCAGCATAAGCAGGATACGAGCATGAGCCGCATTCAAATTATCTCCTGCCAAAATCCCCTCGCTGCCGCCGTAAATATTGCCCGATCCGGTTCTTGTCGTCGTTACGAAAATCACGCCTTTTTCAATCGCTTTCGTACGCTCTTCTCTCATTGCAGCGGAAATGCCGCCAGCTCCCGTACCCGCTGTAACAATCCCTTTTGCACCACCGTCTACAAAGCCTTTAATGGCCTCACCGCCAGCCCCTTGATACGAATAAGCAATTTCGACCTTCGAGAAGCCTGCCTTCGGCAGCTTAGACAGATCGAATGGTGTCGCCCACTCTGCATCGGTTTTCAGCGCTCTTGTCGGCACACGGTAAATTTGAATAATTGATTCGTCAATGTAGCCTAGCGGACCAAATCCAGGCGATTCGAAAGTATCGAGACGAAGTGCATTTGTTTTCGTCACTTCACGCACAGCATGAATTTCATCATTCAGCATCAGCACGGTGCCGAATTTCTTCGTCTTGCCGCTGGCCGCCAGCTTGATGGCATTGAACAGATTCGCCGGAGCATCACTTCCGATTACCGTCCACGGACGCATAGAGCCTGTAATAACAACCGGCTTCGAGCTGCGAACCGTAAGGTCGAGGAAATAACCGATCTCTTCCATCGTATCCGTACCCGTCGTAACGACGACACCATCGTATTTCTTCAACGCTGCATCCACCGTCATCGACAGGCTTGCCAGATCGTCCATCAGATAAGCCGATGAGCCTTTGTTGCCAAATTGCACAGTCTCAACGTCCGCCATCTTATCCAGATTCGGCAGACTTTTCACCATATCTTTAATTAAAAGCGTACCCGCACGGTACGTTTGAAAGCTTGTCTCATCCGTCGATTGTCCAGCAATTGTACCGCCTGTACCAATAACCAAAATGTTAGGCAGCTTCGATTTCTGGAAGGAAGCAGGTACCTCTGGAAAAGCAATGGCCTGAATAGCAGCCTCGGCAGCTCCTACAGGGGAAATAAATGTAATCAGTGCGATAATGGCAGAAAGCGAAAAAACAGTCATCCTTTTAATAGACAGCATCATCTTGGTTCCCTCCACTTTAACTATATTATAATCTCTATTGCGTTATATTATCTCACATAAATAAATTGAACAAGTGACTTTATACCTAGTTATGTAACTATATATAACATTAACTTAACAATTATTTAAGGTCCCTATTACAAATATCTGCGTATATTCAAGCATTGACAAATTAAAATTAGTCCTATACAGTACTAATATGAAAACAAAACAATCCAACCGCGAGGTCGCCTTGCACGCGGCCCAACAGTTATTTTTGAGCAAAGGCTATCTGGTTACGAGCATGGATGACATCGTAGCTGCCAGCAAAGTGTCCAAAACGAACATCTATTATTATTTCAAAAGCAAAGAAGAGCTGCTGTCCGCCATTATTGAACGAATGATTAACCAATACGAAAGCTTGTTCGAGCAAATTGGCAGACAAAATGATCTGCCTGTACTTGAGCGTCTGACTAAGCTCGCCTGGCTATTGACCGAGCAGGATGCACGCTGCCTTGGCGGCTGCCCCTTTCTGACTCTCTATACGCAGGCACCGCTGGATAACGGCCCCTTCAGCGAGCAGTTCCGCCGTTTTTTCCAAAGCCAGCTTTCCTTTATTGAGCAGTTGCTGCACGAGGGAATATCGCGCAAAGAGCTCAAGCCCGACTTGCCGGTCGAACCAACCGCCGCCCTTATGCTGTCTACGATAGAAGGAGCTTTATTTTTGCAGCATGCCAGCCAGAATCCAAATACCGTTACACATGCGTTTCATGCTTTAGCAGCCTTGCTAAAGTAATTTTTTTAACCATTTTAGTACTACTAAGTACTAATTTTTAGACAGCAACCCCCTTTTAACTCACAAAAAGATGGATATAGAAGGAGCAAAATGATGACACATTTATTTGTTACAGGCGGCACAGGATTTATTGGACAACGATTAATACAGGCCCTTGCACAAACCAAGCAGCACACAACCGTTCTCGTTCGTTCTTTAAGCAAGTATGAGCAGCTTTTGGACAAGCTGAACCTACGGCATAACGAGTTCATTAAGCCGGTATGCGGCGATTTGACACAGCCTTTATTGGGCTTGAGCAGAGAGGATTTGGCGCGAGTGAAAACAGCGGATGTCATTATTCATGCGGGCGGTCCTATGGATATCAGTCTGAGTGACGAACAGGCCAAGCTGGTGTTTTTACAGGCCTCACAGCATATGGCTGAAATCGCCTCTCTTATTCATACAGAAAAGTCGCTGCGCCATTTTATCCACTTGGTCGGCTTTAAAAGCCCGTTTCGCAATGAGGATCTATCGCAGAAAGCGCAGGCTCTTGCCTCTTTAAACCATGAGCCGCCTTATGAGCAGGCCAAGTTCCTTGCTGACCTTCACCTGCGGGAGCAAAGCGCCAAACAAGGCTATCCTCTGTCCGTCGTCCACCCCGGCGTCGTCATCGGCGATTCCGCAACAGGAGAGACAGAGCAGCTTGGCGGTCTCGGCATTCTCGTTGATGCTGCACGCCGAAAACTGATGGCCCTTGCGCCGGGGGGTGAAAAATATTGGCTGCCCCTGTTTCACCTTGATCACGCCGCCGCCTTTCTCGCCGCACTTGCCCAAGAAGAGCAGCCTCTCAGTCAAACGTATTATTTGCTGCAAGCGAAGGAGGACAATCCTAATATGATGGAGCTTATTACAACGATGGCCAAGGAGCTTCGCGTAGCTAAGCCTGTCGGCTCTCTACCGCTGGGGATCTTATCCAAAGTACTCGGAAGCCCGCTGGGCGGCAAGCTGGGCATTCCTCAACAATCACTGAACTTTGTCGTAGACGATTCTTATTCGCTCGATTCCGCCCGATACATTCAACAAAAATATGCGCTGGACTACACGGTGACACCGTCTGCTTTGCGCCGCACAATCGCTGATCTCGATTTTCGCCTCTCGCATTCCGTGATGGCGCATAAGGGCTACCATCAGCGCAAGCTAGGCAATATGACTGCCTTGCACAATAACAACCACAGCGGAAATCCAATTTTGTTCATACCCGGCACCTTTAGCGGAGCGGATTGCCTGATTCCTCTAGCCAATTATTTTCAAAATGCCAACGTCTGGCTCCCCGACCTTCCTGGACTAGGCAGAAGCCCCTATCACCATAAGTCCAACGTCATAGAAGGCCACTTGGAGAGCCTTATAGAAGCCATTGCCGAAATGGATACTCCCGTTATCTTAATCGGGCATTCTTATGGAGCTCTCCTTGCCGCCAAGGTCATGGAGCGACTGCCCGAACGCATTCAAGCGCTCGGACTGCTGCAGCCCGTTTTTCATCCGGCACCCTCCATGTATAAACAGCGCTGGCTTACGGAAATGGCGCTCTCACGCATGAGTGAGGACGCGCTCATCAAGTCGCTGATTAAGCAAAGCTGCTTCGAATCAGCAGCACAAATTCCAGCCGAATATACCCGATACGTCCAAGATGAGCTGCGCTCACCGCGGGTAAGGAGGACACTTGCCGAGCTATTGCGCGAGTTGACGCGTCCGCAAAGCTTTCAGCTAACGCCGGAACAGTGGGACGAGAAGAAGGTTCATATTTTATGGGGAGAACAGGAACGGAACTATCAGCTGCCTGAGCGCTACCGCCATTTGATGCTGAGCAGCCTTTCTTATGGGCATCATTTTCCGATCTCCCACCCAGAGCAAACAGCCCAGTTGCTGCGGCAATGGCTCAAGCTATAAGCAGACCTACTAAGTGTGATGAACAGTCCGGGTGTAATATTCCCTCTATATTTCCGATATAAAGGGAAATAGATTTTTTAGGAAGGACTATTGATTCATGACCACACGTACGAAAGCGAATCCTCTGTTTGTCTCTGCCTTGTTTATTTTAGGGCCAATTTTGTTAATTGCTTGTTTTGCTTGGCATTTGTCAACTGGTGTCATGGGACTAACCCTCATTGATTTTAAAGAAGTTATTTTTGCAAAGGATTGGGAATCCAACACATACGAAGTGCTGATGACATTAAGACTCCCCAATACCCTTGCCATTACATTAGCAGGAGCAGCACTCGCCGCATCTGCCGCTATGCTTCAAGGACTTACGCGCAATCGTATGGCTGCACCCACAACCTTTGGGCTGACGGAAATGACAAGCCTTGCCCTGCTTGTCACCTGGCCAAGTATGACTAATATTCCTCATTCAAGCACAGTCTCTATCATTACAGCAGTAAGCGCTATAACAGGCTGTCTCATAGGCTGCATCATCCTATATATCATGTTTCGAATGCTCAAAATCCCATTGACCTCGATTCAGCTTATTTTTGCTGGCGCTTTAATCGGAACAACTGCCCATTTCTTCTCATTATTATTGCGTCTATATATGGGTCACACCTTTGATCAAGGTGCCATTTTCATTTCAGTATTAGGGCACGGCATTTTTAAAGGAGAATCGTATGCCCTAGCTTCCCTGATTGTCGTCGCTCTAATTGGCGCTATGATTCTGTCATTCTTTATTTCCAAACATTATTATCAAGAGAAAAATGCCGGTGTTGTTGTATATAGTCTGTCCGCTATTGTCGTTATCGTTATGACGGGTATGGCCGTGTGGCTTGTTGGACCAGTAGCCTGCGTAGGATTTGTAACAGCCGCCCTGCTCAGCAAATGGTCCAGAAATAATTACCGAATTATTATTCCAGGATCAGCCATTATCGGAGCCATCCTCTTATTGCTTGTAAGTCTCTTAAGCAAGCTTATCTCCCCTATCACCGACATGCCGCTTGCCCACACTACAAATGCAGTTGCCATTCCCTTATTTATTGTTATGCTGTGGAACCATTATCGCAAAACGAAAATGTAACCACGTTGTCCCAGCACGTTAAGCAGACCAAAGCGGCTTCAACGATAACAACAATAGAAAATAAATACAGAAAAAGGCTTACCTCTCTAAAAAGCAGCTTGCACCTTTAGAGAAGTAGGCCATTCTTTTAGTTGAAACGCGGTATTATACCGTCAAATATTTTTTGATCACGTCGTTGCTCAACTGCGCGAGTGTTCCTTCCCAAGCCATAGCGCCCTTTTCCAAAATATAAAAATAATCGCCTACGCTTTTTACAAAATCGAGGCTTTGCTCAACGAGCAGGATCGCCGTCTGGCCATCCGCTTTAACGGAACGAATGACCTCGCGGATATCCTCCACGATGGAGGGCTGAATGCCCTCGCAAGGCTCATCGAGCAGCAGCAGAGATGGCTGCGAAGCGAGCGCTCTGGCAAAAGCAAGCTGCTGCTGCTGTCCGCCGCTCAGATCACCGCCGCGCCGCGCATACATTTCCGGCAGCACCGGAAATTTCGCAATGGCCGCAGGCGGAATTCTATTCGCCTGTCCACGCCCTCGCCCCTCCCGCGGCGCAGCCTCCAAGCCAATCAATATATTTTCGTATACCGTAAGCTGCCCGAAAATCTCTCTTCCCTGCGGCACGTATCCCATGCCGCTCTTCGCCCTTCTGCCCGGCGCTCTCTTTGTCAGATCCACACCTTTATAGGCCACTGTACCATGCCGCGCTTTCAGCAGCCCCATAATGCTTTTCATCAGCGTCGTTTTCCCAACGCCATTACGACCGAGCAGGCATACCACCTGACCCGGCTCCACCTTCAAGGATACATCGCGCAAAATAATACTTTCCCCGTATCCGGCCTCAAGCTGTCGAACGGCTAGCATCCGCATCCCGCCTTTTCCCCAAATACACCTCGGCTACCCGATCATCCCGCTGCACATCCTCCATTGTGCCTTCCTTGAGCAGTCTGCCTTCATGCATGACCGTCACCTTGCTCGCAAAGCCGCGCACAAACTCCATATCATGCTCGACGACGACGACGGAGCGTTCCCGAGCAATTTCCTGAAGCAGCTCCCCTGTTTTATCCGTCTCCTTATCGGTCATTCCAGCCACCGGCTCATCGAGCAGCAAAATATCGGGCTCCTGCAGCAGCATCATGCCGATTTCCAGCCACTGCTTCTCGCCATGCGAAAGCCCGCCTGCACGGCTATCCTCTTGGTCGGATAAACCGATCATCTCCAGCTGCCTTCTCATCCTTTTCTGCTCCTCTGCCTGCGGCCTTGCAAACAGCGTAGCGAACACGCCGCGCCGCTGACGCAGTGCAATTTCCAGATTTTCCAGCACGGTCATGGAAGGAAAAATCGAAGGCGCCTGAAACTTGCGCCCGATGCCAAGCTCGGCAATTTGATGCTCTTTTTTTCGCGTAATATCAATAGCGCCATTGAATGTAACCTGCCCCGTTGAAGGGCGGACCTTACCGCAAATAACATCCAGCATCGTCGTTTTGCCCGCGCCGTTCGGACCGATTAGGAAGCGCAGCTCCCCTTTTGCCAAGTTGAGGCTCATGCCCTGAATCGCTTTGAAGCCGTCAAATTCCACCGTCACGTCATTACATTGCAGGATACTCAATGGTTGGCTCATTTTTCGTCACCCTCCGTTTTTTGCCGAGCTTGATTTTGCCGAGCAGTCCCGTTAAGCCATTGGGCAGGAATACGACAACGACGACAAACATGGCACCGAGAAAATACGTCCAGCCCTCGGGATAGGAGGTGCTGAATTCACTTTTTGCCCAATTAAGCAATACAGCGCCCAGCGCCGCTCCGATTAAGGTGCCGCGCCCGCCAATAGCCACCCACAGCACCATTTCAATGGAGGGCACAATGCCCATCATGGAAGGAGAAATAATGCCCACATGGAGCACAAACAGCATACCCGCAATACCCGCAAACGCGGCGGATAAAGTGAAAATAGCCATCTGATACATAGCAGGATTGTAACCGATGAAGCGCACGCGGTTTTCTCCATCGCGAATGGCGCGGAGCACCTTGCCGAAGCGGCTGCCGACAACATAACGACATGCTACAAAAACCGCAATCAACACCAGCACCGTAACAAAATATAAAATCCGCTTCGTATCAGGGGAGGCGAGCGAAGCTCCTAATATTTGACTAAACCCCGTTACGCCGTTCGTCCCCCCAGTGAAAGCCTGCTGACCGATTAGCAGTGTCGTCGTAATAATGACCAACGCCTGCGTCAAAATCGTAAAATACACACCGCGAATGCGATTGCGGAAGGTGAAAAAGCCGAGAAATAGCGCCAGCAGTGCAGGCAGCATAATCCCCATAGCTACCGCAAAGCCAAAGCTGCTGAACGGCTGCCAGAACAGCGGCAGCTCGTTAAGTCCGCTCCAGCCCATAAAATCCGGCAGCTTCCCACCGCTTGCCGCAAGTTTCAAGTACATCGCCATCGCATACGCGCCGATGCCGAAGAATATGCCATGGCCGAGACTGAGAATGCCGGTATAGCCCCAAATTAAGTCCAGCCCTAGCGCCACAATAGCAAAAGCAAGAAACTTTGCGAGCAGGTTGAGGCGAAAATCACTCAAAAACATCGGCGCCGAGAACAACGCCACGGCCGCAGCTGCATAACCCGCCAAAATCCACAAACGCTGGGGTGATAAACCTCGCTGCTCTATTTTCACACCCGTCACCCCTTTCTCTATTAATCAAGCGAGCGTGTACGCATCGCCACAAACCCGGATGGACGCCATTGCAGAAATGCCACGATACACAAGAACACCAGCACCTTACCAAGCGAAGCATTCGTCCAATACTCAAACATTGTATTAAACACGCCGATGCCGAGCGCACCAAGCACCGTTCCAACCAGCTTGCCGACACCTCCAAGCACGACAACCATAAACGCATCAACAATATAATAGGTGCCCAGAGAGGGCCCAATCGGCCCCAACAGCGTGAGTGCACAGCCCGCAATTCCAGCAATGCCTGAGCCAATCGCGAAGGTCATGGCGTCTACGCGACGGGTCGATACACCAAGGCATGCCGCCATATCGCGATTTTGCATAACGGCACGCATGCGCCTGCCTTCAAGGCTGCGATAAATATAGAAGTACATGGTGATCAGACAGGCCGCGACCAAAGCGACAATGAAGAGCCTTTTGTAAGGAAGCACGACATCGTTCAATAGACGCATGCCACCATTCAGCCAAGCAGGACTGGTTACCGCCACATTGGGGGCTCCGAAAATAGACCGTGCCAGCTGCTGAAGCACAAGCCCAACGCCCCAGGTTGCCAGCAAGCTGTCAAGCGGCCTGCCATACAAATGGCGAATCAGGCTAACTTCAAGGAGAAATCCAAACAAGAACGCAATCAGGAAGCTTGCTGGAATCGCTAAAATAAAGTACCAGTCGAACCAAGAGCCCGGCATATAAGCTTGAAACAGATTTTGCGTCAAATAGGTGGAATAAGCGCCAATCATAATCAGCTCGCCATGGGCCATATTAATGACCTTCATTAAACCAAATGTAATCGCCAGCCCTAGTGCAATCAGCAGCAAAATCGAGCTTACGCTAATGCCATTGAACAGCTGCAATATAAATACATCCATCCCACTCTCCACCTCCTGCGATGGCTTGCGCCATCGCCATTATACCGCTGCTGCTATAGGCCATACACATCCGAAGCCCCAGAGCATCCCGAAATTATAAAACCAAGCCTTCTACTCGGATGGCTGAATGCTTGCTGCCCATTCATAGCTTTTCAAATATGGGTCAGGCTTCACCGCTTCGCCAGAATTCCACAGCTCCTTGAACTGCCCGTCTGCCTGAACCTCGCCAATCCTTACCGTTTTGTAAATATGCTGCGTCTCCCCGTCAATGCGCACCTTGCCTTCCGGCGCATCCCACTCTAGCTCCTTCGCCGCCTCTTTTACTTTGGCAACCTCAGTGGAGCCCGCCTTCTCTACGACCGCCTTCCACAAATACACCGCTGTGTATCCAGCTTCAATTGGGTCAGCCGTCACCCGATCCGCGCCATATTTCTTCTTATAATTAGCTACAAAAGCCGCATTGGCCGGCGTATCTGTCGTCTGATAGTAGTTCCATGCCGCCAAATGCCCTTCCAGCACATCAACCCCAATGCCGCGGATTTCCTCCTCTGCCACAGATACCGACAATGTCGTCAAATCCTGGGCGGAAATGCCTGCATCCTTCAACTGCTTGAAGAAAGCGACGTTGCTGTCGCCGTTTAGCGTATTAAATACGATGTCCGGCTTCGCTTCTTTGATTTTGCTAATAATAGTGCTGTAATCGGTATGTCCAAGCGGTGTATATTCCTCGCCTGCAAGCTCGCCTCCCTTAGCCTTGAGCTGCTCTTTAATGATCAGATTAGCCGTGCGCGGAAATACATAATCCGAGCCAAGCAGATACATTTTTTTGCCGCGATTTTCGAGCAGCCAGTCAACCGCCGGCACAATCTGTTGGTTCGTCGTCGCTCCTGTGTAGAAAATGTTTGGCGATGCCTCCAGCCCCTCATATTGCACTGGATACCAGAGCAAGCCATTCAATTCCTCGAATACCGGCTTCATTGCCTTACGGCTTGAGGAGGTCCATCCCCCGAACACAGTCGCCACCTTATCCTCAGAAATAAGCTTGCGGGCTTTCTCGGCAAAGGTCGGCCAATCCGACGCCCCATCTTCCACAACCGGAACAATCTGCTTGCCCAGCACACCGCCTGCCGCATTAATTTCTTCAATAGCCATTAGCTCTGCATCTCTTACCGACACTTCGCTTATCGCCATCGTCCCGCTAAGCGAGTGAAGGATACCTACCTTAATGCCATCTGACGGTGCAGCCCCATCGCTTCCCCCCGCCGTTTCCGAAGCTGCTGTCGAGGCCGTCTCTTTATTTCCCCCGCATGCCGCTACAATAAGACTAATAAGCAATACAATAATCCCCGCTTGAATGAAATTTCTGTTTTTCATTTTCCCACTCCCCTAAGTGACGCATTATTTGTATAAGAGACAGCTAAAACCGAACGTTATGAGAAGTTATGTATAAATCGTTCGTCCAGAGGGAACGTTCGCAGGTTCATTATAGATTGGCATTTTATCTCATGTCAATATATCTAACACAACTTTTTCTTTTTTTATTTCAATCGACAAAAAGATAGTTTTTATGACATATTTATTCAGTCTGAAAATGATTCCAATGCCTCATTCGCGTTTCAATCCGCTTCCCTCTTTATATTTAAGTTATTTTATCTAACATAAAATTAGACTTTCAACTCGCTTTTACTAAGGATGATGCCCGTTCGTTCATGCTCAGCTCTTGTTTTCAAGCATAAAAAAGCAGCTACACGCTTGGCGCATAGCTGCTTTTCCTTGTTTATGGATACTTACTCTTGTTGGTACGGCTATTTTTGTGATGCAATGACATGCAATAACCTCAAACGACACCCCAATGTTTTGGACCCATCTTCACTTAGCAAGGGCACCCGAGCCCGCCGCTAGCGTGCCTTGTACAGCCTTTTGCTCCCGTTCATTCTGCAGCTCGGCTTTGAGCAGAAATTTCCGCCCCCGCCAGCGAAATAGAGCTAACGCCCCCCGAATGTACTCATCCAAAATCATGCAGGCATAAATGCCAAGCAGCCCCCAGCCCAGCTCAATGCCAACCCAGTACGCCAGCGCCGTTGCAACGAGCCACATGGAAATTAGCGAGCTCCACATTGTAAATCTTGTGTCGCCGACGGCGTTCAGCGCATTTCCCATCGCCATATTGACCATTTTTCCTGGTTGCAGAATTAGATTGAGCCCAAGCAGCGAAACGCCAAGCGCTATAATTTCGCGATTTTCCGTAAATAATCCGAGCAGCTGCTTGCCGAATAGGAAGATAAGCATGGCATTGACCGTAACGATGGCAAGCCCAATCCACATGGCGCGATACGCTATGCCATAAGCCTCTTTCGTTCGGCCGGCTCCAAACAAATGAGCAATTTGAATTTGCACCGCCAAAGCAATGGAATAGCCTAACATGAAGCAAAACGATTCCAGTGTATTTAAATACGTGCGAGCCGCCAGCTCGGTCGTGCCGAGCATCGCCAGAAACGTATAAATAAGCAGCTGTGTAAATACCCAGCAGGACACATTGACGCCAAGCGGCCAACCGATTCGCAGCACATCGCCAAACAACTTGCGGCTGAAGCTTGTAAGATCGCGGACCCGAATGGTACGTTCAAAAGCATGCATGAACATAACAAACAGCACCGTGACGGCAAGCACACGACAGATAACGGTCGATATCGCTACTCCTTTCAGCCCCCATTCCGGAAAGCCGAAGGCGCCAAAAATAAACGCATAGTTGAGAACGACATGTATAAGATTCATGCCAATGGCTGTATACATCGGCCCCTTCGTATTGCCGGTGTTGCGAATCGCCGTGCTCAGCGCCGCCATTAAGGAAATGAGTACCATGCCCCCGCCCACGATAGAAATATAAGTTTCAGCAAGCGGCATCAAATGCTCCGGCAGCTTAAGGAGCGAAGCGATTTGCCCAGGCATCGTAAATAGTACGATGCTCAGCCCAATGCCGATAATACCGCTCACGCTGACCGCCATTATCGCAATCGTCCGAGCCTCCTCGTTTTTGCGTGAACCCAGCTTTTGAGCAATGAGTATGCCTGCTCCGCTGGCCACTGTAATAAACAGCGTCGTGAGCGCCTGAAACAGCTGATTGGAGAAGCCGACCACGGCAACCGCCTGATCCGATATCCGGCTTACCATCAGCGTGTCTGCCGCGCCAAGCAAAAATTGTAAAAACAACTCAATAAAAATCGGCCACGCCAGCAGCCACAGCGATAATTTTTTGTTCTTTACTGCCATCTTCCTATCTCCCTCTGGAGCCAGACTTGCTGGCTCATCCGTTGCTCTTATGTCATTCGTCTTCTCAAATTATAGATGCTATACTGAGCATGATGTATCATTTTCAAAACCGAAACTATTAAAATACAAACTTCAAGGCAAGGAGGAGGCATGGCCAGATGACGATGATTCATTTGACGATTCCCCCGCTTCCCCATTACATTATAGGCGGTCTTTCCATCGCCCCTGCCGGACGGAAACACCCGAGCAGAAGAAATATTGGCGTGTTCGACCTACTCGTCGTGAATAAAGGCTGCCTTTATATCGGGGAGGAAGAGCGAGAATATGAGGTGCGTGGTGGTCACGCCCTCATTTTGCGGCCTGATGCTCATCATTACGCGACGAGGGCCTGCCAAGAAACAACGGCTTACTACTGGATACATTTTCAGACGACCGGTGCATGGAGTGTTTCAGAAAGGCTCGCCGATCAACAGCCTGGCGGCAGCAGCCTTGAACGTATACAAAACAATAACTTTTACACGATGCCAACCTTTACAAAACAGCTCCCGCAGTTTGCCAGGCTGCTCCAGCCTTCGCGGATGGACAGCCTGCTGCGGCAGCTCGTGCAGTTGAATACAAATGATCATATTTCCGGCGTCAAATGGAAGCAGCAGCTCGCTTTTCAAGAGATTATGGAGCAGCTATCTGCCTCCTTGGAGGTAGCCGGGCCTTCACCCTCCGCACATTGCGCCGAGCAAGCCGCCTCCTATTTGCGTGAGCACTACCGTGATAACATAACAGCGCAGGAGCTAAGCGAGGCGGTTAACTTCCATTCCGTCTACATTGCCAGATGCATGCAAAAAGAGTTCGGCTGCGCGCCCTTCGATTATTTAATGCGCTTCCGCTTAGAACAAGCAAAGCTGCTTCTGCTTCAGACTGACCTTGCAGTCGCCCGCATTGCCGAGGAGGTCGGCTTTAATCAGCCTGCCTATTTCACCTCCTGCTTCTCGCGTTATGAGGGGCTTTCGCCGCGCCAATACCGCCAGCGCTTCTCGCATGGTTAAACGCGTGCGCCAAGCAGGCACAGCAAAAATCCCCATGCCTCAGCTAGTTAGCTAAGGCATGGGGATTTTGCTTATTCTATACACTCATCGCATATGCGATAGGCGTTTATTACTTCGCCGCAGGCGATGCGGACGGCTCTACCGACGCGCTAGGTGAAGCCGATGCAGCAGGCTCTTGTGATGCCGCAGCATCATCAGTCGCTTTCGCAGCGTCGCTTGCTGCTGGGGATTGCTCTGCATCTGGTGCAGGAGATTGCTCAGGCAGCGTAATTTTCACATCTTGATTTTTCATATCTTCGCTCATGAAAGTGCTCATGTGGGCGTAAGCCACAGCGCTCTCTACAGCTTCTTTCGTCGCATCGTCAAGCTTATCGTACGTCAGCTCATCGCGCTTCTCAACCATAATGACATGATAGCCATATTCGGTTTCTACTGGATCGCCGATAACGCCGATTTTTTGCGTCATGGCAGCATTTTTGAAGTTTTCAACCCAGTCGCCTGGCTTTGCATTTGCATATTGGCCGCCAGACTCCTTCGAGCCTGGATCATCAGAATAGACCTTAGCAAGAGCTGCCCAGTCGCCGCCTTCATCCAGCTTCGCTTTTACTTCTTTCGCGATTTTCAGCGCTTCTTCTTTCGTGCGCAGCTCCTTCGTTTCTTGTGTTTCCGAATCCTTCTCGGAAGTGGCAATTAGAATATGACGGAGCGTTACAGTCGAATATTTGGCAATGTTCGTTTCGAACTCTTTCTTAAGCTCCTCGTCGGTCACTTTGGATTTCATGTGATCTACAACAACAAGCATCAGCTTCATGTAGGTTTTTACATCGCTGTTTGTAATATTTTTCGCTTCCAGCTGCGTTTTGAGCTCGGCTTGCTGCGCCAGTGCCGCTTCAAAATCCGCGAACTGCTTGTCCGTATCTTTAGCAGCCTGCTTTACCGTTTCTTCGCTTGCTTGAGCCGCCAAGATTTTGTAAGCAATGTACTGCTGTAGCAATTGCTCCTGGAATTGCGGCAGAGCCGTGACGGACTCATAGCCTGGCTGCAAGAAATTAAATACCGCCAAATACTTTGTAAATTCAGCTTCTGTTACTTTGCCATTGTCCTTATAAGTAGCAACAGTCGCCCCTTCGCTTGTACCGCTGAACGCTGTACCGTTTCCTTCTTCTTTCTTCGAGCCGCAAGCCGCCAAAACCGACATGACCAGCACGGCCGCAACTACGAGCAGAGCCATTCTGCGCCATGTCGATTTACGTGTATTGTGCAACATTAATAAATCTCCTCTCAAATCATAAAGTTGATTGTATTGTAACAGATATGTGGGTCCTATTGCGAATTTACCGGAAATCAAGGAGCTGTATCCTGCAGCTCCTCCTTCACAATTCGTGCATCCGCGTAACGCTTCAAAAACTGCTCAAGCAGCAGCAGACGCTGATCCATATCGAGTCCCTTGCCTCGAAGGGTAATTACCGGATTGTCCTCCAACGAGCTGCCTTGGTGGAAGCGATTTTCGAAATGCAGGCACAGCTTGTCGACCTGTTTTCTATCAATCCGCTTCTTCTCGGCGGAGGCAAATCGTACGACGAGCTCATCATTGCGCTGACTAATCTGCTCAATGCCATACATTGCGCCATACACCTTCAATTTGGCTACCATCATCAGATTCTCTACCGCCTGCGGCAGGTTGCCGAAACGGTCGATGATTTCCTCGGTAAGATCCTCCGCCTCATCGAAGGAGCGCACTGACGCCACCTTCTTGTAAATCTCAATCTTTTGAATACTGTCATAAATATAATCGGATGGCAGGTAAGCATCTACGCTGACATCAATGAGCGTACTAACAACTCTGGTTTCCTGTACAGGGGCGCCATCAAGCTCCGCCTTGCGCTTGCTAATCTCATCGGCAAGCATTTGCGAGTACAAGTCAAAGCCGACCGACGCAATAAAACCATGCTGCTCTGCGCCAAGCAAATTGCCGGCACCGCGAATCGCAAGGTCGCGCATCGCGATTTTGAACCCGGAGCCAAGCTCTGTAAACTCTTTAATGGATTGCAGCCGTTTCTCGGCAACCTCCGTCAGCACCTTATCGCGCTGGTAGGTGAAATAGGCGTAAGCGATCCGATTGGAGCGGCCAACCCGTCCCCGCAGCTGATAAAGCTGCGACAGGCCCATTTTATCCGAATCATGGACGATAAGCGTATTGACGTTCGGAATATCAACGCCCGTTTCAATAATACTCGTGCTGACGAGCACATCGGATTCGCCGTCGAGGAAGTCGAGAATCGTCTTCTCCAGCTCCTGCTCCGACATTTGTCCATGCCCGACCGCTACCTTCGCATCCGGCACCAGCTCTGAAATCAGCTCCGCCATCTGATAGATTCCTTGAACGCGATTGTACAAATAGTAGACTTGACCGCCACGGGCCAACTCACGCTCAATCGACTCTCTGACAAGCGCCGTGTTGTATTCGACCACATAGGTCTGTACCGGAAAACGATTTTCCGGCGGCGTCTCAATAACCGATAAATCGCGAACGCCAAGCATCGACATATGCAGGGTGCGCGGAATCGGTGTTGCTGTCAGCGTCAGTACATCGACGTTATTTTTCAGCTTCTTGAGCTTCTCTTTATGCGATACACCGAACCGTTGCTCCTCATCGACAATCAGAAGTCCCAAATCCTTGAACACAATGTCCTGAGACAGCAGTCTGTGCGTGCCAATGACGACATCGACGGTCCCGGCTTTGAGGCCCTTCATTGTATCGTTTTGCTCCTTGCGGGAGCGGAAACGGCTCAGCACTTGAATATTAAATGGATAGCCGGAGAATCGCTCGCGGAAAGTCTCAAAGTGCTGCTGCGCAAGAATGGTCGTCGGCACGAGAATCGCAACCTGCTTGCCCTCAATAGCTGCCTTAAATGCAGCCCGCACAGCAACCTCCGTCTTGCCATAGCCAACATCGCCGCAAAGCAAACGATCCATCGGCATCGGCTTCTCCATATCCCGTTTGATTTCCTCGATGGCACGCAGCTGATCACGCGTCTCGTCGTAAGGGAACATTTCCTCAAACTCGTTCTGGTAAGCGGTATCCTGTCCAAAGGCGAAGCCTGGCGCCGATTGGCGCTGCGCATACAGCTTGATCAAGTCATCGGCAATGTCCTTAACCGACGACTGCACCTTGCTTTTCGCCTTCGTCCACTCGCTGCCGCCCAGCTTATTAATCTTCGGCTCTTTTTCCTCATTGCCGACATATTTCTGAATCATATCGACTTGTTCAATCGGTACAGACAGCTTATCCCCGCCTGCGTATACGATGTGCAAATAGTCCTTATGAATACCTGCAATTTCCAGCGTGCCGATACCAACGTATTTGCCGATACCGTGGTTCTGATGCACCACATAATCGCCAACCTTCAGCTCGGTGTAGCTTTTGATCCGCTCGGCATTATCTATCTTCTTGTCGATACGGCGCGCTTTGCGCTGCTTCTGAGAGAACATTTCTCCTTCTGTAATGACGACCAGATGCGAGGAGGGCAGCTCAAATCCAGATTGCAGGTTGCCTTCCAGCAGCGTAGGCGGCTCAATATTGTAATCAAACAGCACGCGGCGCATGCGCTCCATGCGTTCGGCATTTCCGGCGAGCATGAGCACGTTAGCCCCAATTTTGCGCCAGCGGTCCATCTCTGCCTTAAGCACATTCATTTGTCCGTGGAAATTTTGCATCGCCCGGCTCGTCATATTGAGAATATTTTGCGGCTGCGAATGCGGAATTTGCCTTAAAAACAAGGATAAGAGCAGGGTAGGAAACCGCTTACTATACAGAACTTCCTCCGACTTGCACGCAAGCTCAAAGCCCGGCAGCGATTTTCCATTTTGCAGCAAATGCGTCGCCCATTCCGCCTCATCACGCTCAAGCTGCTTCGCCGTTTCAATCAAACGGGTAGGCTCATCCATAATAAGCAGCGTATCTTCTGGCATATAATCCATAATGGTCTGGCGTTCCGGATACAGCAGGGAAATATATTTATAGATATCGGTGAAATACATATGCTCGCGCAGCTTCTCCAGCTCGCTGCCGATTTCCGAGCGAAGCCGCTCCTTGGCTGTACGATCCGACATTTTGCCAAGCTGCTGCTCCAGCAAGGCGGCCGCATGGCTAGCTGCTGATGCAAAGCGCTCTGCGCTCGCAACAATTTCCTGGCATGGCGGAACCGTATAAGTCTGAATATTGCCTTGCGACCGCTGGTCAGCGGCGTCAAATGTCCGAATGGAATCGACATCATCGCCGAACCATTCTATCCGGTAAGCGGAAGCCTCCGTTAGCGGATAAAAATCGACGATTCCCCCGCGTACGCTCATTTCACCACGGGATTCAACGCGGTCTGCACGAACGTAGCCCAGTCCAGTCATTTTTCGCAGAAAGCTATCAATCGGCAGAACATCGCCCACGCTAATCGTAATTTTCGCCTCTGCCATAACGCCGCTTACAGGCAAGTAGCGCCGCATACCGGAAAATGGCACGACAACAATCCCGCGGAAGCCTTCGGACAGCTTGATCAGCACGTCCATTCGCTGCGCCAGCGTCTCAGGACTCGAGACCGCCGATTCGGCAGCTACCAGCTCATTAGCGGGATAGAGCAGCACAGTATCCGAGGAGAAGCATTCTTGAAGATCCTCTGCAATTTTCTGCGCTGAAAACATATTATGTGTCACGACAAGCATCGGACGGTCTATCTCTTCTTTCATTGCGGCCATTAGCACTTGTCTGGATGAACCGGCAAGCCCTGATACCATTTGCTCGCGCATTCCTGAACGGATTCCGGCTATTATGGACTGCACATCCGGATCAGCCGCAAAAGCCTGTATTAACGCTTTCAATCGTCTCGGCACCCCATTTCTATAAACAGACCACTTATAAACTCTTAAATTTCAAGGTGAAACGGCTGTAGCCATCCTTTGGAGGCGCGGCGCGTTTCATTCCGAGAAATATAGAGAAAGGATAACAAAAGGATATACTTTCCTATATTTCAAGCGTAAACGGCTGATGCCGTCCCCTTGCGGCAAGGCTGTCGTTTCGCGTAGAAATTTAAGCGGCTTATAAGCATACAACTTATAAATTCTTAAATTTCAAGCAAAACCGCCCACCTAAAAAGGTGAGCTCCTCGCTTTGCATGTATGAATCGCTATCATCGAAAAGAAGCCTCAGCCAGCCGCCAAGGCCTTACATTACTTGTGAGCTCAAGGTGAAACGGCTGTAGCCGTCCTTCTTTCAACTTGATTTCATTCTACTGCAACGGGCTCGCAATTAAGTTCAGCTCAGGGTTCGCCTCTAGCGCCTCCCGGCAATAATCGCAAATTACCTTAACCGTCACGTCTCCGTGCTGGTCATACGTAATTATATCGCTGCGCTCTTCAAGGGTCAAGAAATCGAAACCGAGCTGCTGCTCGGTAATTTCGCCACCGCCTGCAATCGTCCCGATAGGCGTACGGCAGTGTTTGCAAATATAGTTTACAGCCATATGTATGCCTCCTGAAGAATGGTTATACCCTTCAGTATGCCCAGCTATAGCCTATTTTACGCATCTACTGCAGCAGCATCGGGAAAAAGATGCTGTACGCCATGAACAGCACAGCCTTTTTGACCAAGCTAGCGATTAAACTTCGCCATCGTCTCCTCAAAAGACGCTTTCAGTGAAAATTCCGCTGCATCACAAGCCTGCTCAATCATCATTTTCAGCTGCTCCTGCTCGCTTTTCGGAAAGTTGGATAGCACATAGTCGGCAATGTTGCCGCCGGGCTGTGGACGCGTAATCCCCATCCGAATCCGGTCAAACGTCTGCGTGCCCAAATGTGCAATCAGCGATTTAATGCCATTATGTCCGCCGGGCCCGCCTTGGAAACGAAGACGAATACGCCCAACCTCCGTATCGAGATCATCGTATACGACAAGTCCTTCGGTCACATCAGATTTAAAATAATCAATGAACGAGCGCACCGATTCTCCTGACAAATTCATATAAGTCATCGGCTTGATCAGCACAACCTTCGTACCATTCACATTACCCTCGCCAATCAGCGCTTTGCATTTGCTTTGCGTTACTTGAATGCCCCATCGCCGTGCGAGCTCATCAATAACCATAAATCCAACGTTGTGCCTCGTGCCCTGATATTGCGTCCCAGGGTTGCCGAGTCCCACAATCCATTTCATAGCGGTCTTTCACTCCTTGCTATCTCGATCCTTATTTATCATTCGTTATGTTCTCCATTTTACCTTATTTTCCTTCACTGCGGGCAATATATTGCAGCAGATAACCGCTATGAACGTTAACATGGCTTACCCCTTCTTTTCGAAAAATGTTCCACGTGAAAAAATGACCTCTGCACTTCTATCTGTTTGCCTTCTTAATATTCAGCATAAAGTTGATTTCACGATATTTTAATTCTATATATTTATGAAACCTTGTATACAAGACTCCAACACTGCAACCTAACTCACCACCACAACGTCCATTAGACGTGGTAAATTAATTCCATATCCAACCAAACTAGCTACCAGAGAGGAAATGAGCGTATGCGATTAATTCGAGCATTATTTATGTTTGCCATCATCACCAGCCTGATTACAGGTACGGTATCTGCAAGCAGTGCAGAAGGCAATGGTTCGCAAAAGGAGACGAAACCGGCGGCTGAGGCGCGCTATTATTTGTATTTGATTAAGAAGGACGGCAAATACGGTTACATTAATCAAAGCGGGAAAATCGTCATCGAGCCCGTATACGACAGCGGTTCACGCTCGTTCTCTACAAAGCCGAATGAGCCGGTACAAGTTTACGACAACAAACAGAAAAAGGTCATTTATTTTTCGGCTGACGGAACGAAGCTGCTGGAATGCCCTCAGACGCGCTGCATCGGCATTATGCAGAACGAGCGGGTGATTTACACAGAGCAAGTTAAGGAAGCAGATGGAAAACTCCATAAGAGGTATGGTTATCTGAATGCCCAGGGTGAAAAGGTAACCGAGTCTATTTTTCATAAAGCTCGCGATTTTTCCGAAGGGCTCGCCATCGTAACGATAGGTAAAGGCAGCGGGTATATTAATACGGACGGAAAGCTTGTTATTCCTTATCAGTTCAGCAGCGCAACAAGCTTTTCAGATGGCATGGCTTTAGTGGGCTATTTAAAAAAAAGCAAGGAAGGCGTGACAATCAAATACGGGTTTATTGATCAAACTGGAAAGCTCGTAATTCCTGCCCGCTTCAACTATGCCGATTCATTTACGGAGGGTGCTGCACGCGTGTCTTCTGGAGATACCTATGGTTTTATTAACAAGAGCGGCGAGTTTCTGTTCGAGCCCAATTTCACCGCTGTTCAGCCTTTCTCGGAAGGTCTTGCCTATGTTGAACGCAACGGTAAATCCTTTTTCATTAATAAACAAGGAAAAAGAGCTACCATGAACGTAAGTTCCGGCGGCCCTTTCTCAAACGGACTAGCCCCTGTTCAAGCGGGCTCATCCTTTGGCTATATCAATCAGCAAGGTGCTTATGCGATTAAACCGTCGGCAGCATATAGCAATGCCGAGCCGTTCCGGGGAGAGCTGGCTGTTGTGGAGCTTCGTGAAAATTCAAAAATGAAAACGCCCGCTATGCATGCTTACATCAATAAGACAGGCGTTATCGTTTGGAACAATATTGAAGACGAAAAATGGCGGAGCTAGCTTTCTTTTTTATCCGCATGACCGTTATGCACAAAATAGTCCTGGGCTTCCATCCACTGGCGCGCCGCAAAATCACGGCCTCGGACACGCACGCCCTGCTCGTAGACTTCAATATAATAACCTTGGCTTCCGGCCTTATGCTCATCCTCATCCGTCCATAAATACGCGACGGACGCTGCGTTGAACATAGTCGCGATCTCGCCTTGCCCATCAAACACCGTATGCGGCGCACCCAGCTCCCAGTGGGTGTGCCCGGTGAACAGAATCACCTGCGGCCAGCCGGCCAGCACCGCGCGCAGTTCCTCGTCCTGATTCACGCCGTACCACTCCTGCTCCTCCAACGAGCCGGCAACGGTATTTTTCAGCGGCTGATGAAGGAATAGGAACACGGGACGCGCATCCCCCTGGTGCTCCTCCAGCTTTTCTCCAAGCCATGCCAGCTGCGTGCTGGATAGCTCCGCATTTTTCGCCGCCTGCGCCTCAGAACCAAGAAAAATAAAATGACTGCCCGCGATCCAGCGATCATAATAAACGCTGTTCATTCCCGTAAATTGCTTAAAGCTTCCAAGCTCCTGCCCTTGCTCCCAATCCAGCCACGTATCATGGTTGCCAATCGTATAAAGCACAGGCGGAAGCGTGCCGCTTTGCTTCACACGCTCGACAATAGCTGAAAACTGTACATATTCCGCTTCGGCCCCATGATCTGTAATATCACCGATATGCATAATGCCAGCGCTGCCCGAAGCTGTCGCCCGTTCCTGAATATCCAGCAGCGCCCGCTCAAATTGCTGATTATGCACATGATTCGGGTCAACCGTTACATGCGTATCCGTAATGACTTGAAAAAACATCAGCGGCTCGCCGAGGCTTGACACCCTATCCGTTTCACACCACAAACTAACCTTCTTCATCACAAAAACTCCTTTTGCCGCTTCGCTTCCTTAGCCTTAGCTGCTTCACCGCTCTAACTCCGCTAATTTCCCCTAACCGCTGCACCATGTGCGCTAATGCTCATATTTAGCCCAACAACACCGATCACAATCACTCCGACCCATAGCAGAGCCGACAGCGGAATTCGCTCGCCGAACCAGATATAGCCAGCCCCTGTAATGAGTGTAATGCCTATCCCTGACCATACTGCATACGCAACGCTCACATGCATATAACGCAGGGCAAAGTTCAGGCAGGTAAAGCTGCTTCCATAAAAAATAAACATAGCAATCGACGGCACCACGCGCGTGAAGCTCGCCGACAGCTTCATTGATATTGTACCTGATAACTCAAGCACTATCGCCAGTGCCAGCCATACATAACCCACTATTTACTCACCCTTCAGTATGAGCTTCCTCCAAAACAAGCTGCGAATAGGAGGCAATGATGACATCTGCCGAGGGAAGCATACTTGCCGCCTGATTCGCTATGCCAATACATAATGCTGCCCCCGCTGCCTGCCCCATTCGCATATCGCCATCGGTATCGCCAATAACAGCGATTGCCGAAGGGACAACATCAAGCCTCTGGCAGGCCAGCTCCAGCATATCGGGATACGGCTTGCTGCGCGGCACGAGATCCGCCCCTATAACAACGGAGAAATAGGGCAGCAGCCCCATCCACTCCAAATGCTCAAGCGCCGCCTCGGTATCATCAGCCGTGACGATGCCGAGCTTCAGTCCTGCCTTTTTGCACTGTTCAATAAAAGGGACGACCCCCGCAAGCGGGATAGCAGATTTTCGTCTTTTCAGCTCCAAATCGGCCTCTTCCTTGCTTTCCCTCACTAGCTGCATCGACTCGCCCCAAGACAAGCCGAGCTTATAGCCCTGCAAGGCCGCAATCGCATATAAGTCATTCATCGTCCCCATCGCGAGCGGCCCATTGCGGTCATAGGCGCGTACCTTTCCCGCCGCATCCAGGCTGGTTCCCCAGAGGGAGGGGAATATCCCTTTGGACAGATGCAAGCCTTTAGCCGCAAGGCGCGCCGTATAACGGCTCGCCAGCAGCTCGCTCCAATTCCCCCACATGGAGACAAAATCAATAATCGTTCCATCTTTATCAAAAAGAATGGCTTCAACGTCACAGGGCTTGCCGTCGTCAACCTTAAGACTAGCCATTGTACGCTGTTTATTTTCACCTAAACGATTCATCATCGCTTATTTACCCTTCAGCGCTTTATCCAGCTCACGCTGCGCGGTTTCCTTCGCCTGCTTCAGCGCCTGCTCGGCAGGAATATTTTCGATTTGCACCTGATCAGCTGCAACGGTCAACGCATCAGTGATTTTGCCGCCAGTCGGATCAAGGAACGGCTTTGAGGCATGCGACGCCTGCTGCAACGGCACTTTAATTTGCGGGTTCGTCTCGCTGAACGCCTTGAACGCCGGATCATCCTGTGCAGATAGACGTACCGCGATATAGCCTGTGTTCATCGACCACGATGCTGTGTTTTCGCTTTTCGTAAAGAATGACAGCCATTTAAAAGCCGCTTCCTTCTGCTCTTCCTTCGCTTTAGCAGGAACGCCAGCCATAACTGCGCGAGCCACTGGCTTGCCCTCTCCTACGCCTTCCCAGCCCGGCTGCTGCATAGCGCCAACGATGCTGAAGTCCAAATCGCCTTGATCGCCGCTTGAGCCCGTATAGCCTGCCGCTTGACCCTTCATAACATCGTCAATGGTTTTGTACCAGTATTCCCAGCCTTGTCCACCGGAGTGAATCGCCATCGTTTTATCCTCATGCAGCCATTTGCGGAATGATTCCCATGTATCGATCCATTCTGGCGAATCAATGACAACCGTCTTTCCGTCGTCGCTCAAAATTTTGCCGCCCTTGCTGAACGTCGCATCAACCATATTGTCTGCGCCCCACATCGGCTCCCAGCCATAGAAGGTCGTTTTGCCGCCTTCCTTTACTGCCATTTTCTCAGCTGCTGCCGCAAGGTCCTCCCACGTTTTGATCTCCTCCGCCTTGATGCCCGCTTTCTCGAACGTGTCCAAGCGATAATACATGAGCTGAGTCGTACCATACATCGGCATAAAATACTGCTTGCCCGCTACTTGTCCTTGCTCCAGAAACGTTTGAATAAAGTCCTCTTTCTTAAAATCTGGCGATGCGGCGATATAGTCATCCAGCGGCTCAAAATACCCTTTAGCCGCCCAATCCACATTGGAGGCCAGCACCGCAGCAGGCGGTTGTCCCGCTGCAATAGCCGCCTGAAGCTTTTGCTCCGTTTCGTTGTAATCGGCTTGAACGACACCTTTGACGATGACCTCGCTTTGCGATTCATTAAATTTTTTAATCGTCGCTTCTACATTTTCGCCCAGCTTGCCGCCAAGGCCGTACCAAAACTCAATTTGCACCGGCGCTTTCGGCGCCTCCGAGGCTGCTGCCGATTGCTCAGGCGTACTGCTGCTGCCCGCTTCACCCGTCTGTGTGCCTGCCGTCTGTCCACATGCGCTAAGCGTCACCATTGCAAGGGTAAGTGACATCGTGCTCATCCATTTCATTTTTTTCAACATGGTCCATTCCTCCACTTTTTATTATTTTCTTTGCTTAAAGCTACCCCTTAATGCCAGAAGATAAGTTAACACTCTGCATAATCGTCCGCTGAGCGAACAAAAACAGCAGCAAGAGCGGAATAATCGTGAAAGAGCTTGCCGCCATAATGAGCGGCCATTTCAGCCCGTAAGCACCCCCTTCCACGAAGAAGCTGCGCAGTCCCGCCGATACGAGCTGGAGATCGGGATTTTTCGTAATCAGCATCGGCCAAAAATAGTTGTTGTACTGCGAGATAAACGTAATTAGCGCAAGCACGACGAACGAGGCGCGGGTTAGCGGCACCATAATCGTCCATAAAATCCGGCTGTGCGATGCGCCATCTATTTGTCCCGCTTCTACCATTTCATGCGACACTTGCAGAAAGGCCTGTCTGATGAGAAAAATCGAGAAGACGCTGACCGCGTTTGATATAATCAGGCCCGCATATGAATCCAGCAAATGGAGCTTGGACAAAATCATGTAGCTGGGCAAATACACCGCTGTGCTTGGAATCATGTAACCGAGCATAATCATGCTGGTCAAAAAGCCTTTTAACCGAAAGCTCATATGGGTCAAGGCGAACGCCATCATTGCCGAATTAATCATTTGCAAAATAACGATGGCACCCGCCACGATAACGCTGTTGGCGATGTATTGACCGAACGGTGCTGCAAGCCACGCCTCCGCATAATTGCTCCATAACGGCACCTCCGGCCATAATGTCGGCGGAAACTGCCAAATCTCATCGTTTGTCTTCAGCGCGCTTGTCATCATCCAATAGAATGGAAATGCCATTGCCAGCGCTATAGCCAGCAAGCTAATATGCCGCAGCGCCAGCCCTGCTTGGTAAACAGCCTTCATAACCCCTAATTCCTCCCTAATAGCTAGTTGTAATGGACCATTTTGCGGCTGACCGTGAAGGATAGCGCGGACAATAGAACGCAAATGACGATCATGACGATAGAAATCAACGACGCTTCGCCAACCTGGAATGATTCGAAGGCCGATTGATAATACAGATACAGCAGCGTCCGAGTCGAGCCTGAGGGACCACCCTGCGTCAATACATTAATGGAATCGTAAGCTTGCAGCGCCTCAATCGTCTGTACAACGAACAGGAAAAACGTTGTTGGCGAGATAAGCGGAAGCGTGACATGCAGAAATTTTTGAACAGCACCTGCTCCATCCAGCCCCGCCGCCTCCAGCATATCCGTCGGTACGCTTCGCAGCGCTACAATGTAGAAGATCATCGCCCATCCGACCGATTTCCAGATGCCGACCAGCAGCACCCCGACCAATGCCCATTTGGGGTCTTGCAGCCAACCAATTGCCGGAAGCCCCATCGCCCCTAGAATCGTATTGCCAAGCCCGACCTTAGGCTCTAATATCCATGACCATACAATCGAAACGGCTACCGTTGGCGTTACCCAAGGTGCAAATACTAGCGTTCGATACAGAGCGGAGCCCTTAAGCGAGCGCCCTAGCAGCAGCGCCAGCCCAAGCCCGCCTGCCATAATAGGCAGCACACTGCCAAGGCAGAATAGAAGCGTCACCCTCAGCGACTGGTAGAAGGCAGGATTTTGCAGCAAATATACATAATTGTCCAAGCCGACGAACAGCTTATCTGGACTCATAAAATCCCATTCCACAAAGCTCAAATAAAAGACATACACCAGCGGCGCCAGCCAAAAGACCGTAATTGGAATCATTGCCGGCAGCGTGAACAGCACTGCTTTTAACTCGTTCAACCATTCTGTCCGTTTCAGCACCTTAACTCTCCATTCAATCAAAATTTAATTAATGATCCATTCAGCCGTTTTAACGAAATAAAAATCTATAAATTCAAAATTTATTGTACACTCATTATGTCGTAGAACTATTAACGCATCGTCATCACCAGCTTAATTTCTTGTAAAGATACAAATATAAAGCTGGATTTCTAAGAGTTCGCTATAATATGGACAAGAGGCAGACGGGAGAAATGGAGGATGGTTATGCCAGACCATATGGAGGAGCAGGAGACGCAGCGGCTTGCCTTGCGCCAAACGATGATTGACGCAATCGCGCAAACGATGAATTTATACGGGGCGAACTATTCGTTCGGGCAATTATATGGCATTATGTTTTTCGAGGATAAGCCGATGACGCTTGATGAGATGAAGGCGCATATGAATATGAGCAAAAGCAATATGAGCTACGCTGTACGCTCGTTAATGTCATCGCAAATGATTATGAAGCTGCCAGAGAAGCGGGAGCGGCAGGATCTGTATCAGGCGGAGACCGATTTTTTCAAAACGTTCCAAAACTTTTTCACCTCCAAGCTTCAGCACGAAGTGGATGTCATGACAAAAGCGGCCGAATCGACGATTCCGCTGCTCAGCGAGCTGATTCTGGACATGAAGACGAGCGAGGAGGAGCGTATGCGCTGCCTGGAGGATTTGCAGAAGCTGCGGCATGCTGTACAATATTACGCTTGGCTCCAGCAATTCGTGGATCAGCTCAAGGCGGGAGCCTTTTTCGAAAAAGGTACCTGAGTATTCCTTGCATCTCAATTTCGGTATCTCAATGTATGCATCGCGAGGCGCTGCCATCCGTTGCATTGACGCTAGAGGGCATCATCTGCCTTAACGGACATACAAAAAGCGGCCCCATGCAAATGCATGGAGCCGCTAGCCGCTTTTATCGTATGGCAATATTTCCTCAATACCTATATCATGATCCAGCAGAAGCGACCTGTCACGCTTGTCCTATGCGCTGCGAGCTGCTAGCTAAGAGCAACCAGCGAGCCTGCAAGCTACGAGCTGCTGCTAACCTCTTTCGCATCCTCTGAGCGTACCTCTTGAGCAAACGACTCGGCTGCCGATTCCGCTGCTTCCTCTTCGGAAATTTCCTTCTGAGGAGCTAGCACGGTCACGACAACCTGCTGGTGATCGGACTTCACTTCCACACCGCTTGGCACTACGATATCGCTGACGAGCAGGTTACTGCCCATCTCCAAATCCGCCACATTTAGCTCAATGGAATCTGGAATGCTGCCCGGCAAGCACTGCACCTCAAGCTCATGGAGCATCACCTGCAAAATGCCGCCTTCCTTCACCCCGTTCGCCTCACCTAGAAAGTCGATACGAACCTGCGTTTTCACTTCTTCATTCATGTTAATTTGATGAAAATCCACATGCAGCACTTGGCGCGATACGGGATCACGCTGCACCTCCGTTATCATAACCGGCTTTTTCCCATGGGATGGAATATTCAGTTCCAGTACGGCCTTTGGATGCGAACGGAGCAAAGCCAGCAATTCTTTCTCTTCAAGCAAGACAGCTGTAGATTGGGACAACTGTTTGCCATATACGACGGCAGGCACTTTGCCCCGCTGTCTCAGGGAGCGCAGCTCACCGTTTGTAAGAGCAGCTCTTGTTTCGGCAATCATCGAGTTAGACATCATGGAAACCTCCTAGAAAAGTGATATTCCATATAGCTTTACCCTAATGAGCCAAAAAATAAACAAACCTGAACGGCAATCCCTTTCTTCGATATGGAAAAAAGGAAGGATGGATGGGAGCATCAGTCCTTCTTGCTCTTATCCTTTTTGCTCTTTTCCTTCTTCGCTTTCGCACGAGTACGAATCTTCTCGGCGTAGCCTTCCTTATTCTCCTGACGGGCGCGCGCAACCGCTAAATCGCCTGCTGGCACATCCTTTGTAATCGTCGAGCCAGCAACGACAAAAGCACCGTCGCCAATCTTCACAGGAGCAATCAAATTAACGTTGCTGCCGACAAAAGCACCATCGCCGATTTCCGTCACCGACTTATTGAAGCCGTCGTAATTGACCGTTATTGCGCCGCAGCCGATGTTCACATCTTTACCGACTACTGCATCGCCCACATAGCTCAAATGCGATACCTTGCTGCCGTCGCCAAGCGTAGCATTTTTCAGCTCGACAAAATCGCCGATTTTGCAGTCTTCGCCCAGCTTGGAGCCAGGACGCAAATTCGCGTATGGCCCAACCGAGCTTTTATTGCCAACTTCTGATTCGGCAACAACCGAATATTTAACGCTGACGCCATCTCCGATAACGGAATCCTGAATATCCGCATTTGGTCCAATGATGCAGTCCTCGCCAATAACCGTAGAGCCGCGAAGCACTGTACCTGGGTAAATAATGGTGTCGGCACCAATTTGTACATCTGCTTCTATATAAGTCGATGCTGTATCAATAATCGTAACGCCTTCAATTAAATGCTTGCGATTAATACGCGCCCGCATCAAGCCTTCCGCTTCAGCAAGCGCTACACGGTCATTAATGCCAATCGCTTCCGCCGTATCCTCTGTACAATAGCCTTGAACGGACTCGCCCGCTTGGCGGAAGATGCCAATGACATCCGTCAAATAAAACTCGCCTTGGGCATTATTGCTCGTTACCTTGGCAAGCGCCTCGAACAGCTTGCGGTTATCGAACACATACGTACCCGTGTTGATTTCCTTCGTCGCTGCTTCCTCTGGCGTGCAATCCTTCTGCTCGACGATTTTCTCAACCTCGCCGTTCTCGCCGCGAATGATCCGACCATAGCCTGTCGGATCAGCGAAAGAAGCCGTCAGCACCGTTGCCGCCGCTCCGCTTGACTGCTGCAAGGCCAGCATCGCCTGAATCGTCTCTGCACGCACCAGCGGCGTATCGCCGCAAATAACGATCGTTTTGCCGTCTTCTGAGCCAATTAGCGCTTCAGCTTGACGCACCGCATGGCCCGTACCAAGCTGCTGCTCCTGCAGCACATATTCCGCCTGCTCGCCCAAATAAGCTTTAACCGTCTCTGCGCCATGCCCAACGATGACAACCGTCCGCTCGCTAGCAGCCTGTTTCACCGTATCCAGCACATGGCCTACCATCGGCTTGCCGCATACATGGTGAAGCACTTTATATCGTTTGGATTTCATCCGCTTGCCTTGACCTGCTGCAAGCACAATCGCCATTACTTTCAATTGCTATTCCTCCCAAGTTAAAAGTCTAGTTGAATATATCCCATCTTGGGCAAAAAGAAAAGGGAGCCCCCTTGGCCCCCCTATCCTCTCATGCGGATACTGATTTTTGCCCTCTAACGAAGCTGCTATTAAGCACCCTCTTCAATGGCCACTTCTTCTTCCGTTGCAGCGCGCTCGTACTCAGCGAGTACGGCAGCTTGAATTTTCTCCCGAGTGGTCGAAGAAATCGGATGAGCGATATCTCGGAATTCTCCATCGGGGGTACGCTTGCTCGGCATTGCAACAAACATTCCATTGTTTCCGTCGATTACACGGATATCGTGAACGACGAATTCGTTGTCAATCGTGATGGAAGCAATAGCCTTCATGCGACCTTCCGAATTGACACGGCGGAGTCTTACATCAGTAATTTGCACTTGTGTTCACCACCTTTGCCTATCTGGGACTTGGTGTAATATTCCACATTTTTGTGCCAATTCCTTCTCCTATTTTGGAAAAAAAGTGCATATTTTAAAAAAAATTTTCTATTTGAATTTTATCTGACTCTATTCGACAGGAATCGCTGCAATCACTTCAATTTCGACAAAAACATCCTTCGGAAGCCTTGCTACTTCTACTGCCGAACGTGCTGGTTTGTGGTCGCCAAAGTAAGAAGCATACACCTCATTCATCGCCACAAACTGGTTCATGTCCTTCATAAAGACGGTTGCTTTCACTACATTTTGCAGTGTCGCTCCCGCTTCGGCAAGCACAGCCTCCAGATTGCGAAACACTTGGTTCGCCTGCACTGTAATATCGCCTGTCACAAGCTCGCCAGCCGCGTTAAGTGGAATTTGCCCCGATGTAAAAAGAAGTCCTCCAAGCTGAATCGCTTGTGAATAAGGTCCGATAGCGGCAGGCGCCTTATCTGTTGCAATAACCTTCGGTTCTAAATGCTGAGACATCATTTATTCCAACCCTTCTTTAATTATACTCGTTATTCTGTGCGAAAATAATTGCCTGGTATGACCGTCGTCTGCTTGGTCTTCAAATCTACAGCCGCCAGCTTAGCAAGCGACACATAATCTTCAAGCAGTCGTTCCTCAAGCTCCACCTCGCCCGATTCTACAAATACGCCAACTCCAGCAACCGTCGCCTTGAATTCAAAGAGCAGATCCATCATCCCTTGAATGGTGCCGCCTGCTTTCATGAAGTCATCAATAATAAGCACGCGGGACTGCTCCTTAAGTGCGCGCCTAGCAAGCGACATCGTCTGAATGCGTTTATTAGAGCCGGAGACGTAATTAATGCTAACCGCAGAGCCTTCCGTCACCTTATTATCTCGACGTACGATAACGACAGGCAAATTCAGACAGGCAGCGGTTGCGTAAGCAAGCGGAATACCCTTCGTCTCTACCGTCATAATGACATCAATTTTCCTAGCGGCAAAAGCGGTCGCAAACATGCGGCCGATATCAGCCAGCAGCTCAGGCTGGCCGAGCATGTCCGTCATATACAAATAACCGCCAGGGAGCACCCGTTCAGGCTGCTCCAGCTGACGGCAAATATTATTCATAATGCCCAGTGCATCAGAGGCATGCATCTTCGGTGCGAATTTTACGCCGCCTGCGGCGCCCGCAAGGGTGTTAAGCTCGCCAATGCCCTCTTCTTCAAATACTTCTTTAATGATCGCCAGATCCTCGCTAATGGATGATTTGGCTGACTGATAGCGATCCGCAAAAGCTGTCAACGAGATTAACGTATGTGGGCGACTTAGCAGGTATTGCGTCATCTCTACCAGTCTTGCGCTGCGTTTTAACTTTTTCAAGGAATTCTCCCCCTGCTAAAATCCGAATATTATAATGTTAATATAACATTTTTATACGGATTTTAGCAAGGGAAACGTCACTTTTATGTTAGCATTCTTACCACGTAAACTTCCTTGCAAAAGCCGCGCAGACCATTATAAATACGTGGAAGCTTGCCTTCTTTCGATACTAACCCGAATACCGTCGGCCCGCTGCCTGACATTAACACGCCATCCGCTCCGAGACGAATCATGCTCTCCTTGAGCTGGCGCACCTCCGGATATAGATCAAGCGTTACCGATTCCAGCACATTGCCAAGTCCCCCGCACACATCGGCGAAGGAGCCGCGCTGAATAGCTGACACCATGTCGGCAGCAGACGGATGCTGGTCAATGCCCGCTACCCGAAACTTGCCGTACACGTCTGCGGTGGAAACATTAATGGGGGGCTTCGCAAGGACGACCCAGCACTGCGGCGGACTCTCAATCGGCTCCAGACGCTCCCCGCGTCCGGTAGCGATGGCAGTCCCGCCGGTTACGCAGAACGGGACGTCCGAGCCAAGCTCCGCACCAAGCGTGCACAGCTCCTGCTCAGGGATATTTAACTGCCACAGCCTGTTCAGCCCTCTAAGGGCTGCTGCCGCATCACTGCTGCCGCCGGCAAGGCCAGCGGCAACCGGAATCTTTTTGTCCAAATGAATATATACACCTTTACGCACATCATAGCGGTCTTTAATAAGCCGCGCTGCCTGAAACGCCAGGTTCTTCTCATCTAAAGGTATGTAGCCGGCCTGGCTCGATATAATAATCGTGTCGCGCGGCAGCTCCTGCATTTCGAGACGATCTGCAAGGTCTACCATCGTCATGATCATCTCGACCTCGTGGAAGCCATCTTCACGCTTACGAAGCACATCGAGCAACAAATTGATTTTAGCCGGAGCTTTTTCATAAATTTTCATCCTAAGCTCTCCCGTTCCTATCATTAACTTATCCAATATTATAGCAAACGGGCAGAAGAAAAGCTAAGAGTCCTGCCGCTTATATGCAGAGCGGCAACTCTTAGCCGATTATTTGCGTTTCTTCGTTGCATTCCAGATACCCAGTTAAGGCCGATTCATTCCATTTGCCGCGGCTTGCTCGGCCATCTGGATCGCCCGCTTTACCATATTGCCAGCATCTTTGGCGCGAATGCCGCCCCAGCCTTCCTTTTGCACCGTATCATAAAAACCTAAATCCTTCGCCAGCTCATACTTCAATTCCTCGGACATTACACTGCGTCTTCTGCGGCTCATGCGTGAGGCCCCCCTTATTGGCTGAATTGGTTACGCCCCCTTAGTATGCGACAACCCAGCCGCCCTATACGCATGACCACCAACCGAACGATTCCAGCTTGAAAAATGAAAAAAAACGCGAAGAACTATCGTCTCCGCGTTTAGTATAGCCTATCGGCATCTATAGATCTAATGTTATGTCTGGGTAATTCGGACTTGACCTTCATCATTGCATACGGTCACTTCCACCGACTCCGTCAGTATATCCGCATAACTGTAGGAAACACGCTTGAATGACTGCGATTCCTGATCCAGTTTAACAATGAAAACAGAAGGGTAGGTTTCTTCCAACACACCGGTGCGCTCAACGGTCTTACGACGACCGCCATTTGCTCGCAGACGAATCTTGGAGCCCACATGAGCTTCCAAATTGCGTTTTATATCCAGTAGGGCATTTTTTGCCATTGTCCACTACCACCTCTTTCCTTGTCCATTATAACAAAAGGGGGAGGGGTTGTCAAACAAGGCAAAATATTATATCAGTCAACCGATTTAATTGTCAACGGTGTTTTCATCCATTTTTATCATTCCATGAATAATTTTTCGAAAAATTATAAAATCAAAGGAGCCGAGAACGGTTGCGAGTCTCAACTGCACTCGGCTAATTGTTAAGAAATGCTTTGCAAGGATGACTCAGCTGCCTTCAATTTAGGCTTTGGCAAGCCAATGCGGTACCTTCCGAGCGTCTCAATGCCGCCTACGCCATCAATACCGCTGATCGTGCCATGAATGACATCTGCCAGGTTAATGGTATCGCGTATGGACGTATAGCTTGCTTTGATTGCAATGTATACCGGGTCTAACGCATGAATCAAAATTCTCCCGGGCGAGCTAGCAAAGTTCGATCCGGCTTGCAGCAGCGCTTCAAAGTGCGACTGGCACGCTCCTGCAATGACGACAAGACCGTCGCGATTCTTCTCATACTCCCGTGCTACGCGAACTGCGTTATAGAAGCTCTGCGAGTTTTTATAGCTGCTCAGGCTGTGCAGATCTGCCTCCAGCCTTGTTTTCAGCACGCCATCATGCCCTGTAATGACCACAATATCCGGCTTCACTTGAGGCAGCAGCCGGTAAAGCAAATCAGCCATCTGTGACTCATGCGCATGCACGCCATGAGCCGGCACATTCATCGTCTGGTACAGCTGCATGCTTTTACGCAAATAATTGCCGTCGCCATCCAAATGCAGCACTTTGCCGGGCACCTCAAAGAAAGGCTGGCTTTGTGGCATCGCATGCCGAATATCCGCCTTCACCTGAACGGCCATTTGCTCATGCTGCTGACGTATGCGGCTGAGCGAGTCGTTTACTTTCACTCGAACCAGCTGCGTAGCTTTTTCTTTCTTTGGATCGCGAACAACCGATAAATCAGGAATCGGCGCATCCGCAAGCAAACGGTAATCCGTGCCTTTCAACAGGGCATGATCCGTTCGAACAGCTTCTACGCGGAATAGCACGTCACCGCCATACGATTTGCGGACGACCAGCTCCCCTTGCTCCATAGGTAAATCACCTCTTCGTCTATCCTATGGGCAAATGGCGTGTAGTGTGCGGAAAAATCAAACGGGCGCCCCGAGGCAATTGCCCGGCGGCGCCCATCTTTATTTAGCCTCTCCAGCCCGCTTCCAAAAATGCGCGGCTAATTTTGGCGAATTCCTCTAACGACAGCGTTTCACCCCGCCGCGCAGGATCGATTGCAAGCCCCTGCAGCAGCGTTGTCAGCGCCTCCCGCTGTTCTTTGCCCACAAGTGCCGTCAAATTGTTATAAAGCGTCTTGCGGCGCTGTGCGAAGCTCGCCTGCACAATGCGGAAGAAATGTGCCTCATCGGGCACATCAACAGCCGGCTTATCCCGCAGCGCAAGCTTGATAACCGCCGAGTCTACATTCGGCTGAGGTATGAACACGGTATGCGGAACCGTACATACAAGCTTCGGCTCGCAATAATACTGCACAGCCACGCTTAGGCTGCCATATTCCTTGCCGCCTGGCTTCGCCGCCATCCGCTGTGCAACTTCCTTCTGGATCATGACGACGATATTTTCCAGCGGCAGGCGCTCCTCCAGCAGCTTCATCAGAATCGGGGTCGTCACGTAATAAGGCAGGTTCGCCACGACGCTAACACCCGTTACGCCGCTGAAACGCTCATCGAACAACTGCTTCAGGTCTAGCTTGAGCACATCGCCGTGCACGATGCCCACATTTGCCTCGTTTTCAAAAATATCATGCAAAATTGGAATCAGCCGATTGTCGATTTCAACAGCGGTTACGGTACCCGCAACTGCCGCAAGGCGCTGCGTCAACGCTCCGATACCTGGGCCGATTTCCAGCGCGCCTTTCGTTTCGTCAAGCTCAGCTGCACTGACAATATTGTTTAAAATATTTTGGTCAATGAGAAAGTTTTGTCCCAAGCTCTTTTTAAAGGAAAAGCCGTACTTCGCAATGATTTCCTTCGTCCGTTTAGGCGTGGCTACCTCTGCGTTCTTAACCGCGCCTTTATTCAAGCTCTGTTGTTCCGTCATACGCCCTCGTCACCCCTGTTCCTGTTGTTCCATGGCTTGCAGCGCCTTGTCAAACTCCTCGCGCGTAATGCAGAAGCTTGTGCAGCGCTTATAGAACTGCTTCCCGTTAGCGTAGCCGATGCCCAGCAGCTTGCCCATAACCAGCCGCCGTTTCGCCGCTTCCTCATGCACGATTAGGCCAGCCGCCATCAAATCATCCCAAGTAATGCTCCCCACGCTTGCAGCCGTTTCTGTCCGCAGCTCCGAGAGCGCCTGCCTGATCGCATCAGGAGCCGCATTCTCAATGCCGATATCCCCTTTATAGGAGGCTAGCTCCTGCGGTAAGAAAGCATGCTTGCAGCCCGGCACGCGCTGAGCGACAATTTTGCGAATGCGCTCTCCTGCATGGTCCGGATCTGTAAATATAATAACGCCACGGCGCTCCTGTGCCAGCGCAATGCGCCGCAGCACATCCTCGCCAATGGCCGATCCATTCGTCTCGATCGTATCGGCTTCAACGGCCCGCTTAATCGCTACCGTATCCTCTTTGCCTTCTACTACAATCATTTCCTTGATCACATCGAACAATCCTTTCACAAAGGGAAACTTATACATGCTTATATTTCAAAAAAATGGGCGATTGCTGCAACAACAACCCGCTCATTTACGTCTGTTATATTATACCCCCAATTAACGATTCAAGCGAATCCTACGCAAACAAAAAGAAGAGGCAAGGCCTCTTCCGTAACCTGTCATATTTAGCTTATGATTGCGATAAACTAGAGCACAATCAAAGTGAAACGGCGGTCACCTTCCTCAGGCGGCGCAGCGCGTTTCTCTCCGAGAAATATAAGCCTAATGATAAATGTGAAACTTATGAATCGTTGTATTTCCATAAAGAACTGACGCTAATCAGCTAAGAGATGGCTTATTAGGACCAATCACATAGACGGTAAAACCTTTTTTCTTCCCGAATTGATTAGCTTGCTTTTCACTGTCAAAATACACATCAATCTTACTACCCTTGATCGCACTTCCGGTATCTTCAGCGCGGCGGAATCCTATGCCCTCGATGTACACCCACCAACCGAGTGGAATAACATCCGGGTCAACGGCAATCGTCCGTCCTTCCGAAACTTTAGCACCAGAGGCCGTAATACCATAATCAGGGTGGCCTTCGCTCTTGCCCGTCGAAGCTACTCCAGCTGAATAAGCGGTCAATGTGACGTTGCTAAGCACTTTTTTGGATTTGAGCGTAGTGCCGTCTACCGTTACATTGTTGCTGGTTGTCGCTGTGGACAGCACAGTAACCTTAGGCTCCGGCTTTTTCGTACCGATTGCAACGACCTGATTAACCGCAGCCGATTCGACTACCTTGTCTACCACTTTCTTGGAGACAAGCACGCCATCTTCAAACTGCTTCTCAATTTTGATCGTTACGACGCCTTCTTTGCCCGTCTGCACAATCTTCTCCTTGCCTACTTCCAGGTTCGGATCTTCCTTCTTCACAATGGTGAACGGTGTTGTGCTGGACGACTTGCCTAGCTTCGTATCGACGCGAATGACCGTTACGGTCATATCTGCGCTGACACCCGAGCCAAGCGAAGGTAATACTTTATCATCATCTTCAACAGGAATATTTAATTTCTTTATCGCTGCCTGCACGGTTTTCTCTGTCGTGTACACCGTTGATGTCTTGCCATCAGCTTTTACAAGTAGCGGTACCGCATGCTTAACCTCAAAGCGGTCCCCATCCTTTACAGCCGTATTCAGAGGTACAGATACCTCGTCATGCGGGCCAATTGTAATAGCTTGTTCATCCAGTAGGCGTTGCAGGACCCATTGTTTCGTTGAAACAACAGTTTCTTGTCCATTCACTACTACGGATACGCTTTTGTCAGCCGATCCGTACAACAACACCAAAAACATGAAAGTCATAGCGATTGAGATCGTAGTACTCAAAAGAATCAAACGCAAGTTTTCACGCTTCCATCGCAATGCGAAAGACATGCTGGATGATCGTTTCCCATGGGTCTCACTTGCTTGAATAATGCCCACTTCATCGGTCCTCCTTCATAGCCCCGCCGTCGAATTACGCATGATACCATTGACGCGACTATAGTATATTGGCGTGCTTCTAGCACGCTCCAGTATATTTCCTCTGCAACCTCCTAGATTTACCCTATGACGACGATTTACCCAATATTCAAAAATAAAAAGAAAGCCCGTCGACAGAGGATCTGTTTCGTGGCTTCCTGGGAATGTCGAATAGACTATTCAGGAAAGGTGAATGCACGAGGTTGATCACTCTCTATAAACGCTTACGAGGTTAGCTGTCGGGTTCGGGCAAGAGAGCTGCCCTATCGTCGGAAGAATGCTCATGGCAATCCCCGCCAAATTCACCCCTAGAAGAAATTCAAGTGCGCGTGCAATGTGATCCGCAATTTCCTCACAGCAACGTGCCTGGTTCCCCCGCTCTCCAAAGTTCGAAGATTAAGCGCAAACTGGAAATCCAATACAAAAATTTAAAGCTCTGAAATGAATCATACCTTCATCGGAGCCTAATTGTAAAGATCAGATAAAAACCGATTTAAGCGAAATTTTAGGATATTTACGGAAAAGAGAGTCTATTTCAGCATGAAAAATTAGTTTTATCGCCGGAAAGGTCACTTATTCTCGCTTTTATAGCCATTTTTACTTAATTCCAAAACATTTTTTACCGTTTTCGGTTGTCAAATTGGCGATTTCGGCCACCGATTTTCCTAATATTTCTGCTGCCGCTTCCGCAACAAGCGACACATAAGACGTCTCATTTCGCTTCCCTCGGAAGGGATGAGGGGTCAAATATGGGGCGTCCGTTTCGATCAAAATTCGGTCACTCGGGACCATCGCGAGCACCTCTTTTGGTACCCTTGCATTTTTGAATGTAAGCGGTCCCCCAAACGAAATATAGAAGTTCATATCGAGGCATTTTTGAGCCGTTTCCGGACTCCCTGAAAAACAATGCATAATGCCGCCAACTGCTGCGGCATCCTCCTCCTTCAACAGCTTGACAATGTCCTCATGAGCATCGCGATTATGAATAATAATTGGTTTTTTTAGCTTTTTTGCCAAGCGAATCTGCTCCCTGAATACGCGGTGCTGTACGTCCTTAGGAGACGTATCCCAATGATAATCCAGTCCAATTTCGCCGATAGCTACCACTTTAGGGTTAGAGCAAAGCTCCTCAATCCAGTTAAGATCCTCTGGCAGCATGTCAATGCTGTCAACGGGATGCCAGCCGACCGCTGCATATATAAAATCATATTTTTCTGCGAGTGCAAGCGTAGTTGGAATCGTTTCTCTATTGAAACCAATATTAACCATCAGGTCTACTCCTGCTGCACGCGCTCTTTCGATAACGGCCTCGCGATCTTCGTCAAAATGCGGGGAGTCCAAATGCGTGTGTGTGTCGAATAAAGAAATCATAGCTGAGCAAGCTCCTTCTATACTATATTTTAAATAATTTTCGTACTTTATCGCTTAATTGATCTGCAGCAGCACGCAGCTTATCTTCCGGATAATACAAATGGGACTGGCCCTGATGAAGCCCGGTGATGGAGCGAATAATGTCGGATTTCGTGGAAATTTCACTGACAGCCTCATACCCGTCCATTAACAAAATCGGCGTTTTTTCCTCCTTTCCCCCTTTTTTCGTATCAGGCCGATACACATCATAGGGTTGATCAAATGGAAAATCAATTTCCATATGATAATCCGGATTCAATCCAACTGCCGCAAATTGTTGTCTTACTTCATTAAAGAGGCTAATATCCGGTTTATCCAGCATAATGTATTTATAGAGGCGACGCGTCAGAAAACGATCACATAGCTCTGAGAGCAATTCATCGCCCTCTTCACTCCATTCTGTGAAGGCCGTTTGTAAATACGCCTCATCAAGCTTCAAATATTGTTTAACGGCAATTGTACCGTCAAGCAGTCGTCTCAGCGGCTCCGGCAGCCAGTCAAACGCATAGCCACCCTCATAAAGCTCCTTCGCTCTACGAAATATTTGTCTAAGGATGATTTCCGAGCTTCTCGTCACCGGGTGAAAATAAATTTGCCAATACATTTGATAGCGCGACATCAAATAATGCTCTACGGCGTGCATGCCACTTTCTTTAACAACAATCCTTCCATTTATAGGACGGAGCACGCGCAAAATACGCTCCAGATCAAAGTTGCCATAATTAACGCCTGTAAAATAAGCATCCCTCAATAAGTAGTCCATGCGGTCCGCATCAAGCTGACTGGAAATGAGCCCGCTGACAATTGGATTTGGATATGTCTTATTAATAACAGCAGTTACATGTTCAGGAAAGTCGTCTGCTACATTTCGTAGTATACGATTGATCTCGGTATCCTCGAGCAGGATGCTGCAGGTCCACTGCTCGTGATGCGTATCGAACACTTGCTCCAACGAATGGGAAAATGGCCCATGACCAACGTCATGAAGCAGGGCTGCGCAAAGCGCCAATAGCCGTTCCTCCTGCGGCCAGCCGGGAAAACCATTGCGCTCGAATTGCGAAATAATCTTTCGCGTAATTTCATACACACCGAGGGAGTGGGAAAATCGGCTGTGCTCAGCACCATGAAAAGTGAGATAAGAGGTACCAAGCTGCCGTATACGCCTTAATCTTTGAAACTCCTTCGTGTTGATTAAATCCCATATTGTCTGATCCTGCACATAAATATATTTATGAACAGGGTCCTTAAAAACTTTTTCTTCCGATAGCTGTCGGTTCATTCAACAAATCAACTCCTTTTGTTCTCTGATTCGACATAAAAAAGTAAGAAATATGTCGAAGATTGTCGCAAAACAGTTTCCAAAATGTCGAACCTGTTGTATTCTATAGTAAGAGTAATATGACCTTACTATATAGTCAAACTCCCTTGTTACCTGCAATTTACCTCAATAATTTCAGTTGACTATTATGGGAAACGTTGGTATTATAGTAGACATAAAAAGAGAAACTATGTCGAAAAGTGACGAATACACTTTTTGATGAGAGGGGAAACAAATTATTATGATGAAATCCACAGGTATTGTCCGTAAGGTTGATGAATTAGGTCGCGTTGTTATTCCGATTGAGCTTCGCCGCACGCTTGGTATTGGAGAGAAAGATGCACTAGAGATTTATGTAGACGGCGAGCGCATTATGTTGAAGAAATACGAGCCAGCTTGTATCTTCTGTGGCAACGCTGAGAACGTATCTTACTTCAAAGGAAAAATTGTTTGTCACATTTGTTTATCAGAAATGCCTTCACCTGTGACAAAATAAAAAAAATAGGTTATAATAACCTTATTCAACTAGTTAATTCTAACCTTTTAATACTCCTTATTGCCTTCCTGCGCTAGAACCCGGCCAGGAAGGTCTTTTTTTCTCTATTTTTTGTTTTTCTAGCGGTTTACCTCATTATAAACATCACGTCTTGATAGTCCACGATCTGTAGCCGCTTTTTTAATCGCATCCTTACGTCCAAGCTCCGCCTCATAATGCGTCACATGCTCTTCCATGCTCAGCTCCGCCCACCAAGCAGCAGCAAGCTCCCCATTATTCTCATCCGAATTACTTCCTTCTATTATAAGACAATACTCTCCTAAAGGCGGATTTTCCTCAATCCAAGCGATACATTCCGTTACTGTTCCACGCGCCATTTCTTCAAAACGTTTCGTCAGCTCCCGCACCATTGCGATGCGACGATCTCCCAGATGCTCCAGTATGGCCTCCAGCGTCTTCCGCAAGCGATGCGGCGACTCATACAGCATCAATGTGCCTTCCTGTCCTTGAAGCTGACGCAGCCAGTTCGCAAGCGACTTTTTCTCTCGGGGCGGAAATCCCGCGAACATAAAACGCTCTGTTGGCAAGCCTGATACAATTAAAGCAGACAAGGCCGCATTTGCACCAGGAATCGGAACGACGAAAACACCCTGCTCGACCGCCTCAGCGACTAAATCCGCTCCTGGATCGGAGATAGCAGGCAGTCCTGCATCGCTTACAAGAGCAATGGATTGGCCCTCTTGCAGCAATCTTATAAGCTCAACGCCACTGGCTTGCTTATTATGTTCGTGATAGCTGACAAGGCGTGTCGCAATTTCAAAATGGGAAAGAAGCTTTCGTGTCTGTCTCGTATCCTCGGCAGCTATAAGGTCAACTTCTTTCAATGTGCGGATCGCACGAAAGGTCATATCCTCTAAGTTTCCAATTGGTGTTCCGACTAGATATAACGTCCCAGCACCATTTTGCTGCTGCCCGCTAAAGCTTTTTTGCACAAACATTATTGAGTCCTCCTACTAGCCTTCCACTAGGCTAAATATCATATACCATAATTGGCGGCAGCAGCCTGAGCTCTGGTCTTCCATCGCGCATAGCCTCAATAAGCACCATATTCGCTTCGCCATTTTTGTTTGGATGAATGAACTGTACCCGTTTTGGCTCCAGCTTATACTTACGCATTGTCTCGATAATTTCTACAAAGCGCGATGGGCGGTGCACCATAGCTACCTTTCCAGCTGGACGCACAAGTCTTGAGCATGCTTCAACAATATCTTGCAAGGTACCATGTACCTCATGCCTGGCAATCGCATAATGCTCGTTTTCGTTAGAGTCGCCTGCTTCAGTCGACATATACGGCGGGTTTACCGTCACCGCATCATAAGTTCCATAAATCGCTTTATTCGCTGCAAAATGTCGCAAATCTGCTTCTACAATGTTAATTTGCTGCTCCAGCCCATTCAGGCTAACGCTCCGCCTAGCCATATCTGCAAGTCTAGGCTGAATTTCCACAGCATCAATTTGCGCTTTCGTCCGCCCCGTCAATAACAATGGAATGACTCCATTTCCTGTACAAAGGTCAATGATCCTTCCTTTTTTCGGAATGCTGGCGAATTTGGAAAGCAGCACCGCATCTGTAGAAAAACTGAATACCTCTCTGCTCTGAATAATTCGCAGTCCGGTATCCATCATTAAATCATCCAATCGTTCATTGGCCTCCAGCTTAATCTGATCATCCACGACTTTCCCACTGCTCCCTTGACATAAAGATACCGTCCTCTTAGCAAGGACGGCATAGTGTTAACCGATTGCATTATTTATTTAAGAAGGATAAGCAGAAGAGACAATCTCCTTCTGTCCGCAAATGCCCATAATAGACATTGCAAATATGGAAGCCTTCATGGTAAAGTCTAGCCAAATTATCATGTCCTTCTCCTACTGAATATGCAGCTGCATCTTCAGCGGAGGTGAACAGATCGGCTGCTTCTGTCTGCTGCTCTACCTTTGTGCTTGTCCCCATCGTCTTGCCCGCAATTGATTTTGAGGCTCCTGCTGCCTTAACTGGCAGAGGCTCCTCCACTTGTGGCGGAATCGTTTCCCGCTTCAAAATTTTGCGCAGCTGATGGTTTTCCATGCTTAATCGCTTATTCTCTTCGAGCAGTTCCTTCACTCGCAGCTTCAGATCCCCAACCTGGCGATGAAACTCGCCCATCTGGCTATCAAGCTGATCCATTTGAACAAAAATCTCTTTTTTCTCCAAGTTCCCACCCCAGAGCTTCAAGCATCGTCTTGCACCTTAGCTGTAAGCATTGCGCTTGGTCGTTTGGACATGCTATGAATTGTTCTTAATGCTATCATTTTAAAACAACATCGTCTAACGGAAGTTCCTTCGGTTTCCCCGCAACCTCAAACAAGTGCACGTACACGGTTTTGGAGCCAACATTGATTCCCGTTACCTTGCCTTCACCAAGCGAAGTGATAACGATTTTGCCGATGGCTGGAAGCTCTTCTCTAGAGCTTTCATAATTGTCATGCTCGTATTTCAAGCAGCACATCAAGCGACCGCATAAACCAGAGATTTTTGTCGGATTGAGCGACAAATTCTGATCCTTCGCCATCTTGATGGACACTGGCTCGAAATCGCCCAGCCATGAGGAGCAGCATAATATACGCCCACATGGTCCAATACCGCCAAGCATCTTCGCCTCGTCACGAACCCCGATTTGCCGCAGCTCGATCCGGGTACGAAATACGCTAGCCAAATCCTTCACAAGCTCGCGAAAATCCACCCTGCCCTCAGCTGTAAAATAAAAAATGATCTTGTTGCGATCGAACGTAAATTCGACATCAACCAGCTTCATCTTCAGCTGATGGTCTTTTATTTTGTCTGAACAGGTTGAGAATGCAGCTTGAGCAGCAGAACGATTCTCTTCTACTACCTTCGCATCCACATCGCTGGCGATTCGTATAACGCGCTTTAACGGAAGGACAACATCCGATTCACCGACTTGCTTTTGTCCAACCACTACTTTGCCATACTCGATCCCCCTGGCCGTCTCAACAATGACATGCTGGTCCTTGTCAACAGGATGCAGGGCTGGATCAAAGTAATAAATCTTACCCGCCTTCTTAAAGCGGACACCCACGACATTATACAAGGATTTAACCCTCCTGTAAGTTTACCATTAATTGCTCCAAAGCGAGTTGAGCAGATACATTCGACCGAATACGCTTGCTTGCTTCGAGTGTATGCTCCATGCAAGTGACCCAGCCTTCAACTGGCCGGCTGAATGCATGCTTGCTAATCCATTCCAACTGATCTATATATACAATATCTTCTTGCCTTCCGGCCTGAAATTTAATCATGTCCTTAAACCATAATACAAACAGAGATAACAGCAGCTGTGGATCTTCACCAATATCCTTCTTGATGAACTGCTGCTGAACGGTAATCATTGCCGCGGTGAATCGGGTCAGACTGTCCTTCCCTAATTGTATCACTACGTTTCGGATTTCTGCAAACTGATTCTGCTGGATGATTTCCCTAGCACCGTCCAATCCTGAGCTCAGCTGCACAGCTGCGCGGGCAAGAATGGAGGGCAGTCCTTCATTTGTTAACGTTTGAAGCATCTCGGTGGAAGACATCGGAAGGAACGGTACCCACTGCGTGCGCGAACGAATGGTCGGCAGAACAGCTTGTCCATTATCGGTTATTAATATCGCTACAACAGGGGATAGAGGCTCCTCCAAAAATTTCAGCAGACTGTTCGCCGCTTGAAGCGTCATCGTCTCTACTCGCTCAATCATGTATACTTTTCGTTTCGACCCGCTGCCCCGCAGTCCAAGCTCCCGCTGTAGCTCGCGAATTTGATCAATCTTGATCGACTGGCCTTCCGGAGCGATTCGAATCATATCCTGCTGATTGTTATTATCGAACTTACGGCATTCCAGACAGTGCCCACAGGCATCATCTCCTCCGCTTGTACAGAATAATGCTTTAGCGAAAGCCTCCGCCATCGCCAGTCTGCCACTGCCCTTCGGTCCATAAAATAAATAAGCATGCGATACTTTACCGCTTTGCAGCGCATGCTGTAAAATACGCTTCGCTTTCCATTGACCGGCTAGCTGCTCCATGCTCATAAGCTCAAATATTCCTTCCTCGATCGTAGCCTACACGACCTAAAACAATAAATTAATTAGCATGCCACGCACTTCACCAATTCGGGCTAGCAACTCAATACGCCCTTCCTCGGTCTCCAACAGCTCTTCGGCCATATTAACGAGCTCTGCATCAATCTCGTCAAGCAGCTTATAGCGCTTCGTGCGGCCTCGGCGGTCAAAGCCTCTCAGCTCTTTAAGCCCAATGCCGCGCCTAACGGTATCCTCCAGAAATTTCTTTACCATCTGACGGTACAGCTTTAATTCGCGCACCGTCATCACTCTGGATAAATGATCGCCCTGCCTATGAATATCCTGCAGCTTCTGCTGCAACTGCTCTTGTGTCCGCTGTGCTTCCTGCTGAACCATAACATCGCCGAAGCTTTTCATCTGCGGCTGCTTGGAAGCTAGGTCGTTATTCGCGCGATTCGCCCCAAGCGGACGAAAGCCTGGATCAATTTTCATCCGTTATCACGTCCAATCAGAAATGTTCAAAGCGTTCTACCGGAACGACGAATACAGCAGCACCACCAACTTGTACTTCTACCGGGAAAGGAATATAAGAATCCGTTGAGCCGCCGATTGGCGATACAGGCGTAACTAGCTGATCACGTACTTTGCAGTTGGTTTTAATTACTTGAAACACTTCATGTACGCGCTCGTCTTCGATACCAATCATAAATGTTGTATTGCCAGCCCGCAGGAAACCGCCTGTACTTGCCAGCTTTGTTGCCCGAAATCCTTCGGTCACAAGCGCATTCGACAAGCGGTTGCTATCCTTATCCTGAATAATCGCAATGACTAATTTCATCCTGATTCCTCCCATTAATCGTTATCGTTTATGCGGAAATAAGTAACTCTGTCTAATTGCAAAAAAGGCTAGATTCGGCTTTCAATTGCGGCTAAAACATCTTTCAGCACGCTATCCGGCTCTTGATTCGCATCGACACGAACCATTCGTTCAGGGAATTTCTCCAGCAATATAAAATAACCTTCCCTTACTCGCTCATGAAAAGCGATTTCCTCCAAATCGAGCCGATTAACCTCACGCTCATCCGATTGTCCAATACGGGCAAGTCCTACCTCTGGCGTCACATCCATGTAGATCGTGAGCTGCGGCATCGCCCCTTCAATCGCAAACTGATTGATCGACCACACCTCCTCCATGCCAAGTCCTCTTGCATGACCCTGATAGGCTAAGCTGCTATCTACGAAGCGGTCACAAATGACAAGCTGACCTGCAGTAAGTGCAGGCATAACCTTCTCCACAAGATGCTGACGTCTTGAAGCCGCATACAAGAGTGCTTCTGTTCTGGCATCCATTGCGGTATGATTCCGATCCAGTATGACTGATCGAATCTTCTCCGCAATAGGAATGCCTCCCGGCTCACGAGTAGTCAACACTGCCTTGCCCTGCTGCTGCATCTTATGCGCAAGCTGCTCAATCAGTGTCGTTTTCCCTGCTCCTTCGCCGCCTTCTATTGTAATAAAAATCCCCTTATTCAACGGTTCGTAACTCCTAATCTATGAAACTGAATTTTCAGCGTAATGCTTACTTCCATTTTAACAAAGCGACTTTCCCTTGTATACGAGCTTTTGCCGCTTAATCATATTTATTCCACGATTGCAATGGTTTGCATGGCTGGATCTAACGCTCCTTGGAACTTCGCACCACTGCTTGCAAGCTCCTGTATATAGCCCAGTATTTCCAAAGTCAGCCGTTCTCCGGGATATACAATTGGTATGCCTGGTGGATAAGGAACGACCATCTCTGCCGCCTTACAATTTACCGCCTCTTCCAGCTTTACTCTTACCACGGACCCCATACTTGCTCTTGAAAAGGTAATAGGCTCTACTGATTTTTGTAAAAACAGCGGGCTCCCAGCTCTTACAGGCAGTTGTTCAGCTATTACCCGTCCTTTAGAAGCGATAATCATCTCTACCGCCTGACAGGCATGAACAAGACGATCCACATCCGCGAACTGAATGCCTATCCCCAGCAAAAGAACGACATGGCGCGTATCCGCCATTTCTGCCCAGCACCCCTGCTGTTCCAGCAGCTTCAATATCTCAAAACCACTCAACGCACCTGTTCGATCCCATAATACAATTCGCAATGGATCTAATTGATTGTATGCAGGAGATACTACTAACGTATTCGCATACGGTGTTAATATCTCAATTGCGGCACAGCTCTCTTCTATTGCCATACGCAAATATGCCGCAGCAGCTAGAGCAGCTTCAAAACATCCAGCTCCTGCCGCATCTATCATTGCACGGGAAATATCGAGTGAGGCCATAATGGGAAAAGAAGGGCTTGAGCTTTGAATTGTAGCTAAGGCCTCCCTTAATGAGGATCGGTTAAGGAGCTCTCCCTGCACATGAAGCATCGCTCCCATTGTAAGTGCAGTGAGCGTTTTATGAGTGGACTGCACGACGGCATCAGCGCCAGCCGCAATCGCTGAGCCAGGCAGCTCAGGATGCAGGCCGTAATGCGCACCATGTGCTTCATCAACAAGCAGCAGCATGTTGCTCTGATGGATCGCTTCAGCATAAGGCTGGAGATTCACACTCATCCCATAGTAATTCGGATTATTGAGAAATACAGCTTTCGCCTTCGGGTATAGGTCCATCGTCATCTTCACCTGTGCTAGCGAAGGCTGCGTCGCAATTCCTGTTCGTTCATCCATTTGCGGCATTATAAAAACCGCTTTGGCGCCCGCCAGCTTCAAACCGTTAATAACTGACTTATGCACGTTACGCTGTACAAGAATATAATCGCCAGGCTCACATACAGCCAGCAGCATAGCTAGATTGCCAGAGGTGCTCCCTCCCACTAGAAAAAAGCTTTCCTCCGCCCCAAAGCAGCGTGCTGCCAAGTGTTGCGCTTCGGCAATGGCTCCCTCCGGATGATGCAAATCATCTGTAGCGGACAGTTCTGTCACATCCAGCTTCATCATTGCTGCAAAGGTTTCTTTCATTTCCTTTATATAATCGGACTCCAGCCCTTCGCCTTCCCGCTCAGTCTTAATCGCTCCAAGTGCTTGACCGTAGCGATGCCCAGGTACATGAAAACTAACCGGCTGTGAATCTGTATGTTTAAGCAGCATTTCATATAATGGAGCATGTACATGTTGCATCAAAAATAGCCGTCCCTTTCCCTATAAACTTAAATCTATTGTATAGGATTTGAATAAGAAAAAAAGAGCGAATTCTATAGTTAGAGTTCGCTCAAGCGTTTTTTTCAACGAAAATTCGCTTCATCTGATGGATAAAGAACGGATATTTTGCATCTTTAACATCGGTTTGCACCATTTCCATTTCGCATGATTGGCATATAAATTCAGTAACGATGCGAATTCCTTCACCTTCGGCTTTATGCTCGCCGCATATAATACAATGAAGCTGATGATTTTCAAGCATTCGAATCCCGCCTTTCATCGCAACTCTATAGCTACTATTATGGCATATATTCTAGCTTTTTAAACTTGTTTCATAGCCCATTTCAAATATTTATATATCGTATGCCGCCATAGCCCAGATGGTGAATACAAAATTAGCTCTGTGCTATGGCGGGAAAGCTCTAATTAACCGATATATATAATAGCTTGAACGTTATAGAAGGGATGTTAGAAAGATGCGCCAATCATTATCTGAGCAGCAAGCTGCAACGATTTATCAATACCAGCTCGTTAAACGCAAAATCATTAGGCCTGAGCTCGTCCAAAGCCATATCCTTATTGCTGTTATATTCGTAGCTTTTCAACTTATTATGTATGGAAGAGATGGACTTTTCAGCTGGTTATTCGGATTTGCAGTTATTCAGGTCATTCATCTTATTATTTTGCTGCTAACCTTTATTCGAGTGGATGAGGCAGCTGATCGCCGCTGGGTCTGGGGTATTACACCACCTTGGTTTGGCTTTAAGCCTGCTAACGATATTAAGCTTCAGCTGTTCCGCCGTGTACATCGCCAGCTGTTCTGGATAGGACTTTGCGGCACGGGCATCTTGTATCCATGGATTTCGGAATCGCTCATGATCAGCATTATCTGTTGGCATCTGTGGCTCATCGTTCCACGCCTCCTTTTATCCGTTACCTTCCGCAAGCAAAAAAAAGAAGGTATTCTCCGGCTCGGAAAATACGAAGCCTCGTATTACCATAGGTAATTTACTATTTCATAGCCTTATTATCATTAAAAAGAAGCTGTTCCGCCATAGTTGGCCGAGAAACAGCTTCTTTTTATGTATACACAGCCTCTAAACTATAAGGCTTTGTTTAAAAATAAAACAAAAAACCTGCCGCAAACTGCGGCAGGCTTCTCGTGCTTGGCGACGTCCTACTCTCCCAGGACCCTGCGGTCCAAGTACCATCGGCGCTGGAGGGCTTAACGGTCGTGTTCGGGATGGGAACGCGTGGTTCCCCTCCGCCATCGCCACCAAACGGGTATTTTTCATTGAGTTGCTTCTCGAATCAGCTTCGAAAAGATCCAACGATTATCAAAGTATTGCTACCTTGAAAACTGGATGCGAAAGACAAGCTCTGAAACTTTAGCGTATTGTTAGGATAAGCCCTCGACCGATTAGTATTCGTCAGCTGCACGCATTGCTGCGCTTCCACCCCGAACCTATCAACCTCGTCGTCTTCAAGGGGTCTTACTAAATTGGGAAATCTCATCTTGAGGGGGGCTTCGCGCTTAGATGCTTTCAGCGCTTATCCCGTCCGTACTTGGCTACCCAGCGGTGCTCCTGGCGGAACAACTGGTACACCAGCGGTACGTCCATCCCGGTCCTCTCGTACTAAGGACAGCTCCTCTCAAATTTCCTGCGCCCGCGACAGATAGGGACCGAACTGTCTCACGACGTTCTGAACCCAGCTCGCGTACCGCTTTAATGGGCGAACAGCCCAACCCTTGGGACCTACTTCAGCCCCAGGATGCGATGAGCCGACATCGAGGTGCCAAACCTCCCCGTCGATGTGGACTCTTGGGGGAGATAAGCCTGTTATCCCCAGGGTAGCTTTTATCCGTTGAGCGATGGCCCTTCCATTCGGTACCACCGGATCACTAAGCCCGACTTTCGTCCCTGCTCGACTTGTTGGTCTCGCAGTCAAGCTCCCTTATGCCTTTGCACTCTCCGAATGATTTCCAACCATTCTGAGGGAACCTTTGGGCGCCTCCGTTACATTTTAGGAGGCGACCGCCCCAGTCAAACTGTCCACCTGACACGGTCCCCGAACCAGTTTCATGGTCCTAGGTTAGAACTCCGATACGATCAGGGTGGTATCCCAACGTCGCCTCCACACAAGCTGGCGCTCATGCTTCTTAGGCTCCCACCTATCCTGTACAGATCGTACCAAAGTTCAATATCAAGTTACAGTAAAGCTCCATGGGGTCTTTCCGTCTTGTCGCGGGTAACCTGCATCTTCACAGGTATTAAAATTTCACCGGATCTCTCGTTGAGACAGCGCCCAAGTCGTTACGCCATTCGTGCGGGTCAGAATTTACCTGACAAGGAATTTCGCTACCTTAGGACCGTTATAGTTACGGCCGCCGTTTACTGGGGCTTCGGTTCACAGCTTCGGGTTACCCCTAACCGCTCCCCTTAACCTTCCAGCACCGGGCAGGCGTCAGCCCGTATACTTCGCCTTACGGCTTCGCACAGACCTGTGTTTTTGCTAAACAGTCGCTTGGGCCTTTTCACTGCGACCCCCTCGGGCTATTCACCCTACCGAGGTACCCCTTCTCCCGAAGTTACGGGGTCATTTTGCCGAGTTCCTTAACGAGAGTTCTTCCGCGCGCCTTAGCATGCTCTGCTCGCCTACCTGTGTCGGTTTGCGGTACGGGCACCTTCACCTGGCTAGAGACTTTTCTCGGCAGCCGGAGTGCATGACCTTCGCTACTGTAATTTTCGCTCCCCATCACAGCCCAGCCTTATGATGAGCGGATTTGCCTACTCATCAGCCTCACTGCTTGGACGGACTATTCCATCAGTCCGCGTCACTGCCCTTCTGCGTCATCCCATTGCTCATAACGGTTTACGGTGGTACAGGAATTTGAACCTGTTGTCCTTCCACTACGCCTTTCGGCCTCGCGTTAGGTCCCGACTTACCCTGAGTGGACGAGCCTTCCTCAGGAACCCTTAGGCTTTCGGCGGACAAGATTCTCACTTGTCTTTTCGTTACTCATACCGGCATTCTCACTTGAATACAGTCCAGCACTCCTTACGGTATACCTTCAACCTATATTCAACGCTCCCCTACCCAAGTACCATTCGGTACATGTCATAGCTTCGGTGGTGTGTTTAGCCCCGTTACATTTTCGGCGCAGAGTCACTCGACCAGTGAGCTATTACGCACTCTTTAAATGGTGGCTGCTTCTAAGCCAACATCCTGGTTGTCTTTGCAACTCCACATCCTTTCCCACTTAACACACACTTGGGGACCTTAGCT
>NZ_CP145905.1:0-7500 GCF_036894955.1 Paenibacillus sp. KS-LC4 | reverse complement strand
CGGTTTTGAATGCGATATTCGCTCATTGGCGTCCGTTTGCCATAGCCCTTGGACGTAACGATCAGCACATCATTATCATTCATGACGATATCCATATCAATAACAGCATCACTATCATCAAGCTGAATACCCTTCACGCCTGTGGCGGATCGGCCCATAGAGCGCACGTCATTTTCAGAGAAACGAATCGACATGCCCTCTGCCGTTCCCATAACAATCTCCTGTTGACCGTCTGTCAGCTTAACGCCAATCAGATCATCGTCTTCACGCAGTGAGATAGCAATGAGACCGACCTTGCGAATGTTGATATAGTCATCGAGAGGCGTTTTCTTCACGACACCTTGACGGGTTGCGAAGAACAGATAGTGATTTGGATCAAAATCCTGTACAGGAATAACCGCATTAATCGTCTCGCCCTGCTCGATTTGAATCAAGTTAATAATCGGCGTACCGCGTGCTGTCCGGCTGAGATCAGGAATCTCGTAAGCTTTCAGCTTGTACACCTTGCCCTTATTCGTAAAGAAGAGCAGGTAATGATGTGTATTGGATACAAAAAGATGCTCAACGAAGTCATTGTCCTTCGTATCCATACCTACGACACCTTTGCCGCCCCGCTTCTGGCTCCGATAAGTCGTAACTGGCAAACGCTTAATGTAACCGCTGTGCGTAATGGAAATAATAACATCCTCGCGAGGAATTAAATCCTCATCCAGTATTTCCTCATCACTAGCAGTAATTTCCGTACGACGATCATCGCTAAAACGATCTCTAATCTCATTGAGCTCTGTGCTAATAATAGCTAGTACAAGCTGCTCATCAGCAAGAATCGCTTTAAACTCAGCAATTTTTTGAAGAAGCTCTGTATATTCTGCTTCAATCTTATCGCGTTCCAGACCTGTCAGGCGCTGCAAACGCATATCGAGAATCGCCTGCGCCTGCTCATGGCTCAGGTCAAATCGGGAGATCAAGCCTTCACGTGCTATTTCTGCTGTTTGGGAACCGCGGATTAACGCAATAACCTCATCCAGATGATCCAGCGCAATTCGGTAGCCCTCTAAAATATGAGCACGAGCTTCGGCCTTCTTCAAATCGTATTCCGTACGACGACGAATAACCTCGATTTGATGCTGTAGGTAATGATAGAGCACTTCGCGCAAATTCAACGTCTTCGGCTCGCCATTCACAAGAGCTAGCATATTGATGCCGAAGTTAGACTGCATTTGCGTCTGTTTATACAAGTTGTTGAGCACAACGCTAGGATTGACATCACGGCGAAGCTCGATCACGACCCGCATACCATTACGATCAGACTCATCACGCAAATCTGTAATGCCGTCAATCTTCTTCTCCCGAACGAGCTCAGCAATTTTCTCAACGAGACGGGCTTTATTTACTTGATAAGGCAGCTCATACACGATAATACGCGCCTTGTTGCCATTCTCTTCAATTGTCGCGCGCGCCCGCATGGTCACCGTTCCACGGCCTGTCAAATAAGCTTGGCGAATGCCGCTTAGCCCCATAACAATACCTGCTGTTGGGAAATCGGGACCTTTAACATAATCGATTAATTCCAGCGGAGTAATGTCAGGATTAGCAATAAGCGCCTGTACACCGTCAATAACTTCCCCCAAATTGTGCGGAGGAATATTCGTGGCCATACCTACAGCTATCCCTGTTACACCATTGACTAGCAAGTTAGGAAAACGCGCCGGCAATACCGCAGGCTCCTTCTCTTCACCGTCATAGTTCGGAATGAAATTCACGGTTTCCTTGTTAAGGTCACGCAGCAGTTCCATTGCAATCTTCGATAGACGGGCTTCCGTGTAACGCATAGCTGCTGCCATGTCGCCATCGACCGAACCGAAGTTGCCATGTCCATCTACCATCATGTACCTCATTGAGAAATCCTGTGCCATACGCACCATGGACTCATACACAGCCGAATCACCATGAGGATGATACTTACCGATAACTTCGCCTACAATCCTTGCGGATTTTTTGTGAGGCTTGTCCGGTGACATCCCAAGCTCCGACATTGCGTATAAAATCCGGCGATGAACAGGCTTGAGTCCATCCCTTACATCAGGCAATGCGCGACTAACGATAATACTCATCGCATAGTCCATAAAGGAATCGCGCATTTCCGTGCCAATATCACGGTCTTTAATCTGCGAATATTGTTCTTCCGCCATGCTTTACCTCCCTGACGTCTATCTGCAATCCTGTAAACATCATTGTCTCTCTAGTTCTTTCTCAAATAAGACGATACTAAACCTAAATTCCACGATCATAGCCGAAAAATAGGTTAAACACCGTATTCCGTTAAGCTCCGATCGCCATAAACTAAACAAATCCAACTTTTATTATACCACTCATTCTAAACTCTGTCTCCTGCTGGAATAAGAAACGATAGGCTCAGGCAGTGATTTTAAGAAAGGGGAAACCAGCTTGTCTATACAACGCGTTACTAGCAAATGGGCTAAGACGCAGGTGCTCCTGCGCTCAGAGCATTTGCGCGAGTACATGCCCGCTACCGAGCTGTTCAGCAAAGAAAGTCTGCGCACTATGCTTGCCCAATACAGCATGGTTTATGTCAAACCCGTCAATGGCACCTTTGGAAAAGGGGTCATTCGGGTCGAGCAATATGCCGCTCCAGGCCGAGGCTTCCGATACCAAATTGAAACCAGCATCCGTACGTTCGCTACCTTCGACCAGTTATATAACAGCCTTTATCGCTATCAGGTAGGCAAGCGCTACCTCGTCCAAAGAGGAATTTTCCTGCTACGCCATCAGAAGCGGCGCTTTGATATCCGCGTGATGGTACAGAAAAATCCGCAAGGCAGCTGGGAGGCAACGGGCATCATCGGCCGTCTCGCCCATCCTGCAAAAATCGTCACCAACTACCATAGCGGCGGCACACCAATGCCTTTCGAACAGCTGATGAATGGTCATCTGTCTGCAACTGAGCAGCAAGCGTACAGACAGCGTTTGAACAAGCTAAGCCTATCCATCGTTCATCAGTTGCAGCAGGCCTATCCGCGCATTAAAGAAATCGGTGTCGATATTGCCGTCGATACAAGGCTGCGTCCATGGATATTAGAGGTCAATACATGCCCTGATCCGTTTATTTTCCGCAAGCTTCCCGACAAATCCGTGTTTCGGAAAATATATCGTTACGCCGTTGCCTATGGCCGGTATAAAAGAAAATAGCCGCGGCTAGTGTGTATCCTCATACTGCGCGCAAGGCTCCGTATAAAAACACATTCTAGAAACGGCTATTTATCATTTAAAAGCGGCAAGCTATGCCGCTTTACTTAAAAAATTGAGCGATTGACGAACCAGAGTAAAGCTAAATGTCGAGATTTTTGACGCTTAAAGCATATTGCTGGATGAAGTTGCGACGCGGCTCAACATTATCGCCCATCAACGTATCAAATATCGTATCCGCTTCAATCGCATCGTCAATCGTTACTTGAAGCATCGAACGGCTTTCCGGGTCCATTGTGGTCTCCCACAGCTGGACAGCATCCATCTCGCCCAAGCCTTTATAGCGCTGGATGTTAATTTTGCCGGTTTGACCGAACTCAGCAATTATTTCATCACGTTCCTTCTCGTTCTGAGCATAACGAATGACCTTGTTGCGCTCAACTTTATAGAGCGGCGGCTGGGCGATATAAATATAGCCCGCCTCGAGAATTTTGCGCATGTAGCGATAGAAGAACGTCAGCAGCAGCGTACGAATATGTGCGCCGTCAACGTCGGCATCGGTCATTATAATGACCTTGTGATAACGTGCCTTCGCTAAATCGAAGTCCTCGCTGATACCCGTTCCAAGCGCTGTAATAATCGCCCGAATTTCTGCATTGCCAAGAATCCGGTCGAGTCTTGCGCGCTCAACGTTCAGGATCTTACCGCGCAGCGGCAATATTGCCTGGAAGTGACGATCACGACCTTGCTTAGCCGAGCCGCCAGCGGAGTCACCTTCTACGATGTACAGCTCGCTGATTGCCGCATCCTTAGAGGAGCAATCCGCCAGCTTACCTGGAAGCGAGCTAACCTCAAGCGCACTCTTACGGCGCGTGAGCTCACGCGCCTTGCGTGCTGCTTCACGTGCCCGAGCGGCTTGCAGACCTTTTTCGACAATTTTGCGTGATACAGACGGGTTCTCGTCGAGAAACTCCTGAAGCTTCTCTGCAAGCAGCGATTCGACGATACCGCGAACCTCGCTGTTCCCGAGCTTAGTCTTCGTTTGTCCTTCGAATTGCGGCTCAGGGATTTTGACCGAAATGATTGCAGTCAGGCCTTCACGCACGTCATCGCCGGAGAAGTTGGAATCGTTGTCCTTCAGCAGGTTCGTTTTGCGTGCATACTCATTGATAACGCGCGTGAGCGCACTTTTGAAGCCGGACTCATGCGTTCCACCCTCATGGGTATTAATATTATTCGCGAACGAATAAATATTTTCGCTATAGCCATCGTTATACTGGAGGCCCAACTCAACCTGAATATGATCCTTGGAGCCTTCAACATAAATCGGGGATTCATGGAGCGCTTCCTTGTTGCGGTTCAAATATTGGACGAACTCATTAAGGCCGCCTTCGTATCTGAACGTATTAGTCATCCCCGTACGCTCATCAGTTAGCGAAATTTCGATACCTTTATTTAGAAATGCAAGCTCCCGAATCCGGGACTGCAAAATATCGTATTCATAAACCGTCGTCTCGGTAAAAATCTCTGGGTCAGGCTTAAAGCGAATCGTCGTTCCTGTATCCTCCAGCGACGTCTCTCCAATGACCTTAATATCTGATTCCGGTGCTCCGCGGCGATATTCCTGCTGGTGAATTTTCCCCTTCAGCTTAACGGTTGCGACTACATGCTCCGATAAAGCGTTGACGACGGAAACACCAACCCCGTGCAAGCCGCCGGAAACCTTATAGCCTTCTCCGCCAAATTTACCACCGGCATGAAGCACGGTCATAACGACTTCAAGCGTAGATTTCTTCAGCTTGGCGTTCTCGCCGACAGGGATACCACGTCCGTTATCAATAACGGTAATACTGTTATCTTCATGAATCGTCACATTAATTTGTGTACAATAGCCAGCAAGCGCTTCATCGATACTGTTATCGACAACTTCCCATACGAGATGGTGGAGTCCCTTGCTGCTTGTAGAGCCAATATACATACCAGGGCGCTTGCGGACGGCTTCCAGTCCCTCTAGCACCTGAATCTGGCTCTCGTCATACGTATGCTGCGGATTCAAAGACATTAATGCTCACTGCTCCTCTCAACTGCTCTTGCTAGACGTTATTCTGGCCCTTGTCAGCCATTCGCTACAAAATGATGAGCTCGCTTCTTCAAGGTAGAGGATGAAATTGGCGAATAATAGATTTTCTGCTTCGTCACAACGATGGATTTCGGCTCCTCTTCGCCAATCGTCTCCACGTCCTTGCGCTTGCGGGCGCCTGCAACGAACTGCTTGGATAACTTGGAGGATTGCTCTATGGATATATCGAAAATGGCTACCAGCTCGGCAGCCCGAATAATTTTCTCGCCGCCCAAATGGATATACATGCTCCCCCGCCTCCCGATCGTTTGCGCTTATCCGCGCGTCACTTGGCCTTCACGCACATTATAGATACAAGCGTCCTGCAGCTTGCTAATATTGACGCTCTCAAGCCCGGTTGTCGTGATGAACGTCTGCACCTTGCTCTGAAAGGTTTCTATGAGCTGCGTCTGCCGGTGCTGGTCAAGCTCAGACAGAACATCATCAAGAAGCAGCAGCGGATATTCCCCAATCTCCTCAGCAATCAGCTCAATTTCTGCCAGCTTTAGCGAGAGTGCGGTTGTGCGCTGCTGTCCCTGGGAACCATATACAGATGCCTCTTTGCCGTTAATAAAAAAGGCCAAATCATCGCGATGAGGCCCAACGAGCGACATACCTCTGCGAATCTCCTGATCTTTCACTTGTGTTAACTTTATCATAAATTGCTCAAATAAAACAGATTCATCTTCCGGCTCTCCGCTGCCAAGCGATGGTCGGTAGGTAATGGTGAGCTGTTCGCTGCCAGCCGTAATGCCAGAATGAATCTGCTCAGCCCAGCGCTGAAGTTTATGTATGAAGTGTTCCCTTTTTTTCATAATTTTAACACCTAGCTCGGCGAGCTGCGTATTCCATACATCCAGCATCGTCTGCTGCATGGAGCTAGGAGACGCTGTCTTCAGGTAGTTATTCCGTTGAACGAGCACTTTGCCGTATTGCTGAAGGGTATGCAAATAACCGGGCTGCACCTGACCGATTTCCATATCCAGAAACCGTCTGCGTACACCCGGCGTGCCTTTTACAATTTCTAGATCCTCCGGCGCGAACATGACTACATTCAGCGAACCGATGAAGTTGCTCAGCTTACGCTGCTCGAGCCCATTAATTTTCGCCTTCTTGCCCTGTGTCGACAGCAGCAGCTCAAGCTGCGCCGTGCCATAGCGCTTATCTACCGTGCCTTGCAGGCGAGCCGAATCCGCTTCCCAGCCAATCAGCTCCTTGTCCTTGGACGTACGGTGCGATTTAGTGAGGGCCAGCGCAAATATGGCTTCCAGCAAATTTGTCTTGCCCTGAGCGTTCGGACCGACGAACAGATTGACCTGGTTATTCGTCTCCAGCTCAAGCTGTCCGTAGTTGCGGTAATTTTGCAAATGAATATTTTTAAGAAACACGTCTGCTGCCCCTCCCGGTCCTTAGCTAATCGTTATGAACCGGTAACAGTAAAGACGCCGAAGCCTTCTACCTCGACACGGTCACCGACATACAGCTTGCGTCCACGTCTGTTATCCGTCTCGCCGTTAATTGTAATCTTGTTCTCCTGTAGAAAAAATTTAGCTTGTCCACCTGTGGATATACAATCCGACAGCTTTAGAAACTGTCCCAGTGGAATATATTCCGTGCGAATGGCAACTTCCTTCATCGTGGCTTGCCCACCTCTCTCTTCTCGAGCTCTATTCCTTCTTATCGACAGCCTACTTGCTAAGCTGCTACGTTGTTGTCCGGTAAGGCAATATGACGTACATGTTATACGAATGATCAGTCGGCTTAATGATAATTGGGCTCATAGCCCCTGTAAAGCCGATGAAAATTTGCTCGCTGTCAATTACTTTCAGCACATCAAGCATGAATTTGGAGTTGAAGGAGATGCGAAGCGGCTCGCCTTCAAATTTTTTGGCATCAATTTGCTCTGTTACGCGGCCAAGCTCGGTGGAGCTTGAGGAAATTTCAATGGAATTGTCATCAAGCGTAATCAGACGAACAATGTTTGTTTTCTCTTCACGCGACATCAAATAAGCTCGGTCGATTGCATCCATTAAATTTTTGGTATCGACGACAAGTTCTGTTTTGTAGGTCTGAGGAATAATCTTGGAAGTATCCGGGTACATGCCATCGAGCATACGCGTGTAGAACAGTACATTTCCAAGCTTGAACATCACTTGATTATCAGCGACAACAAT